>CAIVRI010000038.1 GCA_903908265.1 uncultured Pseudomonadota bacterium
CACAAGGCCAAGGTGTGGCGAGTGCAGCGCAATCTTGCCCAGTTGCAGCGTGTTTTTCGCGCTGTCGTAGTTCACATCACCTAACGACCATCGGGCGAGTGACACATGAGGGCCATGGTGCGGCGGCAGCGCCAGTGCGGTGGCGAGGCCAGAGACCTGGCCACCTTGTACCGACAGGCCGGGGTGACCCGCGGTGTTCCATTGGATCGCAGCGCTGGCATCGACTCTGCCTTCAATCTGCGGCAACAGACCAGCCCACTCGGGGCCGAACCGGGCCAACGCAAAGCCGGTTACCTGTACCGTAGTGGCGGCTCCGAAGGGTTCGAGCGTCAGCTGGGCCTGTACTGCAGCAGTCTCTTGGCGATCAGTCGACAGCGCAAGGGTCCAAGCGCTGGAGGGGGCTTGCGTTGAAAAGTCCTGTGCCGATAGCGTCAGCGTTGTGAGGGCGACGCTGGCGCCCGGGCCTGCGGCTGGATCGGCGTAGCGCAGGTCGTGGGCCTGCAACTGAAAAGTGCCGACACGCACGTGCGGCCACGGGGAGTTCGGATCCGAAGGCGGGAGCAGGTCGCTGAGGTCTACGCTGCCGTCGGCGCGTCGGCTGGCCCGCAATGCGCCGATGCCGATACGCAAGTCGCGTACTACCGTGCCTTGGCCGAGCAGTGTGCTCCAACCGAGACGTACGGACAGATCGCTGATCGACAGATCCACGACATCGGCCGCGTTCGAGAAGTCGATTGCTGTGGCACGCACAGAGAGTGTGTAGGGATTGCAGACGATCGAGCCGATACGCACCGTGTGGCCATGGTCATGGGCGTACTGCTCGAGCGCCTGACGCACTACGCGTGGCACGACTAAAACGCCCACTGCCCCATAGAGGGCGACCAGCGTAGCGACAGTCAGTGCGGTGCGGCGGATCGTAATAGTCAAGGGCATCGGCTCCCGGCTCAGGATACGATCATCGGCGAGTCGTCCGCTTAGGGCAAGCACCCCGGTCAGGGGTGTCCCTTACGCGGATATAGCGCTCGGCGTCGAGGGCGGGGCCGGCGGATCGACCTGCGCGGCGCAACAGTGCATCCCAGGAGAAACCGGCCTTTTGCAGCACGCGCCGGGACCGGCTGTTATCCAGAGAGACGGTCGCATGGATTTGCCGTAGGCCTAAGGCCTCAAATCCAAAGGCCGCCAGCGCGCGGGCCGTTTCCGTGCCGTAGCCATAACCCCAGTGCCGGCGTCCGAGTAGGTAGCCGATCTCACCTGATTTGCCCGGGCCCAGCACGAGCTCACAAGAGCCGGCAACCTGGCCGGTGCGGTGGACTACCACCGCAAATTCGTAGTGGGCGGTTTGGCGTTGTTTGCGTCCACCTTGCGCACGGGCCGCCGCGGCAAGCGCGCGCGGCTCGACGGGTGAAAAAGCGCGGACGGAGGGGTGCTCCACAATGCGCTGTAGTTGTTCTAAATCGCCCGGTTGGAACGGCCGCAGGAGCAGGCGGGTGGTGCGCAGGGGTGCAATGGCGATGCGTGCTTGTGCCGTACGGGTACTCATCGACCGACTACAACCTTGCCTGGATTCATGAGGCCTTGGGGGTCGAGTGCTTGCTTGATCCGACCCATGACCGCCAGTGCCACGGGATCTTCATAGCGCACCAGTTCGCTGACTTTGAGTTGGCCGATGCCGTGTTCGGCGCTGAAACTACCGCCTAACTCTGCGACGAGGTCATGGATGGCGCGCATGAGTGGTTCTTTGCGGGACAGGAACGCCTGCTCTTCCTCAGAGCCTGGCAAGACACCGACCGGTGGACTGACGTTGTAGTGCAGGTTGCCATCGCCGGCATGGCCATAGCCGATACTGCGGCAGCCTGGGGCCAACGTTGCCAGCAGCATTTGGCCGCGCCGCTCGAATTCGGCCAAGCGATCCAGGGGCAGCGAGACGTCATGTTTGAGCGAGGCCCCTTCGCGGGTCTGCGCAGCGGGGATGTTCTCGCGCAGAAACCAGAACGTATCGGCTTGTGCCATCGATTGTGCGACTACGGCATCGCGTACGCGGCAAGCCTCTATTTCCGCGCCCATAAAACGCGTGAACGCTTCGTGCAGGCCTGTAAGCGCTGATGGCAAAGGTAGATGCACCAATACGAACGCTGGATGCAGATCCTCGAACGGGTTCTTAATCTGAGAAAAGTGCTGACAGGCCAGCGCGACCGCACTGGCCGGCATGTATTCGAAGGTTTCAATCAGGTCGCCGAATGCACTTTGGATCCGACCCAGGAGTGCCAGGGTGGCTTCGAGACCATCGATGGCCACTAGGGCGGTGAGCGAGTCGGCGGGTGCGGGCCCCATGCGCAGCACCGCGGCCGTGATGATGCCGAGGGTTCCTTCCGCGCCAATGAACAACTGCTTCACGTCGTAGCCGGTGTTGTCTTTGCGCAATCGACGTAGCTGATCGAGGATCTGGCCATCCGGTAACACGACTTCCAGCCCTAGGACGAGTTCGCGGATCATGCCGTGACGCAGTACCTGCGTGCCGCCGGCATTGGTAGATAGATTGCCACCGATCTGACAACTGCCCTCGGAACCGAGCGACAGCGGGAAGTGGCGTCCGGCTGCCGCAGCGGCTGCACGCACGCTCCGTAGTGTGCAGCCGGCCTCTACAGTGAGTGTCCCACCAATCGGATCTACCGATCGCACCGCGGTGAGTCGTTCGAGGCTGATGACGATCTGAGTGCCTGAGGCATCCGGGGTGGCACCACCGCAATAAGAGGTATTGCCGCCGTGTGGGACCATCGCGATGCCGTGTGCGGCACAGACGCGCAAGACGGCGGCGACCTGTGCGGTTGTGCGTGGTCGAACGACCAGCGGTGTGTGACCTTGATAAAGCCGACGATGATCGACCTCATAGGGTGCAGCGTCCTTACCGAGAAGCACACCGGTTGGCCCCACGATTGGTGCAAACAGGGCATGCAGCGCCATCGGGTTCATGCGCTGCGCCCACAGAATTGGCGAGCACCGCCAACGGGAATGCGCCGGATCTGATCGGTGCCGATCGGTGGTTGCACGGAGCCATCCTCGCTGTCGTAAACACACCGCTCACTGGCGGTGCGACCTGATGCAATAGCCTATCGCACTGCTTGCTCACGTGGTTGAGAACAGAAGCACTGTTGCCGCCACCGACGCCGATAGGGTGTGTCTTGGGGACTCCCGCTAGCAATAGTCACTGACGGGGTGTGGCGGTCTTCACAGCATCATAGGCGGTCAGCGCGCGCGCGCGGCTTGCGCGTAGATCGACGATGGGGTGTGGGTAGTCGCGGTCGAGAACCACACCTGCTGCGCTCAGTACAGTCGCTGGCGCCTCAAAGGGTTTGTGGATCCAGATATCCGGTAACTGCGCCAGTTCCGGTACCCAGCGGCGTATATAGGCGCGGGTCAGATCAAAACGCTCGCTTTGCAGGATTGGGTTGAAGATACGGTAGTAGGGGGCCGCGTCCGCACCGCAGCCGGCCGCCCACTGCCAACCTAGTGTATTGGCGGCGAGATCGGCATCGACGAGCGTGTCGTAAAACCAGCGCGCGCCGTGTAGCCAGTGCTGGCCGAGGTTCTTGGTTAAGAAGGAGGCCACCACCATGCGCACGCGGTTGTGCATCCAACCGGTATGCCACAGTTCCCGCATGCCGGCGTCGACCAAGGGGATGCCCGTGCGGCCACGACGCCAAGCCGCCAGCATCGTGTCGTCCGATTGCCAGGGGAGTGCGCGGAAGCGCTCATCCAGCGGTGACTCTGGTGTCTGTGGAAATGCATACAAGATGTGGTGTGCAAATTCGCGCCAGCCGATTTCGCGGACAAACGACTCAATGCCGATCGCGTCCCCGGCGCAGGCGCTCATTACCGCGCTCTGGGCTGCGGTCAGGACCTGCCGTGGCGATACTTCGCCAAAGTGTAGTGCCGGGGCTAGCCGCGAAGTACCCGCCAGGTCCGGTCGGTCGCGCTGTGTCTTGTAGCCGCTAGCGTCCGCGTCCAGGAATGCCTCTAGGCGGTCTAGCGCGGCCGCCTCACCGGGCACCCACATCGATGCAAGGCCGCCATCCCAGGCGATGGCTGGGGCATGTTGGAGCGCGCTAATGGGCACGCTCTGCGGCCACTGTTTGGGCGCCGGCAGTCGCTTTGGCGCTGGTGTGGGCGGGGGCACCTCGGTCAGGCGAGTCAGGCACTGGCGCCAGAACGGTGTGAAGACGCGAAAGGGGGTGCCGGCGCCACTTTTGACCGTCCACGGTTCGAACAAGACGTTGCCGATGTGACTTTCGACGTGCAGGCCGTCCTCACGCAGCGCGCTCTTGACGGCCGTATCTCGGGCGATGGCGGCCGGTTCATAACTGCGGTTCCAATACACGGCGGTGGCGCCACACTCGCGCGCCAGGGTGCGCAGGGCGGCAAGGGACGGCTCGCGACGCACGATCAGCCGTGAACCGCGCCGTGCCAGATCGGCAGCGAGCGCCGTGAGACTACGGTCTAGCCACCACCGGCTGGCGCCGCCTGGTGCCCACGCCGCGTCCTCTGCCGGCGCCTCAATGTACACGGGGACTACCGAGTGACCTGCCGCGATTGCTGCAGCCAATGCCGGGTGGTCGGTCAGACGCAGGTCGCGGCGGAACCAGACGATGGCGGTGCTCATCGGGCCAGCCCGGCCCGGTGGGGGGCGCGCGTCGCCGGGCGTCGATGGCGTACGTCGAGCCGATCCGCGCCGGTGATTGCGCGGACCGTGGAAAAAGTGGGGTGCAGCACGAGAAGACCTTAGAACGCAGCGTGTACAGTAAAATACCAGACAATATCGCTACAAAGCGTTTTTATCCTATACAAAACCAGTACACAAGCGGGCGCCGGGGGGATGTCCCGGTCGGTTCAAGCAAGCGCGTCGAGTCTTTGCGCCTGTAGGCCGAGGGTGCCGCTGCGGCCTTCGATCTCGCCCATGATCACGCTGTGTCGTGGCAGTGCGCGTAGATCGAGATCGGCCGCCGCTTGACCCAGCGTGCCGACCTCAACACCGCGCGCACGCCAGGTGTCGACCAGACGCAAAAAAGGTGTCAGGAAGCGCTGCCCCTCGAGTTCGGCATGCAGCGTGTACACGTGCAGCCCGGCTGCATTGGGGGTGTCGGTCAGGTCGAGAATGTGGTCGATCGCGCCCTCTACCGTCAGTTCATCGCGTCCGACGAGTTCATCGAGGGTCGGTAACGTGGTCGGTAACTGGGGGCAATGGCCATGGATTTGGCCCATGGAGGGCAGAAACGGATGGGTGCCGCGGGTATCGGAGGCATAGTCGAGGCCGAAAGCGTCTTCCAGCGCAAAGAGCTCTGGATTTAATTGCCAACCCGCAGCGCAATGGGCGAGGGCCGCAACGCCGAAGGTTGCGCGATACGCATCTATCGCGCGCAAGAACTGCCGTGAGGTCCAGGCCGCATTGCGGTTGGCCACATTGTCCTGCCAGTAGACGTGGTCGTAACAGTGGATTCCGGTCTCATGCCCACTATCTCGAGTTTGGCGCAGTACGTTGCCGAGACGGCGCGCGATGTGTGGCCCTGGCAGCAGCACCCCATAGAGCAATGTCCGCAGGCCATAATGGCTGACGACGGACGTGCGATGCACCTTCTGTAAGAATCCCGGCCGGAACACGCGTCGTAAGGCCCAACCGGTATGGTCAGGCCCGAGACTGAAGTAGAAGCTGCCCTTCAGTCCCCGCGCATCCAAGCCCGCCATCAGTGCCGGGACCCCCTCGCGGGTACCCCGAAACGTATCGACGTCGACCTTGAGCGCAATACGCACCGGGTTTTAGGCGCCGTCGTCGAGCAGTGCAGCAGCGGCCGTGACTTCGGCCGCGTAGCCTGCAAACACGGAGTGCAAGATGTCGTCGAGCGTGCCAGTTGGCGCCCAACCGAGTTCTGCTTTGGTGTTGTCCACCCAAGGTACCCGGGTCTTCACGTCCTGATAGCCTTTGCCGTAGAAGTCTCCCGAGCTGACTTCACGGATGCCAACCTTAGCGGCATTTTTCGCGTAAGCCGGATGCTGACGGCCCACCGCGATCATGCGTTGCGCCAATTCGCGGATCGATAAGTCGTTCTCCGGATTGCCGATGTTGTAGATCTTGCCCGAAGCAATGCCGCCTTCATTGCGAATCACGCGAACGAGGGCATCGATGCCATCATCGATATGTGTGAAGCAACGTCGTTGCGCCCCGCCATCCACCAGATTGATGTCCTCGCCGCGCGCTATGTGCGCGAGGAACTGTGTGGCGACGCGGCTGGAGCCTTCTTTTGCTGTGGCCAGTGAGTCAAGGCCTGGTCCCACCCAGTTGAATGGGCGAATCAAGGTGAAGTCGAGGCCGTCACGCTGGCCGTGGGCATAGATCACGCGGTCGAGCAATTGTTTGCTGCATGAGTAGATCCAGCGCTGTTTTTCGATCGGGCCGCAGACGAGTGGTGACGTATGCGGATGAAATACCGCCTCTTCGCTCATGCCGTAAACCTCAGAGGTCGACGGGAAGATGATGCGCTTTTTGTATTTTACGCATTGCCGGATCAGCGGTAGGTTGGCTTCGAAATCCAACTCGAACACCCGTAGGGGGTCACGCACGTACGTTTGCGGAGTGGCGATGGCGACCAAGGGCAGGATCACGTCACACTTGCGGATGTGGTACTCAACCCACTCCTTATTAATCGTGATGTCCCCTTCAAAGAAGTGGAAGCGTGGATTGTCCTGCAGGTGGCGGACGCGATCGTCCTGCATGTCCATGCCCCAGACCTGCCAATCCGTCTGGTCGAGGATGGCGCGGCTTAGATGGTGGCCGATGAACCCGTTCACACCAAGGATCAGTACTTTTTTCATGATGTTTCTGCTCTCAAGTCCCAATTTGGGGGGTGGGCACGCGGTCGCACCCAAAGATCTGCTGGAAGCGCGCGGCGTCACAGGCAGCGCCGTCCACTACGGCCTCGACAATTTCTAGACGCTGGCCGTCGCCGCACGTGGCGAGGAGGCAACCGGCCTCGACGCCGAGCGACGGACCGGCGCCCACTGCGGCAGCCGGCGACCAGTGTCGGGTCCGGTGGACGTGAATTATGACATTACCGACGCGCAGAAACGCACCGGGAAAGGGCGGCGCGACGGCGCGAACCAGGTCATGACAGCGTTTCGCCGGCCAGTGCAGCGACAGTTCTCCATCGGCGGGCGTCCGGCCACCCCAGTAAGAGCCCTGCTGCAGGTCAAGGGGTATGGCCGGCGCGGTGCCGGCGAGCAAGCCCGGTAGTGCCCGGCGTAGTACGGTCACGGCAGCGCCAGCGACCCGTTCGGCCACCTGGAAGGCCGTGTCATCCAGCCCGATCGGCACCGCCTCTTGATCGACCAATGGGCCTGCGTCGGGCTTTTCCACCATGTAGTGCAGGCTAGCGCCCGTCTCGGTCTCGCCGTGTAGGACGGCCCAGTTCACCGGTGCGCGACCGCGATATTTAGGCAGGAGCGAGCCGTGCATATTCAGCGCGCCGCGCTGGGCGAGGGACAGGACGGACGCCGGCAGCATCCGCCGGTAGTAAAACGAAAAGAGAAACTCCGGTGCGAGCGCCTTGATCTGCGCAAGCACCTCTGGCGCTCCCGGATCTGCGGGCGTGATGACCGGGCAGCCCGCATTGCGTGCGATCTGTGCGACGCTCGCAAACCAGCGCACCTCTTGGGGATCGTCCTCGTGCGTAATGACTAAACACACCTCGACCTTTGCCTCAAACAGGGCTGCCAGACAGCGCGCGCCAACCTCGGAGTAGGCAAAGACAACGGTCGTCGAACGCATCAGCCGTCTCGGCGCGAGCCGGGTGGCTCGTCGGCTGTCTCACCGAGCACTGCGCCAATTAGGTAACGCGGACGCTGGCGGACCTGCAAGTAGATGCGCCCAATGTACTCACCGAGTAAGCCGATGCCGAACAACGCGATACCCAGTAAGAAAAATACGATGGCGAACAGTGTGAAAACACCGTCGACCTCGGGCCCGAGCAGAATGCGGCGCACCACCATATAGATCACTAAGAGAGCCGATAGTGCCGACACTAGTGATCCGACCAACGAAAATATTTGTAGCGGGACCGTAGAGAATCCGGTCATGAGATCGAAGGTCAGCCGGATCAGGCGCAGTAACGAGTACTTAGAAGTGCCGGCAATCCGTTCATCGTGCTGTACTTCAATCTCGATCGAACGGGCGGAATAGATCGACGCCAGCGCGGGGATAAATGTGACGTTTTCGCGTGTCGAGTTGATCGCATCGATAACGGGCCGCGCATAGCCGCGCAGCATGCAACCATGATCAGCCATGCGGATGCCGGTCAATTTTGCGCGCACCACGTTGACAATGCGGGAGGCATACTTGCGAAACCAGTTGTCTTGGCGTTTTACCCGCCAGGTGCCCACGTAGTCGTAGCCGGCCTCCAGTTGTGTGAGCAGGCGACCGACTTCTTCGGGCGGGTTCTGCAGATCGGCATCGAGGGTAACGACGTAGGCGCCACGTGATCGGGCGAACCCTGCCAAGATGGCTGCATGCTGGCCAAAGTTGACCTGCAGCAAGATCACGCGTGTCTCTTGGGGGCGGCGCTGATATTGCTCACGCAGCAGCGCAACGGAGTTGTCGCGGCTGCCGTCATTGACGAAGACCACTTCGTAGGGGCGATCCAGCGCGTCCAGCGCGGGGTAGAGGCGTTCAAACAAGGAGGGCAGAACGGCCTCTTCGTTGTAGACCGGGATGACGACGGAAAGTAAGGGTGCGGTCACAGTGTGGGGCCTCAGCGCGGCAGAAGTTCGAGCAGGGCATCGCAGACACGGTCGACGTCGCTGTCGGCCATTGCCGGGAATAGTGGCAGCGACACGGTCTGGGCGCCGATGCGCGCTGCATTCGGGAAGTCCGCTGGATTCCAGCCTCGTCCACGGTAATAACGCATGGCTGGCACGCAGGGGTAGTGGATACCCAGGCCAATGCCTCGTTCGCGCATCGCTGCGATGAAGGCGTCACGGGTCATGCCCAGTTGTGTCAGGGGTGCCAGCAAGGGGTACATGTGCCAACTGTGGCCATCGCCCGGTAGAGGCAACCACTCTGGATCGACATGGGCCTCTAGTCGGGCCGCGTAGCGGGACGCCAGTAGCTCACGGCGCCGATTGAAGTCCTCCAGCCGACGTAGTTGGCCGAGCCCGACGGCGGCGGCGACATCGGTGAGATTAAATTTGCCGCCAGCGGTTTCGATATCGATGTTGCCAGCTGCATCCTTGACGATCCCATGGAAGCGCTCTCGCTCCAACGGGCGCGTCAACGCAGGGTCGGCATAGGATAGAGCGCCGCCCTCGATGGTCGTCATGTTTTTGTTGGCGTGGAAACTGAAACTGGCGACATCGCCGAAACTGCCAATCAGTCGTCCCTTGTAACGCGTACCGATCGCGTGCGCAGCATCTTCCATGACCCGCAGTCCCTGTCGGGCAGCCAGTTCCAACATGCCGTCCATGTCGACCGAGAGGCCGGAGAAGTGCACCGGCATGAGCACCTTGGTGCGTGCAGTGAGTGCCGCTTCCATGGCCGCGGGCGTTGCATTACGGGAGCGCAACTCGACGTCTACAAACACAGCGCGAGCACCGAGCCGTTCGACCACGTTGGCGGAGGCTGCGAAAGTCATGGCAGGCACAATGACCTCGTCACCGGGGCCGACGCCGAGTGCTTTAAGTGCCATTTCCATGCCGCCAGTGGCCGACGTCATGCTGCGCACCGCTCGGCCACCTAGGTACTCGGACAGTGCGGCTTCAAGCGCAGCCACCTTCGGCCCTGTCGTGATCCAGCCCCCTTTGAGCACGGCGATGACGTCGGCGATGGTCTCCTCGTCGATGGCAGGGCGTGTGAATGGCAGGAATGGCAGGTTCATGGTGTCACCGTCGGCTGACTAGGGCATGGTCAAAATCGCGCGCGAGCTCGCGCATCAGCAGTCCATCGGCCCGCAGCCGCTCGAGTTGATCCAAGCGCACCAGGGCGTAAGCGGGGTCGTCCCGGCGCCAGACCGCCTCGAAAGCCTCGAGGTTAGGCAGCCCGCGTTCTGGCGCTGCGCTCAAGCCCAGCGCCAGTTCGCCAGTGTAGTGTACTGGGATGACCGGGTGCCTTACGTAGAAGGGCAGGGTCCAGTCGTAATCGTCCACCGTGTAGATTGGCCATGTCGGTGCCAAAGGCCCCGCCTTGGTGAGCAATGGTTTGACCGAATAGAGCGTGGCGACCGTCGAAAAGGCGCCGGTGGCGAGCACCATGACGACGGTAAAACCTGTTGCTGCGATGTACTGTCGCGCGCGGTCAAAGCGTCCGCGCGTGTGGGCCCAGAACGTGGCCAAGCCACCGCTGACGTACAGTACGCCAACGCCAATGCACCACGGTTGCAGTTGGGCAATCCGCCAAGACTGCATGAGGCGTGTTTCGCTGCGCCCGGCGAGCGCTGCCGCCAGTAGTGCCGCCATGCCCAGGACGATCAGTAATCGCGCGTTCCAGACCAGCAACCGCTCGCCGCGGTCGTCGGTGCGGGAGCCGAGCAACGCCAGTGCAGGCAGCACCGGCAATATGTAGGGCGCGAGTTTGGAGTCGGAAGCCGAATAGAACGCCACGATGAAGACGGCCGCCACCCAGAGCACGCGTTGGGCATCAAATTGCCCGCGGGCGACGCTGGCGCGCCAGCCCGTTGCATAGGCTGCGATGATCTGTGGCAGCCACGGTAGTGAGCCGGCGGCGACGATCTCGATGAAGTACCACCACGGTTCGTAGCGGTCATGCATCTTCGTCAGATAGCGCTGGAAGTGTTCGCGGATGATTAGGAAGTCAAAGGCGCCCGGGAAGGCGCGTTCGACCAAGAGGAACCACGGCAGTACGATCGCCGCGTACAGCAGGACGCCCTTGCCCAGATGTAAGTGGCGCCAAGCCCGCCAGTCGCGTTGCAGCAGTGTGTAGAGCACCAAGACGGCACCCGGCAGTACGACCCCGATCAGTCCCTTGGTCAAGGTCCCGGCGCCCATGGCGGCCCAACAAACCAACATCCAGCGGCGATTGCCGATCGGGTCGGTGTCACGATCGGCTTGGGCCAGACAGAACCCGGCGATCGCGATGGTGAGCCAGGTGCTGAGCAGCATGTCCAAGGTCGTCAGTTGGCCCATCAATACGAACAGCAGCATGCTGCCGGTCATCGCCGCCGCGTATAGCGCGCGGGGGCGGTCATATAGGCGCGTGCCGAGGCGCAAGACCGTGATCACGCCGAGCAGGGCGGCGAGTGCCGTCACTAGGCGGCCGGCCCATTCGTTATGACCAAAGACGTGCAAGGCGACTGCGCTAAGCCAGTACTGGAGCGGTGGTTTCTCCAGATAGGCAACACCGTTCAGGTGTGGCAAAACCCAGTTATGGGTCGCTAGCATTTCCGCCGGAATGTCGATGTAGCGGCCCTCGTCCGGATTGAACAGGGGGCGCACGCCCAGCAGCCCGAGATAGACGAGGCCAAAAACCAGTAACAGCAGCGTATAAGCCCGCCCCCGGCGACCGTCGTCCAAATCGCCGCGCATGTGGCATAACTCTCAGGAAACTAAGGTGAATCATACCGGCCTACCGCTCTACCGGCCAGACTTTGGGGTTGCTAGGGGATGAAGTGTGCTTAATGCGCGTTGCCTGATCTTGGTTATAGTGTTTTTAGAGGTCACGACTCATGCGACTCACGTTTCTTGGGGCGGCAGGAATGGTCACTGGATCTCGCCATCTGGTCGAGACCGGGCGGGCCCGCATTTTGCTGGACTGCGGGCTGCATCAGGGCGGGCGTGACGCCCCAGCGCAGAATCACGCCGCATTTGGCTTCGCGCCAGAGTCGCTGGACGCTGTGGTGCTCTCACATGCCCACATTGATCACAGTGGCTTGTTGCCGCGATTGTTGCACGAGGGCTATCGCGGCCCAATTTATGCGACCAAAGCCACGACCGAACTGGCGGCGCTGTTGCTGAAAGATAGCACGCACCTGCAGCAGGCCGACTATGAGCGCCATCAGCGCCGAGGGCGCCCTGCCAACCCGCCCTTGTACACGCTGCAGGATGTTGAGGACCTGCTGCCGCAGTTTGTGCCGTTGGCGTACGGCGTCTGGCGCCCGGTCGGCCCCGATGCCCGCGTCCGGCTGCATTCTGCGGGGCACATTCTGGGCGCCTCAATAGTCGAATTGGCCTTGGGCGCCGAAGCCGACGCCCGGACGCTTGTTTTCAGTGGTGACCTCGGTCAGCCCGATCGGCCCATCCTTTGTGATGCCGAACGACTGGCGGATGCAGACGTACTGCTACTGGAGTCGACCTATGGCGATCGCTTGCACAAGTCCCAGTCTGCGACCGTTGAGGAACTGATCGCTGTCGTCACACGTACCCTCGAGGGCAAGCACGGTAACGTGATTGTGCCGTCGTTCGCGGTAGGCCGTACGCAGGAGCTTTTATACTGGTTTGAGCGATTGACGTTTGAAGGTCGCTTGCCGCCGTTGGATGTATTTGTCGATTCGCCGCTCGCGACGGAAGTCACGGCGCTCACACAGCGTCACCAAGAACTGTATGACGAAGAAGCGCGCGCGCTGTATCGTGCAGTGCAGCAACGCGGTAGTCGCTGTCATGTGCGGTTTACCCGCTCGGTGAGCGAGTCCATGGCGTTGAACCGCATTGCAGGCGGCGCTGTGATTATTGCCTCGAGCGGGATGTGTGAGGGGGGGCGCATTCGGCACCATTTGCGGCATCATTTGCCCAATCCGCACACGACGGTGGTGTTCACGGGCTTTCAGGCCCAAGGGACGTTGGGGCGTCAACTCATTGAGCGTCCTGAGGCGGTCTACATCGATGGGGGGCGGGTTCCGGTGCGGGCCGAGATTGCGACCTTGGGCGGGTTTTCTGCGCACGCCGACCAAGCAGCGCTGCTCGACTGGCTGCGCGGCTTTCGGCAGTTGCCGTCGGTCTGGCTCGTGCACGGGGAGCCCGCAGCGGCAGCCGGATTGGCGGAGCGGATCCAGAGTGAGTTTGGCCAACCGGTGGCGGGTATTGCTGCGCTGGGGCAAAGCGTTGAATTCTGAGGGTTAGGCTACCTTGCAGGCCTTGAAAACGAGCGCTCGGCGCACCATCCAAGTCTTATTCGGAACTGTTAAAAAAATCCATGGAATATCGCGATTACTACAAGGTACTTGACGTTGCTCGGACCGCCACGCCGGAGGAGATCAAGCGCGCGTATCGAAAGATGGCGCGCAAATACCATCCGGACGTCTCCAAAGAAAAGAACGCCGAGGCGGGCTTCAAGGAAGTGCAGGAAGCCTATGAGGTGCTCAAGGACGCCGAGAAACGCGCCTCCTACGACCAGTTGGGCAGCCAATACGGTCGCGGGCAGCAGTTTCGGCCGCCCCCAGGTTGGCAGCAGCAGGGCGGCTTTCAGGCGGGTGGAGCGGATGCAGAAGCGGGTTTCAGTGACTTCTTTTCTAGCCTGTTTGGCGATAGTGGTGGGGGGTTTGCGCGCGGCGCCCGTGGCCCCGGCCGCCGTCCGCCGCCGCGGGGCGAGGATGTTCGCGCGACCCTTGAACTCACGCTCGAGGAGGCCTACGGCGGCGTCAGTCGCGAAGTGCGACTGCGCGGCGCCGATGGGGCGGAACGCACGTTGCGGGTGACCGTGCCGGCCGGCGTGACCTCCGGTCAGGTGATACGGCTGAGTGGCCAAGGGGCGCCCGGCCCGGCGGGACCAGGTTCCTTGCTGCTGGAAGTGGCGCTTGCGCCCCACCGACATTTTCGGCTCGAGGCGCGCGACGTGCTGCTCGATTTGCCACTGGCGCCGTGGGAGGCCGCACTCGGCGCTACGGTTGCAACGCCGACGTTAGCAGGCTCGGTCGAACTCAAGATTCCGGCGGGCGCTCGGGCTGGCCAAAAAATGCGGTTACGCGGTCGGGGTTTGCCCGGTGACCCGCCTGGCGATCAGTACGTTGTATTGCGCATCGTGACCCCACCGGCGGATACCGACGAGGCGAAGAGTTACTACGAAGAGATGTCGAAGCACTTTGTGTTTGATGCGCGCGCTGAATTCAACTAGCTCTCAGGTCGCCACCACCCCAAAGAGGTGGCCGATCCCGTAAGTTGCGGCGAGTGCGCAGGCTCCGATGGCGAGCAAACGAAGGCCGCCTATCAGTGCGCTGCGGCCTGAGTACAGGCTCACCACCATACCGACCAAGAAGAGGATTGCCAGCGTGCCACTGGCAGCCACTACGGCGGCGCCAGGCATCGGCATGCCGATCAAAAAAGGCACGAGCGGTAGGGCGGCGCCAATACTAAAGGCTACGAATGAGGCCAACGCGGCCCCTATCGGTGAACCCAGATCGTCGGGATTTAGCCCGAGTTCTTCTCGCGCTAGTGCGTCTAACGCACGCTCGGGAAATTTGACAAGTTCCTGTGCCATCGCACGTGCCTGCGTGGGATCCATACCCCGCGCTGTGTAGATTAGGGCGAGTTCCTCCGCCTCTTCATCCGGATACTCTGCGAGTTCCTCGCGCTCCAGACCGATTTGATACTCGAACATTTCGCGTTGGGAGCGCACCGAAACGTACTCTCCGGCCGCCATGGCCAGCGCACCGGCGAGGAGTCCGGCAACACCACTAGTGAGCAGGCCATGGGTGCCCATTCCAGCGCCCGCGACTCCGAGGATGAGGCTTGCGTTGGAAAGCAGGCCATCGTTGATACCGAAAATGGCGGCGCGTAGATTGCCGCCGCTCAGGCCGCGATGGCGGCGGCCGACGTCATCAAGGTGCATTGGCATCGGGTGACCGGCCGGAGCGCTGCCATACACGGACAGACCGCGCAGTTTTAATGCGATCAGCGGGCCTTTGAGTCGGGACGGGCCCAGTCGCGATACCAACGCGGCCACCAAGCGGGCCCGTAGACTCGGTTGGAAGGTCGGTGCGCCATCGGGTAAATAGGTCGCCCAAGACGCAGCTTGTTCCTCAGCAGCTTGTCCAAGCGCGATGAATAAGGCCTGCTTTTTCGGCTCCGTTTCGACCCGGGCTAGGCGCTGATACAACCACGCGGACTGGCGCTCGTGAAACCAGCTTGTACGAGCGGCTGATTGATCTGTGGCGTGTGGCATAGAGAGTCGTTGCGCCAGCCTGCGTCTTAAATGGCGCGCTCGGCTTCGAGCACCATGCGTACGAGGTGGGCGAGTGAAGAGGCTCCCATCTTTTCCATCACGCGTGCACGATGGATTTCCACAGTGCGTTGGCTGACGCTGAGATCAAAGGCAATAACCTTGTTTGCTTTGCCCTTGGTCACAAGGTTGAGAACTTCGCGCTCCCGTGGGGTGAGGTGGCCCATGCGCTTGATAATGGCGTCCCGCTCACCCAGCCCTTCCCTATTTTTTTGGTCCGTCTCGCGCGCTTGGTTGATGCGATCGATTAATTCCTGGTCCCGGAAAGGCTTTTGGATAAAGTCGATGGCGCCGTGTTGCATCGCTTCAACTGCCATGGGGACATCGCCGTGGCCGGTAATGAACACGATCGGAATAATTGCGTGCATCTCATTTAATTTTTGCTGCAGCTCCAGTCCGCTCATTCCAGGCATGCGGATGTCGAGCACCAAACATCCAGCCCGCTCTGCGTCGAAAGCGTCCAAGAATTCCTGGGCGGACGAGAACGTCTCGACCGGGAGGCCGACCGATTTCAGCAGTAGCCGCAGGGAGGTGCGGACTGCATCGTCGTCGTCGACCACAAATATGGTAGAGGGTGTGTCCTTCATCGATCAGACTCCCACGAGTTGGGGCAGAGTAAAGAAGAAAGAAGTACCGCCACCCGGCGTTGGCCGGTATCCCAGTTTACCCCTATGGGCGGTAATGATGGATCGTGATATGGCGAGGCCTAGCCCGGTTCCGGTCTCTTTGGTGGTGAAGAATGGGTTAAACAGATGCTGGGCGACCGACTCGGGAATGCCTCCGGCGTGATCGATGACCGCAACTTCCACGCCATCACCCAGTGGGCGGGTCGTTACGGTCAGTTCCCGTAGTGCGCCTGGGCATTCGCAGGTGGCGTCGATTGCGTTGCGGATGAGGTTCAGCAGGACCTGTTGTAATTGGATCGGATCCCCCGCTACGCCAGGCGCTCGCGGGTCTAAATCCAAGATCAATCGGATGTCATTCACGCGCGCATCGGACCCCGCCAAAATGCGTATGTCTTCAATTAGGCGATTGATTTCAAGGCGCTCGGAGTTGGCGGCTCGGGTCTTGACGAAGCCGCGTAGTCGGCGAATGACTTCGCCGGCACGTAATGACTGCGCAACAATTTGTAATAGCGCGTCCCGCAAATCGACCGGATCGGCGCCATCGGGGGAGTCCATCAGTCGAACGGCAGCCTGTGCGTAAGTGGCAATTGCGGTGAGCGGTTGGTTGATCTCGTGGGCGAGGCCGGCCGCCATTTCGCCCATGGTGGACAGGCGCGCGACGTGGGTGAGTCGTTCTTGACCGATGCGCAGCTCGTCTTCGGCTAATTTGCGGTCGGTGATGTCGTGCAGGGTGCCGGTGACGTGGGCGCCCGCAGGATGCGGGTGGACCGTGCCTTGCGAGTGGATATAACGCACCGCGCCATCGTAGCGGTGGATTCGAAATTCAAAATCGAAGCGATCGAAGGTTGTATAGGCGTGGGTGCAGATTCGATCGAAGTGGGCCGTATCGTCGGCATGCACGAAGCGCTGCCCGAGTTCCTTGATGTGCAGCGGTCCGCTCGCTTTGGGAAGACCGAGCAGGTGGTACATTTCGTCGGACCAGCTAATGACTCCATCGGGATACACATATTCATAGTTGCCAAGTTGCGCGATGCTCTGCGCGTTGCGTAGGAGCGATTCGCTTTGCCTTAACGACTCTTCCGCTGCTTTTCGTGCGCTGATGTCGTGAATGAAGCCGACGAAGCGCGGCGGGTTCGCATCGCCGATTTTGCCAACGGATAAGGCTGCTGGGAAAACGCTGCCATCGCGTCGGCGCGCCGATATTTCCCGACCAATGCCGATGATGCGAGCGTGGCCGGTGTTGAGATACGCATCCACATAGCCCGCGTGCGCCGCCTTGTACGGCGCCGGCATGAGCATCGATATATCTTGCCCGAGCACTTGTTCTTGTGCGTACCCGAACAAGCGCTCGGCAGCATGATTAAAGGTCAGTATATGGCTACTGTGGTCAATGACAATAATTGCATCAACCGCCGCATCGAGTAACGCCTCGAGATCTTGTGTGGCCGTGAGGCGGGGTGGGACGAGTTGGTTGGTCATCATGGCTCCCTGGGCCTACATCTTAAGGAGCCATGCTGCTGAATTTCAGTTGTCGTCGCGATCGCTGAAATCGTCGTCGTCATCGTCATCGTCGTCGTCGTCGTCGTCCCAGTCGTCGTCCTCGTCTTCTTCCTCGTCCTCTTCATCCCAGTCGTCGTCGTCCGCGTCTCCGACCGAGCCAGTCCAGCCTTCAGGGGCCACCGTAGGATCCAGATCGAGCTCAGCCCAAGTATCTAGGTCGACCTCCTCAACGTCACCATCGACGTGTTGGATTTCCACCATTTCGGCATCTTCGTCGACGGAGAGCACCAGAAAGGACTCCTCTTCGTCGAGATCTCGATACCAGTTGCCCACGACCGGTTCGTACTCTCTACCCACGGTTCGAATCCTCGGAAATAATGTTGCAACGATCGGCGCAGTGCGCGGCGCAGGCGGACTAGGCCGTTTCGCCCGAGTGTAGGGGATCCGCCTGTTTCAGGCAAAGTAGAACTGTTTGATCGACGTGTGCTAGAGACGGTGATGTGGGTGCGCCGGTAGCAAGCCAGCGCTGATCGCGCTGTGTGTGGTGGCTACGACGGCGCTGGCCACGGCGGCGAGCAGAATCAGTAGGCCGAGGAAGCGTCGGGTCCGTGCTCCGGCGAGCCATTGGCTGACGCGCGCCCCCGCCAGCGACAGTCCCAGGACGGCAGGGGTTGTGCCGACGCCAAAGGCCACCATCATGATTGCCGCCTGGGTGGCCGAATCGCGGGTTACGGCGACCAGCAACATCGAGTAAACGAGACCGCAGGGCATCAGCAACCAAAGCAGCCCGAACAGAAAAGGCCGTAGCGGCGCGGGGGCGGCGACAGCCGCCCGTGCCAGTGGCGCGAGCACACGGCGTAGTGTGCCCCAAGCCGGCGATAGCAGTCGGTCTAGCCACAGCAGTCCGGGTACCCCCAGCAATCCGATGCCCACGAGACCCAGTAATAGGGCTGCCACCAGTCGCATAGCGTAGGTGGCGGCAGGGAGCGCTGCGTGCAGGACGGGCCCCGTCAGCAACGTCCCGAGCGCTCCTGCGAGCGCATAAGCCAGAATGCGCCCGAGGTTGAAGGCTAGCCCGGCGCTGAGTGCGCGGCCCTGATGGTTGATCGGGCCTACCCCGAGCGCGAGGGTCAAGGGGCCGCACATAGCCGCACAGTGGGCGGCGCCGCCGAGGCCGGCCACAGTGGCCGTCGCCAAGATGCCCAGAGCAATCATCCGGTCTGCTCGCCGTCGATGGGCGTTTCCAGTGCGGGGGTGTCGTCAGCGACTACCGACCAGCCCGGCGACTCGAGATCGTCGAATTGCCCGTCGCCAACGGCCCAAAAGAAGGCCCAAAGCGCCGCACCCACGAGAACCAGGCCCAACGGAATTAAGAGGAAAATGATGGTCATGCGGGACAGGCCACAGGCAGAGCCGGCGTCGGCGCCGACGATGGCTCCCTGCGGGTGAGTCGTAGTGCGTTCAGGACCACTAAAAGGGAACTCGTTGACATTCCGACAGCGGCCAGCCAAGGGGGGACCCACCCTAGTGCAGCGATTGGCAGCGCGATCAAGTTGTAGGCACTGGCCCAGATCAGGTTTTGGCGGATGACCCGGCTGGCCCGACGAGCGGTCGCGATGGCCAGCGGCAGCGTGGCCAACTCGCCGCGCAGGGCGATCAGGTCAGCACTGGACTGGGCCAGCGCTGAGCCGCTGCCGAGGGCGACGGAAACGGCCGCTGCGCCGAGGATTGGCGCGTCATTAATCCCATCCCCGACTACGAGCACCTGATGTCCACGCACTATCAGGCGTTGGAGCAGCGCCAGTTTTGCGCTCGGCGTGAGGCGCGCATGCCAGTCTTTGATACCGAGGCGCGCGGCCACCGTGGTCACAGCAAGGGGGTGGTCGCCGCTGGCAATGTGTGGTGTGAGGCCTAGGGCTTCTAATTGCCTAACGACGCGTGCCGCTTCTGGCCGTAGCGAGTCACCGATCTGGAACGTCGCACGCCAGCCGTGCTCACCACCCAAGTCGATGGATGCGGTCGGCAGGTCCTTAGGTCGCGGGCCGGCGATGGCCTCCACAAAGGACGTGTGACCAATCCGCAAGCGCTCCGTGCCGATGATGCCCTCAACCCCTGCGCCAGGATGCACGGCGACTGCCGTCGCAGTGGCGGTCGTGAACCCGGCAAACGCAAGCGCTAGGGGGTGCTCAGAGCCCTGCTCGAGCGCTCGGCCAATGTTGAGCGCTTCATCAACGGTGCCTACATATGGCACAGCCTTTTCAATCTGTGGTTGGCCCAAAGTGAGTGTGCCGGTCTTGTCAAAGACGACGTGGTCGGCGCGTGCCAGCGCCTCCAATGCATCGGCGCGAGTAACTAAAAGGCCTTGGCGCGCCAGTGCGGCCGTGGCGGCTGTCACTACGGTGGGGGTGGCTAAGGACAGCGCGCACGGGCAGGTGACCACCAGTACAGATAGGGTGGCTTCGAAGGCTCGCGATGGATCTACCCACAGCCAAAGGAGGGCGACCAGCAGCGCGCCGAGTAAAACGCAGGCCACGAAACCACTGGCGGCGCGATCGGCAAGGCGGGCAATCCGGGGTCGCTCACTCTGGGCGCGCTCAAGTAGTCGTACGATGCCGGCAAGTACCGTGGATTGGCCGACGGCTGATAGTGCAATCTCCACCGGTGCTCCCGTGTTGAGTGAGCCGGCGACCGTAAGGGACCCCGGCGCTTTCGGGATGGGTAGCGACTCACCGGTCAGCAAAGACTCGTCCACATCCGTGGACCCTGAAGTCACGCGACCGTCCGCCGGAAAGCACTCACCGACGGGCACGATAATGCGGTCGCCCGCCATCAGCGCAATCACCGGTACGCGCTCGCGCACTCCGTCACGGATACGTAGGGCTGTGGCGGGCACTAATCGTAGCAGGGCGTCCGCCGTGGAGCCTGCGCGATGCCGCGCGCTCATCTCGACGTAGCGACCGAGTAGCAGAAGGAATATGAACATCGTGACCGAATCGAAATAGACTTCCCCCCGATGTAGGAGCGTGTTCCAGCTACTCGCGATGAAGGCAAGAGAGAGGCCAATGACGACAGGGACGTCCATGCCAAGTTGGCGACTGCGCCACGAAGCCAGCGCGCCTGCGAAAAATGGGCGACCTGCGTAAACAAGTACCGGGCCGGTCACGATCAGACAGGTAATACGCAAGTACTCGCGAATAGTCGGATCCATCCCTTGTGAGGCCCCGATATACAAGCCAACGGCAATCATCATGACCTGCATCATCCCAAACCCGGCGACGACGAGTCTCTTCAGCGCGACTCTCCGTTCCCGCGTGGTGATTGCGAGCGTGTCCGCTGCACCCAACACATGCGGTCGGTATCCAAGCGCGGCAATGGCGCGCAGCACTGCCCCGAGACCGACCCGCGATCGATCAAACGCGACCTGCGCGCGACCGGTGGCCGGATTCATGCTTGCCTGAGACACTCCAGGCAGCCGACGCAGTCGTTCGCTGATCAGCCAACTGCAGGCCGAGCAGCGCGTGTCCTCAATGAGCAAATTAACAACTGCGAGTAAGCCTTCCGTCCCGAGTAGTGGTTCACAAACCTCCGTTCGATCATAGGTTGCCCAAATATCCGCCGCAGCCTCCTTGGGCCGCGGCGCTGCCGCTGTTCGAAAACGATAGAAATCAGCGAGCCCCGCATCGGAAATCAATTCCGCAGCGGCTTTGCAGCCCAAGCAGCAAACCGCATGGACAGTGCCCGTGACCTCTGCTGCGAAGGCGACTCGCCCGGCGATCGCTTCGTCACAATGAAAACAACGCCCGGTCCCGGTCACGGCGTACGGCCGATCCCGCCATTGGACTCGGCCGCCAAGCCCACGGGCTGGTGTTGGCTTGGGCCCATAATTCCAGCGCGGTCTTCCTGGACCAATGCGTCGTGATTGCGGTACGCGATAACGACCGTGGATAGGCCAGCAATGACTGTGATCAGAGGGATTGCGACCACAAGCCACATAAAAGGCTCTTGGAACCAAGACCGACTTCGCTGCGCTTCTGTATTAATCATGAGCCTACTCACCGTGGAGCAATGAACCTGGATTTTTCTGATACGAGGCGCTTACCGGTGCTGTCGTCAGAAAGTATAAACCGAAAAGCGTGGCCGCCATGTACGCTGCCGGCGGGGATCTCTACGCGTACGGCCGTTGTGTAGACTTCGCCGCCGGCGATCTGCCAATGCGGTAGGCCGCCATCAATACGGGCAGCTGGGAGCCCTTCGATCGTCAGGGAAAATCGTCGTGGCTGCATTTCCTTATTCAGGACCCGCAGCAGGTACACGTTCCCGATCTCCTCGTTGTCGTCTTCCTGATAGAGCGCGTTTCGATCGCGTATTACGTCGAGATCGGCAGTTTTTCGGTTCAATAGAGCGACCATGCCGCCGACGAAAATTAAGAAAAGCAGAGCGCCATAAACGTACGTACGGCCGCGTAATAGCCGCGTTTTTTTACCTTCAATAGCGTGCTGCGTCGTGTACTGAATCAGGTTTCTGGGGTACTCCATTCTATCCATGATGGTATTGCACGCATCAATGCACGCGCCGCAGGCAATGCATTCGTACTGCAGACCCTCGCGAATATCGATGCCCGTGGGACAAACCTGCACACACACGGTGCAATCCACACAATCGCCTAGTCCGCTCGCTGCAGAGGAGGTGCCTTTCCCGCGCGAACCGCGCGGGTCGCCTCTCTTTTCGTCGTAGGTAATGATCAGTGTGTCTGCGTCGAACATCGCGCTTTGAAAACGCGCGTAGGGACACATGTATTTGCAAACTTGCTCGCGCATAAAGCCGGCGTTCGCAAATGTCGCTCCGCCATAAAAGAGAGTCCAGAATAGTGGCCATCCACTGATGCTGAAATGTAAAAAGTTCTGGGTTAGCGTCTGCATGGGTTCGAAGAAGCCCACAAAAGAAAGGCCAGTCCACAACGATAGGACTAACCACAAAAAAAGCGTGGTGGCTTTTTTCAGTATTTTTTCTGGCGTCCAGCGGGAGTGTTCCAGTTTGATGCGTTTGGAGCGGCTCCCTTCAATCCAGGTCTCTATCCAGATAAACACTTCGGTCCAGACAGTTTGCGGGCATGCGAATCCACACCACAATCGACCCGCGACGGCGGTTACGAAAAATAAAGATAGCCCTAATAGCACCAGTAGCCACGTCAGAAATATAAAGTCCTGCGGCCATAGCACCAAAGCCCAAATATAAAATTTGCGCGCGGGCATATCGAACAGCACGGCTTGTCTTCCATCCCACCTAAACCACGGCACCAAATAAAATAAACCCAGTAATAAGAACACTGCTAGTCGGCGCAGACGGGAGAATGGGCCGCTGACACTACGCGGATGTATTTTCTCGTGTCGGGCGTAGAACGAAACGCTCTCTTCGCGCACGGAGGAGGGCAGTGGGTCTGGCTTGTCAGTCATAGCGGCTCTAGCACTCGCTTAACGAGAGCTTTCCGTGCGTGCCAGATACAACGTCAGCGCGCTACCCGTCGTTGTGAACGCCCAGAAAAAAAAGAAACCCAGCGCATACCCGCCGTCGTGCGTCGTAATGAGATCGGCCCACGAAGTGCCTTGGACAATAGCGATCGGGTCGAACTTCGAAAAAAACACCATTGTTTCTACAGACGCAGCGAGGAACGATGGCCACAGCACGATCGCTACATCACGCCCACGCCGGCTCCAATCGCGCCGCGAAGGGGACTCGTCGTGGCTTAGTGCATTAGACATCAGCTTAATGCGTTACGGCAGGTGGCGAGAGACTGTAGACGTAGGCTGCGAGTAACCGGACTTTTTGCTCCCCGAGCAATTCTCCCCACGCGGGCATTTGATTGCGTCGGCCATTGCCAATGGATTCTTCGATTGTCGCCAGTGAGCCGCCATAGATCCAGTATCCACTCGTGAGATTGGGTGCGCCCATGATCGGATTGCCTTGACCAGTCGCGCCATGGCACATCGCGCAAGTGGTTGCAAAGGTCTGGGCCCCCGCCGCCGCGGCCTTTATGTCGGGGGCTGGGCGGCCGGACAGCGAGTACACGTAGTTGGCTACTCGGGTCACGCTTTCGGTACCGAGTATGTCTTTCCATGCCGGCATAACGCCCTGTCGCCCTGCGGTGATCGTTGCGAGAATTGCCGCTTCGCTGCGCCCCCACGAGAGATCCGGGCGAGCCAAATTTGGGAAGCCTTTGTTGCCATGCGCATCAGCCCCATGGCAGGCCGTACAGTTGGCGGCAAATAGATTTTCTGCGACGCCTAAGGCCTCCGGATCGGCTGCAAGTTCCGCGATGGATTTACCATCGAATTTTGCCAGTACTCGGGCGGTGGTCAGTCGCGCTTCGGCTTCCTGGCCCTGTAGTTCGTTGGTCGCCGACCAACCAAGCAGTCCTTTGAAGTTACCGAATCCTGGGTAAAGCGCCAGATAGAGGATGGCGAATACAATGGAGGCGTAGAACACCGCCAGCCACCAGCGGGGTAGCGGATTGTTGTATTCCTGCAGATCCCCGTCCCAGATGTGACCGGTGGTTTCTGGTCCGGCGGGCTGGTCGCTTTTCTTGCCGGATGAGGTTGCATACAGCAGCCAGGCGATAAAAATAATATTGGCCGTGACAAACCCGACGATCCAGAGGTTCCAGAAGGTGCTCATTACGGGGCTCCTGAGCTGATGTTGGCGTCCTCTTCGAGGGCCATGCGTGCCGCACGGGCATAGTCCGCCGTGCGGCGTCCGCTGTAACTCCACGCGACGACCGCGAGAAAGGCGATCATAGAAATCAAGGTGGCGATGCCGGCAACGAAGCCGTAGGTGGTGGATGTCATGCTTATTTCACCCAGGTCTTCGAGGCCAAGCCCAGCGATTGCAGGTAATCGATTAGCGCCTCTTGTTCCGTGTGGCCAGTAACGGTATCGCGGGCGCCTGTTATCTCTGCGTTCGTGTAGGGGACGCCGACGATCCGCAGGGCTTTCATCTTTGCGGCGGTGTGGTCTGCGTCGACCGATGTTGTCGCCAGCCACGGGTAGCCAGGCATGTTCGATTCCGGAACAACATCACGGGGGTTGTTGAGATGGGCACGATGCCATTCGTCTGAATAGCGACCGCCGACGCGGGCGAGATCGGGGCCTGTGCGCTTAGAACCGAACTGGAACGGGTGGTCATAGACCGATTCGCCGGCCATAGACGCGTGACCGTAACGCTCTGTTTCGGCGCGCAGAGAACGGATCATTTGCGAGTGACAGTTGTAGCAGCCTTCACGCAGGTAGATATCCCGACCCTCCAGTTGTAGGGCGGTATAAGGTTTGACGCCTGGCGAGGCCTGGCCTACCTGACCGGTGAAGTACAGCGGGACAATTTCAACCAAGCCACCAATGCTAATCACGATCGCGGTGAGAACGCCCAGCAGGCCGACGTTTTTTTCGATCTTTGCGTGGTTCATGAGTGTGCTTCCAGAGAAGAAATCTGCCAGCCCGTCAAACTGACGGTGCAGGGATTGGTTGCGAGGCTGTTGAAATGTTCGGCCCGGTGATCGTCTTCCAGACGTTGTAGGCCATGAGGAACATGCCTCCAAAAACCAGCACCCCGCCAGCGAGGCGTACCGCGTAGTAGGGGTAGGTTTGTTTTAACGCCTCGACGAACGTGTAAGTGAGGGTTCCATCCGCATTCGTCGCGCGCCACATCAGGCCTTGCATGATCCCTGATACCCACATGGAGGCAACGTATAAGACAACGCCGATCGTCATGGTCCAAAAATGGATATCGATGAGACGCTTGCTATACATCTCGGTGCGTCCATATAGCCGAGGGATCAAGCTGTAGAGGGCGCCGATGCTCACCATGGCAACCCAGCCCAAGGCTCCTGAATGGACGTGGCCAATGGTCCAATCGGTGTAATGGGATAGGGCGTTAACGGTCTTGATCGACATCATCGGCCCTTCAAAGGTCGACATGCCGTAAAAAGACAGCGAGACGATTAGGAATTTTAAGATTGGGTCAGTGCGTAACTTATGCCAGGCACCTGACAAGGTCATGATGCCGTTGATCATGCCGCCCCAAGACGGCGCGATCAGGATCAGCGAGAAAGCCGTACCCAACGACTGCGCCCAGTCCGGCAGGCTGGTGTAGATCAAATGATGGGGCCCAGCCCACATGTACACAGAGATCAATGCCCAAAAATGCACGACCGATAGTCGGTAGGAATAGACCGGACGCCCAGCCTGTTTGGGGACGAAGTAATACATAATGCCGAGGAAGCCAGCGGTCAGAAAAAAACCAACAGCGTTATGCCCGTACCACCATTCGACCATCGCGTCGACTACACCGGCGTAAACCGGATAAGACTTCCACATGGATACCGGAATTTCCGCACTATTGACGATGTGTAAGACGGCGACGGTGATGATGAACGCGGCGAAGAACCAGTTTGCAACGTAGATATGTTTGACTTGGCGTTTGGCCAGTGTTCCTAGGAACACGATGGCGTAAGCTACCCAGACGATGGCGATCGCGATGTCGATTGGCCATTCGAGTTCGGCGTACTCTTTGCCCGACGTATAACCAAGCGGCAACGTGATGGCGGCAGCGAGGATGATTGCCTGCCATCCCCAGAACGTGAACGACGCAAGACCGCCGCCAAATAAGCGTGCGTGGCACGTCCGCTGCACAATGTAGTAGGAGGTTGTGAACAACGCGCTGCCGCCAAATGCAAAGATCACAGCATTCGTGTGCAGGGGCCGTAGGCGCCCGTAACTAAGCCATGCGATGTCAAAGTTCAGCGCTGGGAACAGCAGCTGGGCGGCTATGATCACACCGACTAGCATGCCGACGATGCCCCAGACGATGGTCATTAGGGCAAATCGCCTGACGACGGTGTCGTTGTAAGTGTCTGCGCGTTGCATGTGCGTTCCGGTTCCCTAGGGGGATAGGCAGTTTTTTGGGCACTGCTAGCCTAATCGCGGGTCAGCGGCAGCCCCATACGCAAATAACGCAGTCCGGGACGGGGTTTGGTAACGCGGGAACGGTGTTCAGATGGGTGGAGTGAGAGCGGTTTCGGACACCCCGTGTGGTTCCCGGTATAATTTGCGGGCTTAAATGGTCACCTGCCTACGGTTCATGCGCCAATCCGAGTTCCGCACCCGCGCCCGACGCCTCAAAGAGGCCAAGCGACTCGTCGTCAAGGTCGGTTCGGCGCTACTCGTGGATGGGCGGACCGGCCGATTGAACCGTGCTTGGCTTGAGACGCTTGCGGATGACATTGCAACGGCCACGAGCCGCGGCCAGCAGGTCATCGTGGTGTCGTCGGGCGCGATTGCGCTCGGCCGGCGTCATTTAGGCTTAGAGCCGGGCAAACTGCGGCTTGATGAGAGTCAGGCGGCCGCCGCAGTGGGGCAGATTCGGCTCGCCAGAGCGTGGCAGGAAATCCTGGAGGACCGTGGTTTGGCGGTCGCTCAGGTGCTGCTTACCTTAGAGGACACTGAGGACCGGCGCCGGTATTTGAATGCCCGCGCTACCCTAAATACCTTGCTGAGCCTGCGGGCTGTGCCCGTTATTAACGAAAACGATACCGTCGCGACGGCCGAAATTCGTTATGGCGACAACGACCGTCTCGCGGCTCGCGTTGCTCAGATGGCGAGCGCGGAGTGCCTCGTTTTGCTGTCAGACATTGATGGGCTATACACTGCCGATCCGGCCAAGGATCCTAAGGCCGAGTTCATTGCTGAAGTCTCGGAGATCGATGCCCGTATTGATGCGATGGCCTCGGGGCCGACGTCCGGGATCGGTTCGGGTGGAATGACCACCAAAGTGGCGGCTGCGCGCATTGCGGTGGGCGCTGGCTGTAGTCTGTGTATCGCTAGTGGTCACCGGCAACATCCACTCGCCGCCATCGAGCAGGGTGAACGCTGCAGTTGGTTTCTGCCGTCGGCGACGCCGCTTGCGACGCGCAAGCAATGGATCGCTGGAACTCTCAAACCGCTCGGTCGTCTGACGGTTGACAAGGGTGCAGCCGCTGCATTGGGCCGCGGTAAGAGCCTGCTGCCAGCGGGTGTGTTGGCGGTCGCAGGGACGTTCGGTCGCGGGGATACGGTCAGCGTAGTCTACGAGGGGGCCGAGATCGCCCGTGGCTTGGTCGCTTATCAGTCTACAGAAGCTGAACTGATTGCCGGCCGTCGCAGTTCCGACATCGAGGCGCTACTCGGGTATGTCGGTCGCGACGAAATTATTCATCGCGACGACCTCGTTGTGAACATGCAGAGAGGGCGCGCATGACGACGCGTGATGCGCAGAATCTTGCCCAGATCATGCAGACGATCGGTCGGGAGGCCTTGGCGGCCTCGGTGGTGCTGGCAAACGCTACACGCGCACAGAAGGACTGTGCGCTCAGCGTGGCGGCTGCAGAGTTGCGTGCTCGTGCTGGGGATATTCTTGGCGCAAATGCGCGCGATCTGGCCGCTGCGCATGCACGGGGGCTCAAGGGCGCTCTCATGGATCGGCTCAAGTTAGATCCAGATCGGATTGAAGCGATGGCCCGTGGTGTCGAGGCAATTGTGGCCCTCGAGGACCCTATTGGTACCGTGGTGAGTGAGTGGACCAGACCCAATGGGCTGCGCATCCAGCGTGTTCGTGTGCCGCTGGGCGTCATTGGCATCATCTATGAGAGTCGCCCTAATGTGACCGCTGATGCGGGGGCGCTATGCCTTAAGTCAGGCAATGCGGCCATCCTGCGACCCGGTTCGGAGAGCGTCGAGTCGAGTGCAGCAATTCATGCCTGTCTCGAAGTCGGCCTCGTGGCGGCGCGCTTGCCGGTGGGCTGTATCCAGCGGATCCCAACGACCGACCGCGAGGCGGTCCGGCATTTACTCGCGGAAATGACTGACTATATCGACGTCATTGTGCCGCGCGGCGGTAAGGGTCTTATCGAGCGCGTGCAGCGTGAGGCGCGTGTGCCGGTGATCGGTCACTTAGATGGCAACTGTCACGTTTACGTGGACCGCGATGCCGAGCTCATGATGGCGCGGGATATTGTCTTGAACGCGAAACTAAGGCGCACCGGTATCTGTGGATCTGCGGAAACGTTGCTCGTGGATCGTGCGGCTTTAGTGACGCACTTGCCAACAATTTTACAGGCGTTGCTTGCGGCGGGCTGTGAGGTGCGCGGGGATGTTGAGTGCCAGGCTCTGGACGCCCGTGTGATTCCAGCCACTGAAGATGACTGGTATACGGAGTACTTGGACGCAATTATTGCCGTAAAAGTTGTCGACGGTGTTGATGATGCGGCCGCACATATTGCCAAGTACGGATCAGCACATACCGAATCGATCGTCACAGCGAACGATGCTACGGCCGAGCGGTTCCTGGCCAGAGTCGATAGCGCTATTGTGTTGCATAACGCCTCCACGCAATTTGCGGATGGCGGAGAATTTGGCATGGGCGCTGAGATCGGAATTTCAACCGATCGGTTCCATGCCCGCGGGCCTGTCGGCGTCGAACAGTTAACGTCTTATAAATACGTTGTTCGAGGCAGTGGCCAACTGCGTCCTGGCTGATCCTTTAGGGGTCCAGTCTATAGCCACCTGCGAGGGAGGCTGCGACGCGGCCGTTCTGGCGTAGTGCTTTGGCGGCGGTGAGTGCCCGTAGGCCCCGTGCACACACACACAGATAGCGCCCGCCTTCGGGTAACTGCGCAGGGTCATCCAGCAATCGACCCAGTGGCAGGTGCAGACTGGCACCGGGTAGGGGTGCTGCGGCAACTTCTGCGCTTTCGCGCACATCCACGACCGTCCAGCCTGCGACTGGTAAGCGCAAATCAAGCTCAATCGTCTCGGGCTCCGGGCTGGGCGCGCAAGGGACGCAGTGAGCGGGGCAATCCGCGGCGCGTCGCGCGGCTATCCGTCGGCATTCTAGCGTGCGCAAGTCCACGATGATGACGGCGCCGCGCGCTGGGGAATCGATACCGAGGATGACCTTGAGCACCTCGAGTGCCTGCAGACTACCGAGCACGCCTGGCACCGGGCCGAGCACGCCGGCTTCGGCGCAATTGCCGACGGCGCCGTCGCGGGCGCCTTCTGGCCAAAGACAACGCAGGCAGGCGCTGTGCGTATCAATGACCTGCACTTGACCTTCGTATTGATAAACGCTCGCCAATACCGCTGGTTTGGCCAGCGTGACTGCGACGTCGTTGATTACAAAATGGGCCGAGAAGTTGTCCGTGCAATCGACGATGACGTCGTAGCCGGCCGCAATACCCGCCAAATTGGCAAGGGCAGCATGTTCCACATAGGGGCGAACGTCGACTTCCGGGTTCAACGCCCGCAGCCGATCTGCGGCTAGTAATGCCTTCGGTCGACCGACGTCTGTGATTGCGTACAGCGTCTGCCGGTGCAGGTTCGAAGCGTCCAAAGAGTCGCCATCCATGACGCCGAGCGTACCGACGCCTGCGCCGGCCAGATACGACAGCACAGGCACGCCAAGTCCGCCCGCACCGATCACCAGTACGCGGGCGCCGCGGATCCGTGACTGTCCGAGCGGACCGACCTCGGCAAGGATTTGTTGTCTGGAATAGTCGGGTGCCACCAGGCCTTGCGGGTGGCGCGCTAGCGCACTGACCGCAGGATCCTGTGAGTGATCCGCATGATGGTGTCCATGCGCTGCGTGGGAGTCGCTGTCCAAGGCCGCCGATGCACAGCGTTCACAGTTTACCCAGCCGGAATCGCCATCGACGTAGTATTCTTTTTTCCAGATCGGAACGCGGTGTTTGACTTCATCAATGATGTAACGACACGCCGCGAAGGCCTCGCCACGGTGTGGAGTGCTGACGCCTACCCAAACCGCCACCTGACCGAGTTCGAGTAGCCCGATGCGGTGCACACAGCGCGCTTGCGTGACGCCGAAACGATAAGCGGCCTCCTCGATGATGCGCTGTCCCTCTTTGACGGCGAGCGCCTCGAACGCTTCGTACTCGAGTCGCGCGACTTGACGGCCATCGTTATGGTCGCGTACCCAGCCCTCAAAACTGACGTAGCCGCCGCAGCTGCGATCTTCGACACTACCGCGTAGTTGCTCGAGATCGAGGGGTTGGTCTGAAAACGTAAAGGAGTGCACGGTCATCCGCCAGCCACGGGAGGAATGAACACCACCTCAGCGCCATCGACGAGCGCTGTGGACCAGTCTGCGAATTCGCCATCGATCGCCACGCGCAGTTGTGATCGGGCCAGCGTAAAACCGTGCCGCTCACGCAACTCGTCGTACAAACCTGCAGCATCGGTGGACTTCGATTGAACGGTTTCGCGGCTCATGCCCGCCTGTTCGCGTAGCAGCGCGTAGTACTGGATGCGGACGGAGGTCATGCAAAGGCTCCGCGCCGGGCTGACGCGACGGTCGACGCGTACTCCTCGGGCGTGTTGACGTTGGCGAGGGCATCCGGGGCTGCGAGATCAATCAGCCGCACTGGATGGGAAATAAGGAATTTTCTGGGGCAGTTGCGACCGCCGCGTAGGAATGTGTCGAGCAGGTTGCTACTCGCTGGCTCCCAAATTGCACAGAGCGGTTCGGGCAAACCGTCATGGTGGCTCCGGTAGGCCGTCGCGAGCGTTGTGGGGTCGCGTGCGGCAATGAGAGCGGTCAACGTATTCGCATCGAGCAACGGCAGGTCGACCGCAACCACGAGCCATGCATGGTCCGTGCGCGCGCGAAGTGCCGCCAGAATACCGGCGGCGGGGCCAATATCTTGCAGTTGATCCACGATCTGGGCATAGCCTGCGCGCGTGGGGTCATTCTGCTGGTCCGCGCGGACGGAAATGAACACGTCTGCACAAACGCTCTGCAGTAAGTGAACGGCGCGAGCCAACTGAGTTTGGCCGTCGACGACGAGCGCGGCTTTGTCGCGCTGCATACGCTGGCTGTAACCGCCCGATAGGACAAGTCCGGACAGGGGTGCGGGACCTGCCATCACACCCCTCCGAAGTCGCTCTTGCCGCCTCGTTTTTCGACGAGACGTGTGCTCTCGATGACGATCTCGTGAGAGAGCGCCTTGCACATATCATAGACCGTCAGCGCGGCAATGCTCGCACCGGTCAATGCTTCCATTTCCACACCGGTTTTATGATGGACGCCGACTTCGCAGCGGATCACGATTTCGTTGCCGACGGCCTCGATCTGGAGGCTGCATTTTTCCAAGCCCAGTGGATGGCAGAACGGAATCAATTCATGTGTGCGTTTTGCAGCCATCGTTCCGGCAATAATTGCGGTGGCAAATACCGGACCTTTTTTGGTCGCATAGCCGGCGCCGGCAAGGTGCTGTGCGACGCTTTCGGGCAGGCGTACGCGGGCCTCCGCAACGGCGCTGCGTGCGGTGATGGTTTTGTCACCAACGTCGACCATGGTGGGTCGGCCGTCGCTATCGACGTGGGTCAGCGTTTTCATCATCCCCCGATGTAGTACATCTCGATCTTGCGCTCCGGCGCGGTCGGATGGTCGGTACGCATCTCACTGTAACGATCATTGCGCGCAAGCCAGGTGCCGCGAATGCGCTCCAACATTTCCGCGTCCGATGCGCCGGCGCGCAAGGGGGCCCGCAAGTCGATGCCGTGGCTCGCAAACAGACAGGTATAGAGCACGCCTTCAGAGGACAAGCGAGCGCGTGTGCAGCCACCGCAGAAGGGCTGACTTACTGAGGCGATGAAACCCACTTCACCAGACCCATCAGCGTAGGCGTACCGTTCGGCCACCTCGCCGGGATAGGCCGGTGCGATTTGCCGGAGTTGCCACTTGGCATGGATCTGATCATGCAGCGTACGGGCGCTGACAACGCGCTCGCGGTCCCAATGATTGCGGTTGCCGACGTCCATGTACTCGATCATCCGGACGATCACTGGGGTGCCTCGGAAGCGTTCGACCAGGTCGAGTACCGTATGGTCATTGACGCCGCGTTGGACGACACAATTGACCTTGACAGGGCCGAGCCCGGCAGCAAGCGAGGCGTCTATGCCTGCGAGTACCTCATCGGGCGAGCCAAAGCCCCCCGACATGCGGTGGAACACGTCTGGGTCGAGTGAGTCGAGGCTGACCGTGACGCGGCCCAGACCTTGCGCCTTGAGGTCCGCCGCATGGCGCGGCAGCAGTACTCCGTTGGTGGTGAGAGCGACGTCCTCGATGCCCGGTAATGCGGCCAGATCGCCGATGAGCTCGGGTAACCCGGCCCGGAGCAGCGGTTCCCCGCCCGTGAGGCGCAGTTTGCGTACTCCGAGGCTGACAAATAGGCTGGTCAGACGTGTTATTTCATCAAATGAAAGGCGCTCGGCGGACGAGAGGAATCGGTAACCCTCGCCGAAGGTTTCCTTGGGCATGCAGTAGGCACAACGGAAGTTGCAGCGGTCCATGACCGAAATGCGCAGGTCATGCAGGGCCCGGCCACGCTGGTCTAGCGGCCGTGCCGGGTCCTTCAGGGATACGATTTCGCTCATATTCACCAAGTGTAGAACGGAACCGGCGACCCGGGGGGCAACGTTGTGCCCGGCGCCAGCTCAACGAAACCCTCGGTATCGACCAGAGAAATGAAGTCCCCTGAGCCTCGGGTCTGGTGCAGGCGGACCGTCGGGCTACCAGATGCGGTGCGCATGACCGGGACGAAGGTTGTCAGCGTGGCATGGCCTGTCCAGCCAGTCTCGAGGACGGCACCGGCTGTACGGGACCCTGCGGCGCCACCCAGTTGCTCAAGCGCCGGCAGAACGTAACGGACCAGGCACACGAGGGTGGACACCGGGTTGCCAGGCAGCGCGAAGACCGATTGTCCTTTGGGCCCGACGCCAAACCATAGGGGCTTGCCGGGGCGCTGCGCTACTTTGTGGAACACCTGTCGAACCCCCAATTGCACCAGAACGCTCGGTACGTGGTCGAATCGGCCTGCGGACACGCCGCCGGAGAGGATGAGCACATCCTGTGATTCGAGCAATTGACCGATTTGCTGGTGCAGCGTTTCGCGTTGATCGCCAATATGCGCATCACGCAGGTTGTGATGCCCGCGTGAACGCAGCAGCGCTGCGATGCCCTGTGCATTCGAGCGGCGGATCTGCCAAGGCTTCAACACGGCATCGGGGCCGACCAGCTCATCGCCGGTGGAGATGATCGCAATGCCGGGTGCGCGCGCGACTTCCACCGTGCGCCGGCCCACGGAGGCCGCAACGGCCAGCTCAGGTCCCCGCAGGCGAGTGCCGCGGGGCAGGGCTATTTCGCCCGCACGGCCGTCGGTAGCCTGATGGTGGACATTGGCGCCGGCGGTGAGGACTTCATTGCCGAGCAGGGCATGACCGTCGGCAAGGCGCAGCAGTTCCACCGGGATCACGCTGTTTGCGCCTGGCGGCAGCATGGCCCCGGTCATGACCTCCAAACAGTGGTCATCAGCGGTTAACGGCGGCGGTTCGCTGCCGGCACCGACAACGCCGTCCACGATGAAGCGCCGGATCCCAGCGACCCAACCCGCATGCCGGATCGCGATGCCATCCATCGCGACCCGGTCAAACGGCGGTAGGTCGCGCTCGGCAACTACCGTTTCGGCCAAGATGCGGCCGGTGGCCGCATCGAGCGCCAAGGTCTCAACGGGGAGCGGCACCAGCGCGGCGCCGATCGCCGTCGAGGCCTCAGCAGGCGTCAGCATGGATGGGTCACTTGTCCTTCTTGGCCGCCTGCGCTTCCTTATAGGCGTGGACCTGCTCATTGAACTCGGCGGCGAGGGCAGTTTCCTGCTCGACCGACTCGTTGTGCTTTTGCAGGCGCTCTTTTTCCTTTGCCTCTTGCGCCTTTTTCTGCTCAGGCGTGAGGGCTGTGCCGGTCGGGGCAGGGGGGGATTCCTCGTCAATGCACTTGCGGTAGGTCCCCATATCGGCCTGAAATTGTTTCACCGACTTCTGGGCTTCAACCATTTCCGATAGGGCCGCAGTAGCGCCGTTCGGGAACGACGAGGGGGGCTTCGGGGCTACGCAACCGGCGTAGACGGCCGGCGCAACGAAGCTAAGCAGCAGTAGGGGCGCAGCAACTCGATGGAAGCGGATCATGGATTCGGTCCTCAAAGGACGGCCGACATGGCCGTAGCACCCCCCCATCTTATAACCTCACGGCCGCAGGGGAACCCCCCTTTATCTCGCCGTGAGGCGGCGCGGCCGGTACCATCCCCTGCTGCCTACCTAGGCCGGAGATTTCTATGGGCTTTTTACTGTCAACGGATTTCACGCCTGGGCTGCCGGTAGAGCTGGCGGTGGGCGTGCGGCGGCTAGTCGCCGCCAACGGCGGCATGATGACCGGGCCCGGCACGAACACGTACTTGCTGGGTTGTGAGCGATTAGTGGTCCTCGATCCAGGCCCTGCCATCGCAGGCCAGGTCGAGGCCATCCTGCGGGCGGTTGGGGCCGCGACCGTCACGGCAATTGTCGTGACGCACACCCACATCGATCACTCCCCGGCGGCGCACGAGTTGGCCAAGCACCTTGCGGTGCCACTGGTCGGACGGTTAGCGCGCTACCCCGAGTTTCAAGACCCCCATTTCATCCCCACGCGCCATGCCGAGGATGGTGAGCACGTGGACACGGATATCGGCCCGTTGGTGGCCGTTGCAACCCCTGGACATGCCTCGAACCACCTGTGTTGGCATCTGCCACAGCAAGGCTATCTGTGTACCGGCGATCACATTCTCGGTACGGTTTCGCCAGTGATCGTGCACCCCGATGGTGATCTGACTGCGTATCTCGATTCGCTGCGCCGGGTCGCGGCACTAGCGCCGCAGGTGCTGTTGCCCGGCCATGGGCCCGCCCTCCCAGATCCGCAGCCCACTATCGATCGACTGATTGCGCACCGGCTACTGCGTGAGCAGCGCGTCCTCAACGCCTTGGCGAGTGGCGCCTGTTTGCAGGTCGATACGATCCTGCCCAGGGTCTATGCTGACGTTCCGCCGGTGTTGCATGCGGTTGCGCGTCTCACATTGCTGGCACACCTTGTGAAACTGCAGCGTGACGGGCGTGTACGGGCTTGCGCTGACGATGCGTGGGCGATCACGTGACCGGTATCGGTATTGTCTGTCATCGCGCGGGACTCGTGCTGGGCGACCGCCAAGTCTTAGGTCCGCTTGACTTGGTCGTGTCGCCGGGGTCGCGTCTGGTCTTGCTAGGGCCGAACGGCGCTGGCAAAACCCAATTGCTGAAGTTGTTGGGCGGCGAACGTTGGCCTACCCCAACCGAGCTTGGAGACGAACGGCGCGACTATATCGACCCCGCGGGGGAGTTGCTCGATCCGCCGGAAGTGTTGCCGCGCGTGGCCTTTATTGGCGGCGAGCGACAGGATAAATACCATCGCTATGACTGGAACTTCACTGTGCAACGTGTGGTGGCAACAGGCGTACATAACCTCGTGCGCCCTCTCTATCGCTTAAAACCGGCGGAACGCCTGCGGGTGCGCGGGCTGCTGCGTCGTTTTGCGCTCACGCGGCTGGCACGGCGGCAATTTTTAACCCTGTCCTACGGTGAGCGACGCCGTGTCTTGATTGCGCGAGCACTCGCGGGCCGTCCCGGTCTGGTCTTGCTCGACGAGGCGCATAACGGTCTGGATACGGCTACACGCCGGTTGTTTAACCAAGAACTGGTTCGCCTGGAGCGGCGTGGCGTGACCGTGGTATTGGCTGCGCATCGGCTCGATGACGTGCCGCCCATATTCACGCGAGCCGTGGTGCTGGAGGCCGGTCAGATTACCTATGACGGCCCTGTAGTGGAGGCTCCGCAACATTGGTTGGCCTTAGAAGAGCAGGCGGTAGCGACCCCAGTACCAATCCACGATTCGGCACTGGAGCCTTTATTTGCGCTAGAGCAGGTGTATCTCTATCGAGATTATCGTCCGGTGATCGAGCGCCTCTCGTGGACCGTGCAGGCGGGCGAGCACTGGGCGATCGTTGGCGCCAATGGATTAGGAAAATCTAGTTTATTGCAGGCGGTTTATGGTCTGTTGCCATTTGCAGCGCGCGGCCGGGTGTCGCGTCGGGGATATGCGCCTGGCATGCACATCGAACAGTGGCGAAGCCGCGTCGGCTTTGTCTCGCCGGAACTGCAGACCGAATACCTGGATGATCTTTCGGTCGAGGAGTTCGTCGTGAGCGGTGAGCGCTTGAGCTTTGGACTGTTGCATCCGGCCACGAAAGCCGAGCGCCAACGGGCTCGTGATGCGCTGACTATGGTGGGCTTTGCTGGTGATGCCACAGCATCTGTGCGTATTCTGTCCTATGGTCAGCGGCGCCTCGCACTGTTTGCGCGGGCTTTGGTCTTGCAGCCTGAGGCGCTCTTACTGGATGAGCCGCTGACAGGACTGGATGCCCCTTATCGGTTCGCCGTTCGAGCCTTGTTATCGACGCTCGCGCAGTCGGGCGTGCAGTTGCTCATTGCGGCGCATCATTTGACGGATTTAGTGCCTGAGATTGGCCACATACTGCAGTTACGTAAGGGGGGGTGCCGCGTGCGCTTGCGCCCTGCTGTTGCCGGTATCAAGAGCACAGAGAGAACTTGAGGTAATCATGGCTAATAAATTCACGATGGTCGTTGTGGGCGCGCTGGTTGCTGGCATCGCGGCCGGCTCAGCCATTCATGCCTATGTGCCGGACGAGGCGCTGCGCCAGTCCTTGGCGGGCTATTGCCAGATCGGTACGGACCTGTTTTTGCGCCTGATAAAAATGATCATCGCTCCGCTTGTGCTGTCGACTCTTACGGTAGGTATCGCACACATGGGCGACCCGGCGCGCCTGGGCCGTGTCGGTGTGCGGACACTGGCGTGGTTCATCTTGGCTTCACTTATCTCGCTCGCGCTCGGCCTTTTCATGGTGACTTGGATTGCGCCGGGGGTTGGAGCTGGGTTTGCGCTGCCGGTGCAAGGTGCGGGCAGTGCGGTGACCGTTGCGGCGATTACGCTAAAAGATTTCGTCACGCATCTCGTGCCCAAGTCGATCGTCGAGGCGATGGCGGGTAATGAGATCTTGCAGATCGTCGTGTTCTCGCTGTTTCTGGGAACGGCTTTGGCAGCGCTGGGTGAGCGCGTGAGTCGTTTAGTCGGTTTGCTCGATGATTTGGCTCACGCCATGCTCAAAATGACCAGTTACGTCATGCTGTTCGCGCCCGTGGCGGTATTTGCGGCTATTACGGCGGTTGTGGCACAGCATGGTTTCGGCGTCCTAGCGACTTACGGCCGATTTGTCGGTGGCTTCTACCTGTCCTTGTTGGTGCTGTGGACCGTGTTGCTGTTGCTTGGTGCCATGGTATTGGGTCGGCGGGCTTTCAAACTGGTGCCGCTGTTACGAGAGCCGGTGCTGTTGGCGTTTTCTACTGCTAGTTCGGAGGCCGCTTATCCGAAGACTTTAGAACAGTTGTCGCGCTTTGGTGTATCGGATCGGATTGCGAGTTTTGTTTTGCCGCTTGGGTATTCCTTCAACCTTGATGGTTCGATGATGTACTGCACGTTCGCGACGATGTTCATCGCGCAGGCATATGGCATTTCGCTGACGCTGTCGCAGCAGGTGACGATGTTGTTATTGCTAATGGTCACGAGCAAGGGCATGGCGGGCGTGCCGCGGGCCTCACTGGTCGTGATTGCTGCCACGTTGACCCATTTCGGGATCCCTGAGGCGGGGCTCGTGCTGATCCTCGCGGTAGATCAGTTCCTTGATATGGGACGCAGCGCGACCAATGTGATCGGCAATTCGGTGGCGACGGCCGTCGTCGCGGCCTTTGAGGGCGAACTGAAGACGCCAGCGGCAATGCAGCGATCGGACTGAGCCTTTAGTCCAGCGCGATTTCGGTGGTGAAGACGATGCGCGCGGTGCCGCTGATGACGATCTGCGTCGGTTTCCCGTCGGTCACCGATACTTCGATGTCGACGATGCCCGGGCGTTGCATGCTCGTGCCCTGATAGCCTTTCAGGCGTGCTTTGCCGTCCATCACTGGCAGCAGGCCGTGGGTCACGAGATAGGCGCCGAGCATGCCGTGTGCGTTGCCGCTGACTGGGTCTTCGGCAATGCCGAGCACCGGTGAAAACAGCCGTGCCTCAAACGTGCCCGGACCGTGGGCGTCCCGAACAAACAAGAGGTAGCCGTCGGCGCCAACGTGTGGGGTGAGGCGCTTCAGTGCCTCCAGATCCGGCTCGATCGCGGCGAGCATTTCGGTCGAGCGCAGCCCCATCATGAGTCGCGTCGTGGCGCGTTTGGTCACGAGAATGGGGCATTTAGGATCGATTGCGGCGGTTTCGATGCCAAAAATATCGAGCAACTGCCCTTTCTGCTCGGCAGATAGCGGCGGTAGGCAGTTCGGTGGCGCGACCGTCACGGCGACGTGCGGATTGTCAGGCGTGCCTGCAACGGTAATGGACTGAATGCCGGAGCGTGATTTTTGACGCAGCGTGCCGGTGGTGCCCAGGCCGGCAGCCAAGCGGGCGACGTGGGCGGCGACGGTCGCATGGCCTACAAAGCCGACTTCGCTCTTGGGCGTAAAGAAACGCAGGATCACGTCGTGGTCGTCACCATCCGCTGGCAATACGAACGCGGAATCCGAGTTGTTCAGTTCCCGCGCGAGGGCCTGCATCTCAGCTTCGTCGAGGACCTCAGCACCGAGCACCACGCCGGCTGGATTACCGGTAAAACGGGTGTCTGTAAAAGCGTCGACCTGATAAACCTTGACCGAGCGTCGGGCCATGGGGCAAAACCTCGCAATGAATAAGCATCTATCCTACCAGTCCCTGCCCGGTGCGGGGTGTGACCTCATGGGGGTGTGCTTGTGACGATGGCTGACGGTTGGGCCGCTGTAGCGGCCTTATTCGCGGGAGGCTCGCTCTTGGAAGCGTGCGGCGCGGCCTTTGGCCTCGTTTACGTGATTCTTGCGGTACGCGAGTCGCGCTGGTGCTGGCTGTACGCTTTCGCCAGTACGGCGCTGTATTTTGGCGTGTTTGCGCAGGCTCGGCTCTATATGCAGGCGGGCTTGCAGCTCTATTTTTTGGCTGTCGCCGCGTACGGATGGGTCGCTTGGAAGGGCGACAAGGGCAACCGGCCGGTCGTGCTGGGTCGGCTAGGTACCAACGTGGCAGCGCTCGCCGGCCTGTGGGTTTTGGCGGAGGGTTCGGCGCGGTTGCTGGCCGTAGAAACCCATTCTGCCGCTCCGCTGCTTGATGCGCTGAGCACTTGGGCCAGTGTGTATGCCACCGGGCTGCAGGCACGCAAATACCGCGAGAACTGGCTCTGGTGGATCGTTATTGACCTGCTGATCGCGGGATTGTGCCTGCGGCAGGGTCTGTACCTGACGACCCTGCTGTATGGGGTGTTCGTTGGTCTGGCGGTGCTCGGGTGGCGCAGTTGGCGGCCTATACAGGCGGCTGCCTGATGTCGGCGGGGCAGGTTGAGGCCGTGCTTGCCCGCTTTGCGGCCGGTCGGCGTGTACTGGAGGACGGTTTTTCCGTGCGCGTAGTACAGGCGGGGCCTGTCAATGCGCTGGTTCGGATCGTGGGCGCACGGGTCGACTGGGCGGTGCGCGTGGCCGGCGCAGGGGATGACGTACTGGTCGTGAGTCGGGTGGGTGAACGGGATGCCCAAACGGCCGCGGCGCGACTTGGATTTGCGCCCGCCGTGGTGTACGCGGACCCGGCGAATGGGGTGTTGGTATCGACATGGATTGACGCGCCGGTAGCAGCAGCCGGATTGTTCGTGCACCCAGAGGGGCTGGCGCGCGTTGCGCAGCGGGTGCGTGCCCTGCATGCCTCGCCGCCGCCGGTGGGGTTGCGTGTGGTGGATGCGCAGGCTGTTGCGCGCAATTATCTGGGACTCCCGGCAGCCGGCGGCGGGCCGGTACCACGGCATCGCTTGGAAAAAGCGCTGGCGCACGCGCACGCGCGACGCCGGTCCCCGTTGGCGGTGTTCTGCCACAACGATTTGCATCAACAGAACGTGCTGGATGCCGGCCAATTGTGGTTTATCGACTGGGAATACGCCGGTCTTGGTGACCCTTTGTTTGAATTGGCGGGTATTGCCGGTTATCACGATTTGCGCCCGGGCCAAGTGGAGGCGCTCGTATCAGCTTATGGGGGGGTGACCGCGGCCGAACTGGCGCCCTGGCAAGTGCTCTTTGACGTGGTGCATGCGCTCTGGCTGGACGTGGCAGGCGCCTGGGATACCCTGGCGCTGGCCCGCCGTGAGGCCTTGGTGGCACGGCTGTGCTTCTGACCGGGGCTTCACCCGACTGGTCGTTTTCAGCCTAGGCCGTTACCATGCGCGCGCCGGCGCAGATGACCGGTGCGTCTACATGATTGGGGAGAGGGTGGCATGGCTGAGATGGTGGTCACGGATCGTTCGGGTAAAGAGCACCGGGTAACCGGCCGGGTAGGCACCTCCTTGATGGAGAACCTGCGAGACGCGGACTTAGATGTCGCCGCGATTTGTGGCGGGATGTGTTCGTGTGCGACGTGCCACGTGTACATCGATGAGGAGTGGGCGGGCAAGTTGCCGATCGCGCAGGGTGATGAGGTCGAACTGCTGCGCGAGCTGGTCAGTTTTAAGCCGAACTCTCGTCTGTCGTGCCAAGTGCCGTTTACCGAAGCGCTAGATGGCCTCAAGGTCAAGGTTGCGCCGGACGAATAAGCGCGCAGCTGCACTTCGGCACTGCCGCACGGTTGTGAGGCAGTGCCGGCCGATCGCCCTGTTACTTCCGCTGTGTCTGTTGCGCAACGGCCTGAGCCGCAGCCGCAATGGCCGCGGGGTCGCCCAAGAACCGGCGGCCCCGGGACCTTAGATCCGGCGCTAGGTCATAAACGATCGGCACGCCGGTAGGGATGTTGAATTCCAGAATTTCAGCTTCGCTCATCCCATCAAGCATCTTCACCATGGCCCGCAGACTGTTGCCATGGGCAAAAATCAGAACGCTGCGACCTGCCAGCAGCGTCGGTGCGATGCGATCGGTCCATAACGGCACAACGCGTGCGAGCGTATCTTTCAGCGATTCTGTAGCCGGTAAGAGCGCTGGATCCAAATCGCGATAGCGACGGTCGGCGCGCGGGTGACCCGGATCATCGAACGCTAACGCCGGTGGCGGGACGTCGTAGCTGCGCCGCCAAATTTTGACTTGCTCTGCGCCATGTTTGGCGACTGTCTCGGCCTTGTCGAGCCCCTGCAGCGCGCCGTAATGGCGCTCATTGAGTCTCCATGCACGTTCGACGGGGAGCCAAAGCCGATTCATCACATCCAGTGCCAGATTGGCTGTCCGGATCGCGCGAATCAGCACCGAGGTATAGACCTGGTCGAAATCAATGCCTTCAGCCGCCAATAATCGCCCCGCCTCAGCAGCTTCCGCGCGGCCCTGCTCGGTTAGGTCGACATCCACCCAACCGGTAAACAAGTTTTTGAGATTCCACTCGCTCTGCCCATGGCGCACCAGCACCAATGTTCCTACCTTGTCAGCCACTGCATGTCCTCCAATGTTTGCGCGTCCGCAAAGTAGCCGTCGCGCCTGCGGTAGTCAAACCTCGCAGCTTCAAATGCCAGCAAGTCGACGCAGCGACTGCAGTGCGACCGAAAGGGTGGGGAAGTCCATGCTGCCAGCGGCCTGTATGTCGCTAGCAATGCCACGAAAGTGATCGACGCCGCGCTGGTGTGCACTCAACCAGCCGAGGGTGAGGCGGATTGGATCCTTTTTGCCCTTGCTCGTCAGTGCATTTTCGCTGAGCGCCCGATGTAGCCGGAACAGGTCTTCACGCAGTGACCCGCGCGCCACCGACTGCCAGTGGCTCTGTGTGGTGAGCGCACTAATAGCCGCTCCCAAATTATCGAGGCCGAGCTCTGCAGCCATGGTCAGGTGGATGCGCGCCACGCTCTCCAAGGGGCGCTTAAATTTTGTAGAGAGTTCGACTACGTCGAATGCGCCAGGCAAGAGCTCCAACTGAGCGATGGCATCCGCTAACAGCTCCGGTACACCGGCGCTGCACAGACGTGTGCGAATCGTGTTGATGCGAGCGGCGATGCCGCCACTGAGCAGATCTGGCGTAAGAGCGGCTAAGCCAGTCAGGCTCGGCCGCAGTGCCGCAACATTTGCGTCGACCGCTAGCGAGCGTCGGTGGGCTAAGACCCAATGGGTGGCTAATTCAAGAGCACGGGTAGTGGCGTTGGCCATTTCAATCTGTACCGCGGCAGGGACCCGGTTATCGAGTGCTTCGATCGCAGACCAAATGTCGCGCATGGCCAGCGCCTCTCGAGCGATCGCGTAGGCGCGCACGATTGCACCGACCGTAGCGCCGGTGTCTTCGGCCGCACGCATGGTGAAGACTGGTCCCATGCGGTTGATCACACTGTTGGTCGTGGCGGTGGCGATAATTTCCCGGCGCAGTGGATGGGCGCGCATCAAGTCCTGGTAACTGGCATCGAGCTGCGGTGGGAAATAGCGTTCGAGTTCATTGGAAAGATACGGATCTTCCGGGACATCTGATTCCATGATCTGCTGGTATAGCCAAATCTTGGAGTAACTCAGAAGAATGGCAAGCTCGGGCCTCACCAAGCCGCGACTACGGTGGCTGCGCTCTAATACTGCTGCGTCGCTCGGCAAAAATTCGATGCTACGATTGAGGTCTACGGCCCGCTCTAGCACGGCGATAGCGTGTAAATGCTCGCCCGCGTCATCGGCTGAACGCGCTTCGAGTGCGCTCAAGGCTTGCGCCTGTAGGTAGTTATTTCGCAGCACGAGGCCGGCGACGGAGTCGGTCATCTGCGCGAGCAGCTTGTCGCGCGGTGCTCGCTTCAGCCCACGGCGGTCCGCCGCCAAGCGTAAAAGAATCTTAATATTGACCTCGAGGTCAGAACAGTTCACGCCGCCAGAATTATCAATAAAGTCTGTGTTGATGCGGCCGCCGCCAAGCGCGTACTCGACCCTTCCGAGTTGCGAAAAACCTAAATTACCGCCCTCGCCGACGACCCGGCACCGCAAGTCACGTCCATCAATACGAACGGCGTCGTTGGCACGGTCACCGACGTCGGTATGTGTCTCATGCGACGCCTTCACATAGGTGCCGATCCCGCCATTCCACAGTAGGTCGACGTTCAATCGCAATATTGCCCGAATTACGTCATTGGGCGGCGCACTGGCAGACTCAATACCGAGCAAACGCTGGGCTTCGGCAGACAGAGCAACCGATTTCGCACTGCGCGGGTGTACGCCGCCACCTTTAGAGATTGCTCTCTTGTCGTAATCCGACCAACTAGAGCGGGGCAGTGAAAATAAGCGGGTTCGCTCCCGGAAGGACCGTGTGGGATCGGGCGTGGGATCGATGAAGATGTGTTGGTGGTTGAAAGCCGCCACGAGACGGGCGTGCTTCGAGCGCAGTAACCCGTTGCCAAAAACATCGCCGGACATATCGCCGATGCCAGCCACGGTAAAGAGTTGCGACTGCAAATCAACACCGAGTTCTCGGAAATGCCGCTTCACACACTCCCACGCGCCACGAGACGTGATGGCGATCCTCTTATGATCGTAGCCGGCCGAGCCACCGGACGCGAATGCATCGCCTAACCAGAAACCGCGCTGCTCGGCTATGGCGTTGGCTACGTCAGAAAAGGAAGCAGTTCCCTTATCCGCGGCAACGACCAAGTAGGTATCGTCCTCGTCTTCGCGCACCGTATCCGGGGGTGGTGCAGTACGGCCTGCAACGATGTTGTCCGTCAGGTCGAGTAGCGAATGGATGAATGTTTGGTAACAGGCCACCACTTCGCGTGCCTGCGCATCCCGCGATGTCGGGAGACGACGACAGACGAAGCCCCCTTTTGCGCCGACTGGGACGATGACCGTATTTTTGACGTTCTGCGCCTTCATAAGGCCGAGAATCTCAGTGCGAAAATCTTCATACCGATCGGACCACCGGATCCCGCCCCGGGCTACCCGTCCCTTACGCAGGTGTAGGCCCTCCATGCGCACCGAGTGCGTCCAGATTTCGTATAGCGGATGTGGCTGGGGAACCCCCACCACCCGAGCAGGTGCGATCTTTACCGACAGATAGGGCTTGGGATTTCCGTCGGCGGCGCGCTGAAAGTAGTTGGTGCGTAGCGTTGCATCGATCGCGGCGCGGAATGTGCGCAATATGCGGTCTTCGTCGAGACGCTGCACCGTGGCTAATGCGCCGTCGAGTTCCCGACCTAAGCGGGTGGTGGCGGCACGTCGGACTTGTGCAGTCAATGTCGGATCGAAACGAGTTAAGAACAGACGCGCGAGTCGACTTGCGGTTTTGGCGTTTTGTAACAGAACCGTCTCGACATAGCTCTGGCTAAACGGAATGCCGGTTTGCAGAAGCCAACGACAGTAGGCCCGTAAAATACCCACCTCGCGCCAATGCAAGCTCGCCGCAATTACTAGTCGATTGAACCCGTCATTTTCGGTTGACTCGTTCCAAACGGCTTCTACCGCAGCCACGATTCGCGGCCCGTCCTCGGTCACGTCGATGGGCGTATTGAGGCGTGACTCCAAATCCAGGTCTTTGACTTGCAGCTGATCGCCGCGCGCACGGGAGATCGTATAGGGCCGCTCGCTGAGTAATCGCAGGCCCAAGTTTTCGAAAGTCGGTAGCAGATCGGAGATGGCCTGTGGCTCGCCGGCGCAATAGAGACGTAAGTTCACCCGATTGGCTGGTGCCTCTGAGCGTCGGTATAGGCGCAGTGTGGGGGCGGCGCCTACTAGTGCTTCTAGGCGTCCGATGTCTGCTGCCGCGTCGATTGCGCTCGTGTCCTCGCGATAGGCCGCGGGTAGCCCGCGCGCGTATTCGGCCACTAGACTCAGCGCCTTCACGTCGGTGTTGCGGGCAGTGAGTGCTTCGCGTAGCGCGTCGTCCCAAGTCAACACCGCGGCGCGGATGCGCGCTTCGAGTGTGGCCGCATCTCCGCCACGGGCGGGACGTGCTGTTCGAATGTTCAATTGGAGTCGGGCCAGGGTCGACTCAGACAGTTGCACGGTCGATTCGACGGCGTCCCCGTCCAATACTTCCATGGCGATCGATTCGATACGACGCCGAACTTCGGTGCTGTAGTGATCTCTGGGCACATAGATCAGGCAGGACCAATAACGATGAAAGGTGTCCCGACGCAGAAAGGCACGCACGATCTGTCGATCGTAGAGATTGACGATGCCCTGAATCGTTACTTTTAGATCTTCAGCTGAAGCTTGAAATAATTCGTCACGAGGAAAACTGTCGATTGCATGGACCAGCGCTTTGGCATCGTGACTAGATGGCGGCAGTCCGAAATAATTAATTACTGCAGCAATTTTCTGCCGTAGTAGGGGGATTTCCCGGGGTGGTGTGCTGTAAGTGCCGGCGGTCCAGAGACCTAAAAAGCGATGCTCTCCAGTGACGCGATGGCGCGCATCATAGGTCTTCAAACTCACATAATCGAGGCGGGTGGCGCGATGCACCGTGGCCAACGTATTGGTTTTTGTGATCGTGATTGGTTGCATGTCACGGGCACGTTCACGCGCCACGGAAGTTAATTTGCGCTCGCTCGTTTTCTTGCTCTGTCGGCTACTGCGCAAAATCCCTAGTCCGGAGGCCATGTCTGCTACGAGGCGATCCGTTCTTGCACCGCGTTCTAGCCGGTAATAGCGAGCGCCCAAAAAAGTAAAATGGTTGTCTGCCATCCATTCAAGAAGCGCCGCTATCTCGGCACGGTCGGCCGAGGGTACCGGCAGCGGTGCCCCTTCCGTTGACGCGGCAAGTGCCAGTGCTCGCTGTCGCATGGCAGGCCAATCAGCCACAGCGACTTGAACGTCCTCCAGCGCACCGTGGATGCGGGTTTCCAGATCCGCTAGACGGGCTGGGTCCTCGATTCTGTCCATTTCTAGCCATTGCCAGGACTCCATGCGCACAGACTTGGTGCCTGGTTCTCCGAGTGCGAGCAATCGACTGCGGCTGCGAGACACCGCAAGTACAGGATGAACAATCAGGCGCACGGCAAGACCGGATTGGTTTACTGCCATGCAGACCGAGTCCACGAGAAAGGGCATGTCGTCGCAGACGATCATGGCCACGGTGTGGGGGGTACGGACCCCATCGACGGTCGGGTCCGGGTTGAATACCCGTACCAACGGCTGCCGACCTCGGCGCACCAAGCCGTAGGCGAGGTGGCTCAAGGCCATCGCGGCCAAGGTAGCCAGATCGAGGGCTGCTAGGTCGTTATCGGGCGTGCCCTTGAAATAGGCCCGAATGAAATCCGCAACCAGTTTGCGGGCGCTCTTGGGTGCGCCGGCACTGGCAAGGCGTGCGACGTCGTCTACGATTTTGAGGCGAAGGGCGGGGATTGGGCCGAGCATGGCGTCTCCTGATATCGGACGGCCGCAAGCCGGCCCGAACGTTGGGCGATGTCGTTATTCGATTGGATAATGAGGGCAAGCCGAGTTTGCAAACGGCGTCGAACACCGGATTGCGCGTCGTGCAAGGGCGGCAGCGAAGGGCGCGGGAATCACGATGTCGCCTATTGTAGTACACACTGGGCGGCCGCACCGATTACATGCGATGTGGCAACCCCAGATAGTCACGGGACTGCATCTCGGTCAGGCGGCTGATAGTACGCCGGAACTCAAAGGAGAGGCGCTCACCGGTATAGAGTTGCTCGATGGGGACGGCGGTCGACATCAGCAGTTTGACAGCGCGTTCATAGAATTCGTCCACGAGAGCAATGAACCGTCTCGCGGCGTTGTCGTCGGCAGACATCGCGGGGACGTTTGAAATCATCACTGTATGAAACTGTCGTGCAATGGCAATGTAGTCGTCCGTGCCGCGCGGCCCTTGGCAAAGCGCATCAAAGTCGAACCAAACGGCCCCCAGGTGGTGACGCCGTACTGCAATCACGCGGCCCTCGATCTGGATTTCGCCACCGAGGTCACCGTCGCTCATGGCGAGATCTTCAAATCGCGCACTTAAACGGCTATCGGCGTCTGGATCGGCGTGGGAATACATCGGCGCCCGTTCTAGACACCGCAGACGGTAATCAATACCGGCGTCCACCTCGACGACTTCAGTGACGCGCTCCAGTAACGTAATCGTCGGCAGGAAACGGTCGCGCTGTAGTCCATCCTTGTAGAGGCCACTCGGTGGCACATTGGAGGTGAAGACCAAGGTCACGCCCGCGTCGACCAGCCCTTGGAACAAACCACCCAAGATCATCGCGTCGGCGATGTCGTTGACATAGAGTTCATCGAAGCTGAGCAGATCAATTTCGCCAGCAATTTCCCGCGCTACGGCTGCCAGCGGGTCGCTGTGCGCAGACTGTCGTAAGGCCTGCAAGCGGCTGTGTACATCCTGCATAAAGCGATGGAAATGCGAGCGGCGCGCGCGCACGCCGACTGCTGCGACGAACAAGTCGACCAACATGGTCTTCCCGCGTCCGACGCTGCCCCAAAGATAGACGCCGCGCACGGCTTGACGCTGGGGTTTGCCCAACAGACGAGCGACGAGCCCTGCTGGTGCTCGGGTACGGCGATTGGCCTCCAGCGCGCAGGCTAGCGCATCCAGTCGCTCGGCCGCCCGCTGCTGCGCCGTGTCCGGGCTAAATCCGTGCCCCTCTAGGAGGGTCCGATAGCGCTCGGTCACGGTCACCGTAGTGTACTCGCCGGCCTGCCATCGTGGCGTCGAGCGCGACCGGTCGGGCGGCGTCGCAAATAGGGGAGCGAGGTCAACATCCTATGAGATTTTAGCGGGTCCGGTGGCCGCATTGGAGAGGTTTTAACGCGAAACCACTCCAGGCAAAACGCACAACATTTCGTACAGCAGATTAGCGGCCAATAGCGCCGTATTGCCGGTCATGTCGTACGGCGGGCTAACCTCTACGAGGTCTCCACCCACGATCTCTAGGCCCTTCAGACTACGGATGATTTCGAGGGACTGTGGCACGGTCAGGCCTGCGATCTCGACCGTGCCAGTTCCGGGCGCGTACGCCGGATCGATCCCATCGATGTCGAAACTGATGTAAACGGGGCCCCCCGCTACTTGTGCGCGCACTTCTTCCATCAGCGGCATCAGAGAGCGATGCCAGCAGTCCTCGGCCTGTACCACGCGAAATCCCTGTTGCCGAGGCCAGTCGAAGTCATCGGCGGCATAGCCAGTCCCGCGCAGGCCGATTTGTACGACGCGCTTGCAGTCCAGCAAGCCCTCTTCGACCGCGCGCCGAAATGGCGTGCCGTGAGCAATGCGCTCACCAAACATGGTGTCGTTCACATCGGCATGGGCGTCTACATGCACCATGCCGACGGGGCCGTGTTTGCGGTGCAATGCGCGCAGGATGGGTAGTGCGATCGTATGATCGCCACCCATGGAGAGGGGGATGGTGCCGGCTGCCAGAATGCGGTCGTAGTGCGCTTCGATAATCGCAACACTCTTCTCAAGGTTGAAAGTGTTGATCGCCACATCGCCAATATCCGCGATGCGCAGACTGTCAAAGGGCGCTGCGCGTGTGGCCATGTTGTACGGCCGTAGCATGCGCGACTCGTCCCGAATCTGCCGTGGTGCTAGGCGTGCGCCGGGCCGATTGGAGGTGCCGATATCCAGCGGCACACCAATGAAGCCGACGTCGAGGTCGTCTTCGAGTGTGCAGGCGGGCAGTCGCATAAAAGTGGCCGGACCGCCAAAGCGAGGCATTTCGTTGCCAGATAGCGGCTGGAATAGTGTCTTCTTCATGTCGTACTCACGGGGGGGCGGTAGCTTCTAGACTCGGGCGTTGTTGGATTATCGACCACCAGGCGGTGAGTTGAGGATCGTCCAAGCCGATTTCGAGGTCGGGCAGGCGGAAGTGAAGGTAGCCGATCGCCACGGCTGTCGCGATGCGGGCGAGATCAAACGGAGCGTTCGGTGCCGCAGTGATCTCAGCGGCGAGTGTCGCCACACCGCGCGCAATGGCAGCAGTAGCGCGCGCAACGACATCCGCGGACTGTAGGGCGACAGGACGGCGTCGCTCTAAGACAATAGTGACCCCGGCATCCATAATGCCGTCGGCGAGGGCCTGCGTCCGCAAGGCGTCCCAACGGGCAGGTCCCGATCGCGGTAGCAAGGGCGCGCCCTCACCCATTGCATCCAAGTATTCGCAGATGACCGGGCTGTCGTACAGCGCCGAGCCATCGTCTCGGATGAGGGCTGGCACCTTGCCGAGGGGGTTTTTCGCCGCAACGAACGATGGATCCGGCCAAGGCATGGCATCGATCAACGCAATCAAGCCGTCTAGCCCTTTTTCGATGGCGACGACACGGACTTTGCGAGCATAGGGCGACGTGGTCGAGTAGTACAGTTGCATGGCGTTCACTTTCGCACGGGAAACCAGATCATGCACAGATCATAGCGATAACGTCTACGTAGTGGCGTAGATCCTGATTACTTTATGGGCGATGTGGGACGATGTCCGCCCGAGAGACTTTGGTGTAGTGGCTGCCTATGGACGTCCTGCTTGAATCTGAACCGTTGCCTGGCATGGCGCAGTTGGTCTTAAACCGTCCGCACATCCGCAATGCGCTGGATCCTGAACTGATAGCGCGGCTTCGTGATCGTCTGGCGTACCACGCTGCACGGGCGCAAACCCGGGTAGTGGTTTTGCGGGCGACGGGAGCGGCTTTTTGTGCCGGTGTGGAGCTGCGCACCATGCGTGAGCAGGGCCAGTCACCGCTAGCAGACAACGAGGCAGATGCGCGTGCATTGGCGGCATTGTTCGCTGCATTGCGCGGTCTGCCAAAGCCGACCGTGGTGGCAGTGCAGGGGCCGACGTTGGGCGCGGGCGTTGGTCTTGTTGCTGCCTGTGACGTGGCAATCGGAGCCGAGGAAGCGAAATTCTGTCTGCCGGAGGTGCGTTTAGGCATGTGCCGGCGCTGGCAGCCCCGTACCTTATTGAGGCGATTGGATTACGACAGGTGCGCCGGTATGCCCTGTCCGGTGAAATGATGAGCGCCGTACGTGCACAGGAGCTTGGGTTGCTGCATGAGGTGGTGCCAACGCTCGCGTTAGGGGGTGAGGCGCTCCGATTGGCGTCGGACCTGTTGCAAGGCGGGCCTCAGGCGCTTGCCGAGTGCAAGGACCTATTCACGAGGACTGGGCTATTGAGCGCAGGCGAGCAGCGCGATGTAGCCCTTGCCAGCGTGCTGGCGCGTTTGCGCGCCAGTGCGGAGGCGCAGGGCGGTCTCGCCGCGATGATTGCGCGGCGGCCACCGCCTTGGGCGCCATGACGGCGCTTGTCTATTTATAGATTGGTGTAGTTTGGCCCTGAGCCGCCTTCGGGTGTTGTCCAGGTAATTTGTGCATACGGATCCTTGATGTCGCACGCTTTGCAATGGACGCAGTTGGAGGCGTTAATTTGCAGTTTTCGACCGCCCGCGCCGTCATCTACCATCTCGTAGACACCTGCCGGGCAGAAGTTTTCGCACGGGTTGCCGAACTCTTTCGCACACTGATCCGCACAGATGGCGGTATCGCGCACTTTGAGGTGTGCCGGCTGCGCATCGTCATGTGTTGTCGCGGCAAAATACACAGCCGCAGTACGGTCTCTGGGCTTTAGCGCAAGGTCACCCGCCCACTTTCGGTCTGGGGATGTGTATGCGTCGAGGTGACGCAACTGCGTGTGGTCCGCCTTGTTCTTGAAGGTCCACGGGGTGCGGCCACCGGTTACCGTTTCGAGTGCGCCATTGGCAAGGCCGACCCAAAGTCCTTTCTTAAAGGCCGGTTTGAAATTGCGAACTTTGCGCAGTTCCTGTCCCGCTGCGGAGGCGCGCAAGCGGGCGTCGTAACCTGCGGTACCGCCGGTCTCCAGCAGATGCTCAGCAGCCAGCATGCCGGAGCGAATGGCTTGATGGACGCCCTTTACTTTGGGTAGGTTTACGAGACCGGCTGCGCAGCCGACCAGCAGTGCGCCGGGCATTTCGGTCTTTGGTAGTGACTGAAAGCCGCCGGCCGCAATCGTTCGCGCGCCGTAGGTGAGGATTTCGCCGCCCTCGAGTAGGGGCCGTACCGATGGATGATTCTTGAACTGCTGAAAGGCTTCAAATGGTTTAAAGCGTGGGTCCTTATAGTCCAGCCCGACCACGTAACCGACGTACACGCGGTTGTTATTGAGGTGGTACAGGAAGCTGCCGGCGTAGGTGTTGGCATCCACCGGGAAGCCTACGGTATGCGAGATCAAGCCGGGCTCGACACGGCCCTCGGGTAACTGCCAGAGCTCCTTGAAGCCGAGACCGTAGGTTTGCGGCGAGCAATGGGCATCTAGGCCAAATTTCGCAATCAACTGTTTGGTGACGCTGCCGCGTGCGCCCTCGGCGAAAATCGTGGTTTTGGCACGAATTTCGGGGCCTGGAGCAAAGTTTGGACCCGCCTCGCCGTTCTTATCGATGCCCATGTCGCCGATCTGTATGCCACAGACCGCGCCGTCATCGTCAAACAACGCTTGCGAGGCTGCGAAGCCGGCGAAAACGTCTACGCCCAGCGCCTCGGCTTGCGTTGCCATATAGGGCGTCAATTGCCCGAGAGAGAGAATGAAGTTGCCGTGATTGTGCATCTGCGGCGGTGTCGGCATCCAGAGGGCCCGATTTTTTGTCAGCAGTCGGAATTCATCGCGCGTCGCTTCGACGCAGATCTCGGGCTTATTGTCCCGCCATGACGGCAGTAAGGCATCGAGTGGGCCGGGTTCCAGAACGAGGCCTGAGAGGGAGTGAGCCCCAATAGCGGCGCCCTTTTCCAGAACGCAGACGTTCAGGTCACTATTTAATTGCTTGAGCCGTATAGCCGTCGACAGGCCTGCTGGGCCGCCGCCGACGATGACGACGTCATACTCCATCTGGTCGCGTTCAATCTCTGCGCTCATGTGCGTTCTCTCAATGGTCGGAGGTGTAGAGCAAAATCAGCGGAAGTCGGCGCCATGGAGCGCATCAATCCCCTCGATCTCTGATTTTATCTTCGAAAGGTCGCCGGCGACGACTACGGTGATGCGCATTGGGTCAATTTCCCTGGCCGCCTGATGCACGCCCTCTGGGGTGACCCTCTGTAGGCGCTGCAGGTAGTTAGTCAGCCATTCCGTACCGAGTTCGTGCCGATCGACAAATTGGACCTGTCCGATGAGGCCTTCCCGGCTGGAGGCGCCCATCAAGAAATGGCCGGCTCGGTAATTTTGCACCCGCTGCAGTTCGTCGTCATCCGGGGCTGTAGTGGATAGTCGCACGATTTCTTTGAAGATTTCCTGGATCGCTGCGGCCGTATCCGGGGTATTCACATCGGCAAAGAGCACCCAAAGAGCGGCATCCTGCAAGGGCTCGATCTGCGTTTGGACCCCATAGGTCCATCCTTTTTCCTCGCGCAGATTTTCGTCCAACCGCGACAGCAGGCCGGCGCCACCGAGTAGCGCGTTGGCCAGTGATAGGTCGGTAAAGCCCGGCGTTTTGAGTGCCCGAACCGGGAGCCCCATCAAAATGGTCGATTGTTTAGCGCCAGGGCGGTCGATCAACTGCACGATGCGCGAAGTCAGGGGAACGGAATGATCGATGCGAGCGGGTTCCCCCGCCGACCAGTCATCGAAAGCGGTGTGCAAGGCGGTTTCAATAGCCGACGCGTCGTACCGGCCCGCGACATAGATGCGGGTACGCTTCGCTGCTAGTTCTTGGCCCACAAAGGTTCGAATATCGGTGATGGAGATCGCATCGACATCTGCATCCTGAATCCGTCGCCCTCGCGGACCGTCGCCATAGAAAAGGTGGGCGAAGGCCTCGGAGGCCATGCTTTGCTGTTGGGAGCGCGCGATCGCCAGAGCGCGCTTCAGATCCGCCTTCAGTCGATCCAACTCGGAGGCGGGCAATGTCGGCCGGCGCAACACGTCTGCCAGTAAGGCGATCGCTGCTGGCCCGTGCTCTGCAAGCACGTCGATCGAAACCGTCAATGTATCGAGACCAGCGCTGATACCGACGGCGCCGCCCAAGTCTGCAGCATGACGAAAAAGTGTGGCGGCCTCGCCACCACGGACGCCTTGTTTCATCAAGTCAGCGGCGAGGCGGGAAAGGCCCGGATGCGCTCCATCTGCTAGTGCGCCTGTACCCACCGTGAGCACGATGGTCGTCTTTGGGACATGGCCAAAAGGCACCAAGGTCGCAATGAGTCCATTCTCCAGTCGTACGTCGGCACGCGCCGGGAGAGACACGATCGGTGCAGGGCCGGGCTTCGGCACACCGACGCTGTACGCTGGGGCGCTTAGTATCAAAGCCGTGCAAAGAGTCCCCGAGGTTGCGGCGAGGGCGAACCGAGTGAAGAATCGTTTCATGGTGTTGCACTCGCTGCGCCTGCCCGTAAATGCACTACGGTGCGATTGGTCGGCACGAGGTACTTGCGAGCGACCGTTTGGATCTGCTTGGGGGTAATCTTGCCGAGGCGCGATTCGATTCGATTGACGGCCGTCGGATCGTTATCAAATAGCGCCAAACTCGCCAGAATTTCGACCAAACCGAAGCGGTCTGGACTGCCCGCGACGTCGTACAAGGCTGAGCGTACTTTCGTACGTGCGGTGGCCAGTTCTGCGGCGCTGACCGGCGAGTGCCGCAGGCTTGCGATGACTGATTCCACCTCAGTGAGAACGCGCGCCTCATCGAGACCACTGTCGTGCACTAAGGAAGCGGACCACAGCATCGGACCCTCGTAATCATAAGCTGTGCCCAAAAGGTTGACTCCACCTTCGATGCTATCGGCGTAACCACGTTCTGTGACTAGGCGTTGCCAGAGGCGACTTTCCTCACCCTGTAGCAAAATTACATCGAGTAGCAGGAACGCATACCAGTCCTCCGTATTGCGCGGCGGCAGGTGATATCCGAACGCGAGCGCGGGCCGTGGCGCGAGAGGGTCTGTCCGGGTGGTTTCTTGCGGTGCCGTTTGTTTTGGCTCCGACAGATCCGGGCGTGGCGGTGCCGGTCGTGCTGGCAAGCTGGCAAATTGCGCCGCAACTTGCGCGCGAATTTTTTGTGGATCGAAGTCCCCGGCGATGACGAGAACCGCATTGGAGGGTATGTAGTAAGACGTGTAGAAGGCTGCGATATCGGCGCCTGTGGCGGCTTCTATCTCTTCAAGTTCGCCGTAGAAATTATGTGCATTGAACCAGTTCTTGTTAGCGGCTTGGGGCAGGTCAAGCCAAGGGAATCCGCCGTAGGGTCGGTTCAGGACATTGACCCGGACTTCATTTTTTACTACGTCTTTTTGGTTCTGAATACTGGCTTCGCTGATGGCCAGACCCCGCATTCGGTCCGCCTCTACATACAAAGTCGCTTCTAAAACGTTATTTGGCACGACTTCGAAATAATTCGTGTAGTCGAACCGTGTTGAGCCGTTGCCCAAGCCGCCATTACCGGCTATCACGCGATCCGCTTCACCTTTTTTCAGATTCGGCGTCTCCTGAAACATCAGATGTTCAAACAAGTGCGCAAAACCGGTGCGATTGCGCGGCTCAATACGAAAGCCGATGTGGTAATAAGTGCCGATCGTTACCGTCGGGATGGACGAGTCTGGCGCCAGCACGACCCGCAGACCATTATCGAGCGTGTAATAGTCTATTGGGATGCTCAGTTGCTGCAGGTTCGTAGCCCGTTCGGCTGCAAAGCCGCTGAGGCCCATGGCGCCTAGTAGCAGAGCACTCAAGATTGGCAAGAATCTCAACATGGACAGGCGCTCGGAACTAAAACCCGATTATGGCGCGGGGGCCTTATGATCGGCTACAGGCAGGCGGTGCTGAAGCGACGTTAAAGTACTCACAGGCGACGTACGCAGCAGACGCAGCGTCGCCTGTGTGTGGAGCTAGATGCGCAGGCCGCCATCAATCTGAATCGTCCGACCGGTGAAAAAGTCATTTTCCACGATGAACAGCGCTGTCTGGGCGATCTCTTCTGGCAAGCCGAGACGCTTTAGCGGTACCGGAGCGGTGACCTTGGCGAGGGTCTCTGGCGGCATGCCGGAAAGGATTTCCGTTGCGCAGTACCCAGGAGCGATCGCACCGGTCCGAATCCCGTAGCGAGCCAGTTCTTTCGACCAGGTTATTGCCATGGCTGCAACGCCTGCTTTCGTCGCCACGTAGTTGGTCTGGCCGAGGTTGCCGTCCTTGGAGATGGACGACATATTGATGATAACCCCACCGTTTCCGAACCGGATCATGTGCTCAGCAGCCTCACGGCCACACAAGAACACTCCCGTCAGGTTGACGCTGATGACCGAACTCCACTGGTCGAGGCTCATCTTTCCGACGATCACGCCATCCTTGACCTTGACCAAGAGGCCATCTTTGATGATGCCCGCGTTGTTTATCATTACGTCTAGCGAGCCAAAGTCTGTGGCGATGGCATTCAGCGTGGCAATGACCTCGTCTTCTTTGGTTACGTTGCAAGCATAACTGCGCGATTCCACCCCAGCCGCGGCGCACAAAGCAGCGGTTTGGGTCATGTCATCGGCGGATAGGTCGATGAGCGCCAGACGCGCACCTTTCTGGGCAAATGTCACAGCGAGAGCTTTGCCAATGCCGCGAGCTGCTCCGGTAATGGCAACCGTCTTTCCCTTGAGTTCCATCTTCTTCTTTCCTAAGCCCTATTGGGACTGTTGTAGAGATTAAAAATTAGTGAATCGCCGCCTCGTCAACGCTATGAAGGAAGCGGATGAGGCCTTTCATATAAGTGTCCTGATCGTCATACAGCGCCATATGACTGCCCTTGTCGCAGTACAGGTATTGGCCCTTGGGGAATTGCTTTGACATCCATTCCATATGACTTGGGTCCATCGTGTCGTGCCGCGCCCCGATCACTAAGGTTGGTACGTTGATCAGGTGCAGATCCGCGCTGCGATCCCAGTGCTCAAGAGAGCCGCGTGCCCCGAGTTCGCTGGGGCCCTGCATTGGCACATAGACTTCTTTGTTTAGTCGGCCAAACGAACGTAGCACGGGTTCTGGCCATTGCGCCGGTGGGGCGCGCAGTATGTGTTGGGTATAGAAATTTTCAAAGAGTAGGGTCTCGTAGCGCGGATTGTTGAATTCGCCCCGTTTGTCGAGCGTGCGAATTTCCGCGAGTACTTTCTGATCCATCTGTGGCATCAGCACCGTTTGGGCATAAGCGTTGTATGCCGGGATGCTCGACATCATGTTGGAGACGATCAGACCCTTTAAATGGTTCTGATGCTGCAAGGCGTATTCAATTGCGAGTAACCCACCCCAAGACTGACCGTAGAGGTAGAAGTTGTTTTGATCGAGACCTAGGGCAACTCGGACCTGCTCGACCTCATCAATGAAACGATTGAGATTCCACAGCGTTGGATCATGTGGCTGATCGCTGTAAGCAGAGCCTAACTGATCGTAGTAGTAATACTCCACATTGGCTGCTGGTAGAAAGCTGTCAAAAGCTTCGTACGCTTCGTGCGACATGCCCGGTCCGCCATGCAGGATGAGCACCTTGATCCGCGGATTGTTGCCGACTCGCTTGGTCCAAACGTGGAAGGTGCCGACTGGGGTTGTGATGGGAAGCATGCGGACGCCCCCGGTTGCCGTGTCGGTGCGGCCCGACTGATCAAAATAGGCAGAGGGCATAGTTGCCGCCGGCGTTTGGGTTTGATTGCACCCTGTCAGCGCAAGCAAAATAGTCACAAGGAAGCCATAGATACGCAGGGAGTAGGGCATTGGCTCGTGTTCCTTTTCAGTAGAGCTCGATCGCAACGGCGGTAGCCTCGCCACCGCCAATGCACAGTGCCGCAACGCCACGATGGAGGCCGCGCGCACGCAAGGCAGAGACTAAAGTGGCGATGATCCGCGCGCCAGTGGCGCCGATAGGATGACCCAAGGCGCAGGCGCCGCCGTTGACATTGACCTTGGCCGGGTCGAGCTTGAGGTCTTGGATTGCTGCCATGGTGACTGCGGCGAAGGCCTCATTGACTTCGTACAGATCTACGTCGCCGGTCGACCAGCCCGCTCGTTTGAGTACTTTCTCGATCGCGCCGACGGGTGCTGTCGTGAACCATTCCGGTTGATGGGCGTTGCTTGCATAGGCAACCAGTCGGGCGATTGGCTTGAGGCCGCGCGCAAGGGCAACGGACTCACGCGCGAGCACGACGGCGGCGGCACCGTCGGAAATGGAGGAGGAACTGGCTGCGGTCACAGTGCCGTCTTTTCGGAATGCAGGCTTTAGCGTCGTGATTTTGGCGATGTCACAAGTAAAAGGCGTTTCATCTTGGGAGACGATCGTCTCGCCCTTACGACTCTTGACGGTGACAGGGGTGATTTCCTCAACAAAAGCGCCGGACTCGACGGCGGCAAGGCTGCGGCGGACTGACTCGGTCGCGAAGGCATCCATCGCCTCCCGGCTGAAACCATATTTCTGCGCAGTATTTTCGGCGAAGCAGCCCATCATTTGACCATCCCATGGGCTCTGCAGGCCGTCGTAAAACATATGGTCGAGAATCTCCCCGTGGCCCATTCGATAGCCTGCGCGCGCTTTTGGGAGCAGGTACGGGGCATTGGTCATCGACTCGAATCCGCCTGCTACGGCGATGCCGATATCGCCGGTGCGCAGCGCATCTGCGGCCATCATCACGGCGCGCATGGCCGATCCACACATTTTGTTGACGGTCGTGGTGGGGGTGCTAATCGGGATGTTGGCGCCGAGGGCCGCTTGCCGCGCGGGCGCTTGGCCGAGGCCGGCCGTGAGCACACATCCTAGAATGACTTCCTCAACCGCCGACGGCTCGATAGCAGCGGCCTCGAGCGCGCCCTTGAGGGCGGCGGCCCCTAGCGCGGCGGCACCGGACTGTGCGAAGACGCCTTGAAAAGCACCGATGGCGGTGCGGCGGGCTGCCAGGATCACGATTGGGTCTTGACGCATCATGGGGTGTCCCCTCGCTCAGGTATTCGGGCTAGATCAGGGCGGCACGGAGTCTACGCCGGATTCTTTTTGCGGTGCAACGTAAACCGGCGAGGGGTGTAGGGGCGCCCACGGGCGCGCTGTGCGGTCGAAAATCCCGGTCCCGTGCCGTGCGGCGGAGGAGCGGCTGGAGTCACAGTTTTGTCTTTTATATTCCTGCGCGGGACTGCAGCGCCAGTTCCGGGGACTGCGCGGAGGGAGGGCGGCCACCGTCTCGGTTTAAAACGTTTTCTTTGCGGTGTTTAAGATGATAAAAGGGGGCCTGATTGTTAGCTGCAGAGACCGCCCCGAGCGGTTGCTCGCAAATAATATAAGATCCGTTCTGGGTAGCCAGAAGAGCGCCCTGTGCAGGCCGCCTCTTGCATGGCCAAGGGCGTTAGTCCCCACGCGTTGTTGCTGCAATGCTGCAGATCGATGAAAGGTAATTTCATGTTGGTGATTCCATGTTAGTGATCTCCCGCAAGCTGGGTGAGAAGCTCCGAATTGGGCAGAACATTGAGGTCGCGGTACTGGAGATTTCAGGAACCCGCGTGGTGTTGGGTATTGAGGCCCCCCGGGAAATTGATATCCGCCGCCTTGGTATAGAGGCAAATGAAACCGACGAGGAAGCCGCGCCGGCCCCTGAGGCTGTTGAACCTGCTGTTGCCGAGGTAGTGCTCGCAGCGGTGCCCGTGACACCGCCGCCCTTTGAGTACCCGAGTCGCGCTGCACCGGAGCAGACCGAACGCGTGGTCAAAACACCGGTAGTAACGGTGCGCCGTTCGCGAAAAATCGCGATCCCGCCGCAAGGTAGCCCCGAATAAATTGCGGGCGGCGCCTGTTAGGTCTCTAAAAGTGGTTCGTTGACGTGGGCCACCACGGCTGCATGGGCCGCATTGCGCAACCCGTGCACGGCGGCGCGGTCGGCTGACGCGGGTGCTGGGATCACTGTCAGCAGGCGGACATGGATGCGGGCGGGTCGGGGCAGCCATCGATCGGCTGGGAGCATTTCCCGTGTGCCATTGATGGCGGCAGGCACGATCGGCAATCCGGCTTTGGCGGCTGCGGCGAAAGCGCCGCCGAGAAACCTTCCGACACCAGGCTTCTCCGTAAACGTCCCCTCTGGAAACGCCGCGATAGACTGACCGGTCGACGCCGTACGTTGTACCCGGCGCGCATCGTTTGCGCCCCCTTTCGGATCCCGCCGGTCTACAAATTCCGTACCCACTCGTCGCAAAAGGAAGGCCGCTAACGGTACAGAGGCCATTTCCCGCTTCACCATGAACGCAAACCGGGGCGGCAGTGCGGCCTGCATGACGATTCCGTCCACGTAGCTGGCGTGGTTCGCAACCACCACACAGGGCCCATCGGGTAATTCTTCGATGCCCTCGACGACGACCGGGCAGGCCACCATTCTGAGGATGCTGCGGGCGGTCCAATGAATGACGCGGCGGCGCTGATGCAGAGTCGGCACGATGGCCATACCGAGCGTTGCGGTCAGCGATAAGGTCGTGAATACGACCCAGCACCAAACACCATAGACCGGCAACAGTAGAGGTTTCATTAGAAAAAATAGCCCTTTAGCAGCTGTTTTATGTGATCTACGTCGCCTTTATGTAAAGCGCGCAGGCCGCACGTGAGCCCCGTCACAGTCCCCACAGAGCTCTCCGTGAATACTCACTTTCGACCCGGCAAACACCGGGCAAGTCGCGCGCTGCATTTTGCATGGCAGCGCGTGGGATTCAAAGCGCGGTAAGGGTATCGAAATGTCGGTGTCACATATGAATATGGTTCGGAAGATAGACCTGCCTCAAGAACGGCTAACGGGAGCCCCCCCCGTGTTGGAGCCGTCTATAGCGCGGTTTCTCGACGCGGTCTGGATGGAACGTGGCTTGTCGGTCAATACCCTTGCGGCCTACCGCGCAGACCTGGCCGCTCTTGTGCGCTGGTTGGCCGAGCGTGGCATTGCTGTAGAGAACACCTCGCGCGCCGATTTGCTGGGGTTTCTCGCCGCGCGCGTCGAAGTGGGTGCGCAGCCCCGCTCGACGGCGCGACAATTGTCGAGTTTTCGCCGATTCTTTCGCTACCTGGTGCGTGAAAGTGTGGTCGCTGAGGACCCCACTTCGCAGATCGCAATGCCAAAGATTCGGCGCACGTTGCCAAAATCGCTCACTGAACAAGAAGTGGAGTCCCTGCTCTTAGCGCCTGAAGTCTCCGATCCTCTGGGTCATCGCGATCGCACGATGCTGGAGGTCCTTTATGCCACTGGGCTTCGGGTCTCTGAACTGGTGAGCGTGCGCTTTGCGCACGTCAATGCAAATCAAGGTGTGATACGCATCCTTGGCAAGGGGAACCGGGAACGGCTAATTCCACTGGGCGAGGAGTCGGTGCGGTGGCTTACAGAGTTCGTACAGGGTCCCCGTTCCGAGATTCTTTTGGAGCGCCAGACCGACTACCTGTTTCCGACGCGCCGCGGCGATCGCATGACACGCCAGGCCTTCTGGCACATTATTAAGCGCTATGCGGCCAAAGCCGGCGTGCAGAAAGAGTTATCGCCGCATACGCTGCGACACGCGTTTGCTACGCATCTTTTGAATCGCGGTGCTGATCTGCGAGTAGTGCAGATGCTGTTGGGGCATAGCGACCTGTCGACGACGCAGATCTACACGCATGTTGCGCGTGAACGCCTTAAAGAATTGCACATGAAGCACCATCCGCGGGGTTAATAGCTCGGTCTGTTAGACTTCTGGCACTTGAGGCGCCCTGCGGTTTGGAGGGCGAGCTAGCTGTGGAGAGTCCATGAAGTCCCGCCCGTATACTATTCTGTGCCTGATTGCTGCAGCGCTCTTTTTAATGGGCGCAACCGCGCATGTGCCGTCTAAGGACGAAGTGCGCACGGAAATTGCTCGTCGTCTAGACGTTCCCGTCACAGCGGTTCGCGACAGCGTGGTTGCTGGCCTTTATGAAATTGCTAATGGCGGCGAAGTGATCTACGTGACGGCGGACGGCCGTTACGCGCTCAAGGGTGATATTTACGATACGGATCGAGGACGCAACGTCACGGACCTGCGTCGTAATGAGGCTCGTCAAGAGTTGCTGCGTGCATTGCCAGATGACGAAACCGTCATATTTGCGCCGTCAAAGCCGCGCTACACCGTCACCGTGTTCACGGACGTGGAGTGCAAATTCTGTCGGATGTTTCACAACGAAATTGCGGAATACAACCGTTTGGGCGTGAAGGTGCGGTACGCTTTTTATCCTCGGCCAGGTCCGGGAACAGACGCATGGCGCAAGGCCGAGTCCGTGTGGTGTGCGTCCAATCGACAGGACTCTTTGACTAAGGCTATTCAGGGGGTTGATTCTGGGATAGCTAAACCGGGTTGCCGTACGCCTGTTGCTCGCACCTATGATCTCGGAAAGACGTTGGGGATGCTCGGCACCCCAGGCATCTTCACCGAAAGAGGGGAATATATCAGTGGCTATAGACCGCCCGCGCAGTTGGTCGAGGCGTTGCGCGCCGGCGAGGCGCGCAACGACTAAAGTCGTATTAGCGTTCCAGCAGCTCGCGCTTGCCGGGCCGACCCTTCCAGTCGTCGGCATCCGCAGGGGATGCTTTCTTTTCCGTAATCACTGGCCAAAGTTTCGACAGTTCTGCATTGAGCTTTAAGAATTCTTCTTGGCCGGCTGGCAGATCTTCTTCCGAATAGATTGCTTCTACCGGACACTCGGGTTCGCAGAGCGTGCAGTCGATGCACTCGTCCGGGTCGATCACAAGAAAGTTAGGGCCGACGTGGAAGCAGTCCACTGGGCAGACTTCCACGCAATCTTGATACTTGCACTTGATGCAGTTTTCGGTGACGACGAACGTCATTTCGTTAGCGCCTGTGTCGGTAATGGAAAGGGGTCGACGTCGACCCCTTGGGCCTATTCTAGCTCAGGTGGGCGCTGTTCTGCGCTCGTAGCGCTGGTCGAAGTCGATAAAGTGGTGTCCGTCGCGTGCATGCGCGCGGTCTTCCAGATAGCGGCGTAGGGCAAACTCAACGCTCGGGAATGCAATTTCCGACCAAGGAATGTTCTCTTCCCGTACTAGGTCGACTTCGAGGCTTTCGGCGCCTGCCGCAAAGGTGGCGTCGGCCATGCGCGCCCTGAACATGACGTGCACCTGGTGGGCATGAATGACGTTGACGATGGCCAGTAGGCTGCCGATCTCGACGGCAGCGCCCGCTTCCTCTAGACATTCCCGGGCCGCGCCGCGCGCTAGCGATTCGGCGTTTTCCATGAAGCCGGCGGGAATTGTCCAATAACCGTGGCGCGGCTCGATCGCGCGACGGCATAGCAGAATCCGGCCATCGTATTCAGGCACACAGCCGACGATGATCTTCGGATTTTCGTAATGAATCGTCCCACAGTCTATGCAGACGTGACGGCACAGGTTGTCGCCTTCGGGGACCCGAAGGCTCACACTGTTACCGCAATGACTACAATAGTTCATAGGACGGTTCTTTTGTGGTGCCGGTGGAGGGACTCGAACCCCCACGCTTTTGGCGTCTGATTTTGAGTCAGATGCGTCTACCAATTCCGCCACACCGGCGCGGCGCGAATATTAGCACGTTGAAATGCTTTCGCCGACTTGATCGTAGACGCGGTTGCGGGGATGCTCCCGTTCCTCTGGGTTTTGGAGTAACACACATGACATATCGTCCCTGCTGGCTGATGGTTACGGCCGTGGCGTTTTGCGGGCACTCCGCTGTGGCGGGAACGTCGGCCGGGTCGGGGGACTCCCCGGCTTTGGTAGCCGCCCAAGGGCGCCTCGATCGCGCCGCCCAGGAAGTCGCTGAGCTATTGGCCAAAGAACGTGGCGGCAAAGCCGACGGCCGACGGATTGAATTGCGTATTTCAGCCGGCGAAGAGCAGCTCCCGTCGGCTGCGGGCGCTGGTCGAGGGGGCGAACCGTTCGAGCGCCCGATGATCCTGCAGGGGCCCGGTGACGGGGATGCGCCGGATGTAGCACTGCTGCAGATCCCTCGCGGAGGATTCGGGCCGGGGCCGGGGCCGGGTCCGGGTCCGCACGGTATGGTTGCGGGCAGGTGGCCACCGCCGCCGGGCGGTCCCGGGGGCTTGGCCTTGGCAACGGTTTCTGGGGCACTTGGTCATTATTTTGGGGTGGCTGGCGGCGTGTTGGTCGTCCATGCCGCACCGGGCGGGGCGCTGAACGATGGCGACGTGATCGCAACCATCGGGGGCCGCCAGGTGCTCTCGGCAGACCGCGCTTACCGTATTCTCGCGACCTATGGTCCAGAGGAGTCGGTTGGGCTGTCGATCGTGCGGGATCAGGGGTCGCTGGAAGTGCTCTTCAAGCCCGAGTCCCCGAAGGGGCACGGCGATCACTGAGATGACTCGGTTGGTCACGGACGCCACGCTGCGGCGCTCCGATTTCGCCTTCGAGTTGCCAAGCGATCTTGTCGCGCAAGTGCCCTCGGCGGTGCGCGGGGGTAGTCGCCTGCTCGTGCTGGATGGCAACGATGGTGCGGTTAGCGATCGGCGGTTCGACGATCTCTTGTCGTTGCTCCGGCCGGGTGATCTGCTGGTGCGTAACGACACGCGGGTGTTACCGGCCCGCCTGCATGGGCGCAAGCCGACCGGTGGCGCGGTGGAGGTGTTGGTCGAACGCCTGATCACGGCGACCCGCGTGAGTGCGCATATGCGTGCAAGCAAGGGAGCTCGCCCAGGCCACGAGGTGTACCTGCCCGGTGGTGCAGTCGCCCGGGTTGTCGATCGCGAGGACGATCTTGCCATCCTAGAGTTCGATCGACCGGTGGCCGGCTATCTGGAGGCGCACGGGCAGATGCCGCTGCCGCCTTATATTGCCCGAGCCGCCGGTGACGACGACCGGGACCGTTATCAGACAGTGTATGCCTGTGATCCGGGTGCGGTGGCCGCGCCGACAGCTGGGTTGCATTTCGATGCGGCTTTTTTTGCGCGCTGTGCCGCGATGGGTATTGGTGTCGCGAACGTGACGCTTCACGTCGGTGCAGGCACTTTCCAGCCGTTACGCAGTGATGATTTGGATGCGCACCGGATGCACGCCGAGTGGGTACGGGTATCCGCCGCAACCGTCACCGCGATAACGGAAACCCGTGCGCGGGGAGGTCGTGTGGTGGCGATTGGTACGACGGTTGTGCGGTCGTTGGAGACCGCCGCAGCCAGTGGCAACCTGGCAGCCTTTGAAGGCGAGACCCGAATATTTATCCGTCCTGGGTACCGTTTTCGCGTCGTCGACGCTCTGGTCACCAACTTTCACCTGCCAGAATCGACCTTGATTATGCTGGTCAGCGCTTTTGCAGGTCGTGAGGCTGTGCTCGCGGCCTACCGGCATGCGGTGGCGGAACGTTACCGCTTCTATTCTTATGGGGATGCCATGTTTGTCACTCCCGCTCCTGGATCGAGGAATCCCCTTTGAAGTTCACGTTGCTTAATACGGACGGCGAGGCGCGTCGAGGCTTCCTGCAATTCGCGCGTGGTACCGCGCAGACACCGGCTTTCATGCCCGTCGGTACCTACGGTACGGTCAAAGCGATGACCCCGGAAGAACTGGTCGGCCTTGGCGCCGAAGTGGTCTTGGGCAATACATTCCACCTCTGGCTGCGGCCAGGATTGGAGATTATTGAAGCGCATGCGGGGCTGCATCGCTTCATGCACTGGGAACGACCAATTCTGACCGACTCGGGTGGTTTTCAGGTATTTAGCCTGGCCAAATTGCGCAAATTGACGGAGCAGGGCGTTCGTTTTCGCTCGCCGGTTGACGGCGCCGAGGTGTTTTTATCCCCTGAGGAATCGATGCGCATCCAACGTGTGCTGCGCTCCGATATTGCGATGCAGTTCGATGAGTGCACGCCTTATCCGGCGACCGAAGCAGAAGCGCGCGCGTCGATGGAGCTTAGTCTGCGTTGGGCTCGGCGTAGCCGCGATGCCTATTACGATGCTTCAGGCGAGGCGCCTGGCGTTCTGTTCGGTATCGTGCAGGGTGGCATGCACCGCTCCTTGCGAGAGGCCTCATGGAATGGCCTGGCTGAACTCAATCTCCCCGGGCATGCTATCGGTGGATTGGCGGTGGGCGAACCGGAGGAAGAAAGACTGCGGGTGCTCGAGGAGACCGTGCCTTTGATGCGCGCGGATAAGCCGCGCTACCTCATGGGCGTCGGCCGCCCAGAGGATATCGTTGAGGCAGTCGCCCGCGGCATCGATATGTTCGATTGCGTGATGCCGACGCGCCACGCCCGCAATGGGCACCTCTTTACGTCGACCGGCACGCTCAATATTCGTAACGCCCGCCACGCGTCCGATACCGCGCCAATTGAGGACAGTTGTACCTGTTACGCGTGCACGAATTATTCGCGCGCCTATCTGCGGCATCTGGATAAAACGGGCGAAATCCTCGGGAGCCGCCTTAACACAATCCATAATTTGTTTTATTATCAACGTCTTATGAGAGAAATTCGGGCTGCGATCGATGCCGGCCGATTTGCGGCTTGGCGAGGCGATTTTTACCGTCTACGAACGGGTGGTGAAGCGGCTGTGGCATAATTCATCGCTACGCCCGAATCTTCGGGCTACTGGGGAAACGATCCAGATGGAATTCCTGATTTCGACTGCAAATGCGCAGGCCGCCGGTATCGGCGCCGGTGGCAGCAATATGAGCCAGATGCTGGTGATGGTGGCGCTGTTCGGTGCTTTCTACTTCATGCTGATTCGTCCGCAGCAGAAGAAGGCTAAGGAACAGCGCGATATGGTGTCAAAGCTTGCGGCTGGCGACGAAGTCGTCACGGCTGGCGGCATCCTTGGTCGCATCACCGCGGTCGGCGACACCTACCTCTCGGTTGAGGTCGCTCGCGACACGACCATTCAGGTGCAGCGCTACCAAGTGGTGCAACTGCTGCCGAAAGGCACCTACAAGAGCGCCTAATCGGCGCCTGACTCGGAGCTCACTCCCCGAATGAACCGGTATCCACTTTGGAAGAGCCTGCTATTTGCAGGCGTCATGCTGCTCGCGCTGCTGATCGCGTTGCCGAACCTGTTTGGCCAGGCGCCGGCGTTGCAGTTGTCACGCAAGGACGGTGAGTTATTCACCGGTGCGGCTGCGCTGAATGAAGTCACCGCGAGTTTAGCGCGAGAGCATCTCGATCCCGACCTGGCCTTCGTGCAGGCCGGGCGTATCATGCTGCGCTTCAAGGATGTACCGACCCAGTTGCGCGCGCGCGACTCGATCGACGCCTCAGCACCTGACTCGTATGCGATCGCAACGACGTTGGCCTCGCGCGCACCGGAGTGGACGCGGAAGTTTGGCTTAAGGCCGATGAGTTTAGGTCTCGATTTGCGTGGCGGCATCTACCTCGTCTACGAGGTCGATGTTGAGGGCGCGGTCAAGCAAACGCTGCAGCGACTCGATCGCGATTATCGGTTGGCGCTGCGCGAAAAGAAATTGCAGTACGAATCGGTCGACGGTGGGGCTGGCGGTGTCGACGTCGTCTTCAAGGATGCAGCGACTGCAGCAAGCGCGCAGAAAGTGCTCGAGGGTGTTGATTCGAACGTGACGCTTGCCGGATCCCCTGATGGGTTGACGATTCATGCGACGTTGTCTCCTGCGCAGGTCAAGCAGAGACAGGATTTCGCTATCCAGCAAAACATCACGGCATTGGGCAATCGTGTAAACGCACTGGGTGTTTCTGAAGCCAGTGTGCAGCGACAGGGCGCCAATCGCATTGCAGTGCAGTTGCCGGGCGTGCAGGACGCTAGTGAAGTCATTCGGTTGTTGGGCAAGACCGCGACGTTGGAAGTCCGTCTGGTTAGCGATTCGGGCAACGCTATCGAAGCGCAGTCCTCGGGACGCATCCCTCTAGGCGCCAAGTTATTTAAGGATCGCAGCGGCCGCCCCGTGCTTCTGCGGCGCGATGTCGTTGTGACGGGCGAGCAACTGACGGACGCGACATCGTCTTATCAGAACGGGGAACCGGCAGTGAGTGTCCGGCTCGACGCGCGTGGTGGCGACGAAATGTTGCGGACAACGCAAGAGAACATTGGTAAGCCGATGGCGATTGTGTTTATCGAGAAGGAGCGTCAACTGCGCGATCAGGATGGCCAGAAAGTGGCTGTCGATGTGACCAAGGAGCAGGTGATTTCCGTCGCGACCATCCGGGGTGTGTTTTCCTCGCAGTTTCAGATCACTGGTTTGGCCGCTCGTGAAGGACAGGAACTCGCAAAGCTCTTGCGCGCCGGCGCCCTTGCCGCGCCTGTTTATATTGTTGAGCAGAGACTAATTGGCCCGAGTCTTGGTCAAGACAACATCGACAAAGGCGTCCGCGCCCTGGAAATTGGTTCTGTTGCCCTGTTCGTCTTTATGGCGCTTTACTACAGCTTGTTCGGCGTCGTTGCCAATTTCGTACTCGTTTGTAACGTGGTGCTGCTGGCGGCCTTTTTGTCCTTGTTTGGCGCAGCACTGACGCTTCCGGGCATTGCCGGCATTATGCTCACCGTCGGTATGGCCGTTGACGCGAACATCCTGATCTATGAACGAATTCGAGAAGAAGTGCGTCTCGGTGTGACGCCACATGCCGCCATCAAGGCAGGCTTCGAGAAGGCATTCTCGGCAATTGGTGACGCGAACGTCACGACCCTAATTGCCGGTGTCGTGCTTTGGTCATTCGGTACGGGCCCGATTAAAGGCTTTGCCGTCGTGCTGTCGGTTGGCATCCTAACAACGCTATTTACCGCGTTAGTGGGTACTCGCACAGTGATCGGCCTCGTCTGGGGCAGCAAGTCGGCCATTTCGCGGCTGCCGGTCTGATTTCGGGGAGTCGATAGCCATGGAATTTTTTCGCTCAGTGCCGCGTTACCGCTTTATGTCGGTGCGCAAGCTTTGCTACGCGCTTTCCGCGCTCATTATCGTCGGCTCGGTCGTCGCAGAGGGCATTCACGGCCTTAATCTCGCGGTCGACTTCACCGGCGGTGTTGTTATTGAAGCGGCTTTTACCGGTGCCGCCAATCTAGACGGTACCCGCAATGCCTTGAAGTCAGCAGGGTACTCGGAAGTCACCGTGCAGAACTTTGGCTCGTCCAAGGACGTGCTAGTTCGGTTACCGCCGCTTGGCGAGAGAGAGTCGCCAAACACGGTGACGACCAAGGTGGAGACGGCGCTGCAGACGGTCGACGCTGGCGTGCAGATCCGTCGGACTGAGGTTGTGGGGCCGCAGGTAGGACGTGAGCTGGTGGTCAAAGGCATGCAGGCAATGGCGATTACGGTATTGCTCATTCTTTTGTACATCGCCATGCGCTTCCGCTGGAAGTTTGGTGTGGGCGCCGTGCTGGCGACGTTGCATGACCCATTCGTCGTGATCGGCGTTTTTGCGTTGACGGGCATGACCTTTGATTTGACGGTGTTGGCCGCCGTACTGGCCGTCATCGGCTATTCGATCAACGAAACGGTTGTCGTGTTTGACCGTGTCCGCGAATTATTTCCGGTGATGCGCAATGAAACGCCGGAGCAGGTGTTTGATCGAGCCATTAATGAGACCCTGTCGCGTACCGTTATTACGAAGGTGGCGACCCTGATTGTCGTAGTTGCGCTGTACTTGTTCGGCGGAGAGTCGTTGCGTGGCTTCGGTCTGGCGTTGATCGTCGGTATTATTGCGGTGACTTATTCGTCGATGTTCGTCGCCAGTGGCGTTGCGCTCGACCTGGGGTCCTCCCACAGAGACCTGATGCCATCCGAGCGTCAGACCTTAGTCGATGACCTGCCATAGGGCAGCCTAGGGGTTCGACGTTATGGTCGGCCTACTGACAGACCCGTCTGCGTGGGTGGCTCTGGTCACGCTGACGGTGCTCGAGATTGTTCTGGGCGTGGACAATTTGGTTGTGCTGGCCGTGTTGGTCTCGCGTCTGCCGCGGGACCAACAACGCGTGGCTAGGCTCGGTGGTTTACTGCTTGCAATGGGTACCCGGATCGCCTTGCTCTTCTCGATCACTTGGCTGGCGACCTTGACGACGCCGCTGGTAACCGTGCTGAGCCAGGAGATATCCGGACGTGATCTCGCGCTGATCGGCGGCGGCATGTTTCTGCTAGCCAAAAGCGTGCTCGAAATTCACGCGGCCGTTGAAGGTGGCGCGACTGGCACACAAGGGGCGTCGATGCCGAAAGCTCGTTCTCAGGCGGTGCTTGGCGTGATCCTGCAGATTGCCGTGATTGATGTGGTGTTTTCGCTTGATTCTGTTTTCACTGCGATCGGCTTTGCCAAAAACATCGAAGTGATGGTGGCCGCTATTGTTTTGGCGATGCTATTCATGATGCTTGTGGCCGCCCGTATCAGTGCTTTTATTGAGGCGCATCCCACCGTTAAAGTGCTTGCTCTGGCATTTTTACTTCTCATCGGTGTCGCGCTCATTGCCGACGGACTGGATCAACATATTCCCAAAGGCTATCTCTACTTCGCGATGGCATTCGCGATCGTTGTGGAGATGGTCAATATGCGTGCGCGTGCGCGCGGCGCGACACCAGAAGGCTAGTTCATGGATACCTCCGATTTCGGCTCGTCCGAAATTTCACAGGAGCGCTATGCGGCGCAGGCCCATCATGCAGGGCCGCTGCACCTTCTGGCGCTCGGTGCGCTAGGTATCGTCTATGGCGATATTGGTACGAGCCCTCTTTATGCCTTCCGGACGTGTGTCCAAGCGCTTGGTGATACGGGCGGCAATGTGCCGCTGCCGGTCGTCTTAGGATTGCTCTCGCTTATTTTCTGGGCCATCACACTGGTAGTGACGGTCAAGTACGTGGGCATCGTAATGAATGCCGATAACCGCGGGGAGGGCGGCGTACTTGCGTTGACTGCGCTGGTGGTCAATGAAGGGCGTCCTAAACACCCCTGGTTACTCGGTGCGCTCGGTCTTGCCGGCTGTGCGTTTTTTTACGGCGACGGGACTATTACTCCGGCTGTGTCGGTCTTGTCCGCGATCGAAGGCCTTGAACTTGTTGATCCAAATTTCGCCAAAGCGGTGGTGCCACTGTCCGTGGTTGTGCTGTTCGCATTGTTTGCCGGTCAACGGCACGGGACCGGACGTATTGGGCGCCTTTTTGGGCCGATCATGTTGGTGTGGTTTACCGTTCTAGGTGTGCTTGGCTTTGCGCAAATTGTGCGTCATCCGGGCGTGCTGATCGCGATCAGTCCGTGGTACGCGATTCAGTTTCTTGTTAGTCATCCGGCGATTGGGGGCGCGGTAGCCTCTGCGGTATTTCTGGCCGTGACGGGTGGTGAGGCGCTGTATGCGGATCTTGGTCATTTTGGCAAAAAGCCGATTCGGTTGGCTTGGTTCGTGCTCGTTTGGCCCGCCTTGATCCTTAACTACTTCGGTCAGGGAGCGTTGATTCTGTCGAATCCCGCGGCTGCTGCTGATCCTTTTTACTATTTGGCACCGCCGGCCTTATTGATGCCGCTTGTCGTATTGGCAACCGCCGCGACCATCATTGCCTCGCAGGCCGTGATCTCCGGTGTCTTTTCGATGACGCAGCAGGCCTTACAGCTGGGTTTTCTGCCGCGCATGAAAGTGCTGCAGACTTCAGACGAAGCGATTGGCCAAATCTACGTTCCTGCGGTGAACACGCTACTGGGCATCGCGACCGTCGGACTGGTGTTATGGTTCAAGTCCTCCGATGCCCTGGCCGGCGCCTACGGCATTGCGGTGGTTTGCACGATGGTGATTACGTCGGTGCTGATCGATGTGCTGCTTGCGCATCGGCGTAAGCTGGATCGGACGGCCGGCATTATGCTGGCGGTTGCGTTGCCGATGGGTCTTCTGGACATTGCCTTCATGATGACGAACGTCGAGAAGATTCCGCAGGGCGGCTGGTTCCCACTGCTGTGTGGTTTGGCGGTGTTCATCACAATGCGTAGTTGGATGATTGGCCGCAAAGTGGTCGAGGATCAATCCGGTCGCCACGAGCAGCCGGTTAAAACTTTTCTTGATAAGCTTGAACAGTCGCCGGTCACGGTAGTGCCGGGCACGGCAGTGTTCATGACGAGTCGTACCGGTGCGGTGCCCTCCACTTTAACCCGTAATGTGCACTGTAATGGGGTCCTGCACGAGCACACGGTGCTACTGACGGTTGTGACTGAGCGGATACCCCGGGTGGCGCGCGGTGGCCGTTTGAAGGTGACCCGGTTGGGTCCCCATTTGTGGGGCGTCGAGGTGCATATCGGGTTCGTCGAACGGGCCGACGTGCCGCGCCTGTTGCGTGAGGCGGAGCGTCTTGGTCTGGGCTTTCGGACGGAGAATGCGACCTATTTCTTGGGTCGGGATGACATTATTTTGTCCAGTCCGCGTGGCATGGCACGGTGGCGCAAGCGCTTGTTTGTCTTTATGGACCGTAACGCAGAGTTTGCCGGAACGCACTACTCGCTTCCTCCGGAGCGCATTATCGAACTAGGCGGGCAGGTCGAAATCTGAGCTAGGTGCCGCGCAGTTGCCCTCTGAGGGGGGTTCGTGCGTACAATCGATTCGTTAACCTGGGGGTTCCATGAAGCAATTTCGGATCAAGCCGCTCGACGAAATACTCGCGACGGCCGAAAAGAAGGCCCTGCATCGCTCGCTGGGGGCCTTCCAGCTAACGATGCTCGGCATCGGCGCTATTATCGGTACGGGCATTTTCGTGCTCACGGCCGAAGCCGCGCAGAAAGCCGGTCCTGGCATGATGGTGTCGTTCCTGATCGCGGGCTTTGTCTGTGCGGTGACGGCGCTGTGTTACGCCGAAATGGCCTCGATGATCCCGGTCTCCGGATCGGCTTACACCTACACGTATGGCGTCCTCGGTGAACGCGTGGCTTGGGTTGTGGGCTGGGCTCTAATTCTCGAGTACGCCATTGCGGCGAGTACCGTGTCGGTTGGGTGGTCCGGCTACGTAGCGGGCATCTTGCGAAATTTGCATTCGCTGCTCCCGTTCCTGCCCAATATCAATTTGCCCGCTGCGTGGATCAACGGGCCACTCGATGGCGGCATCATCAACGTGCCGGCGCTGCTGATCTCCCTATTGGTGACCTGTTTGCTGGTCATCGGTACGCGCGAGAGCGCGCGGGTTAATGCGGTACTTGTATCGATAAAAATCTTGGCTTTGGTGGTGTTCATCTTTTTGGCGCTACCGGTCATGCAAATCGAGAATTTTCATCCGTTCGCACCGAACGGGTGGGTCGGATCCTCCGGAGTGGCGCCCGCTGCGGCCTCAATTTTCTTTGCCTACGTCGGTTTCGACGCAGTCTCGACTGCCGCGGAGGAAACGAAAAATCCCAATCGAAATATACCAATTGGCCTGATCGGCTCACTTGCGATTTGCACGGTGTTCTACATTCTAGTGGCTGCCGGTGCGATCGGTTCGGTCGGAGCGCAGCCTTTGATGGATGCCCATGGAGTGGGTCTTGAGCCGGGTAGCACGCAATTGGCCGCGGCTTGCAAAGGTGTCGAGCAATTGGTTTGCAGCAAGGAACCATTAGCATTTGTGCTGCGAACCATGGGCCATGCGCACGTCGGTAACCTCATTGGGCTGGCCGCCGGTCTTGCGCTGCCCTCGGTGATTCTGATGATGCTCTTCGGTCAGACTCGCATCTTCTTCTCGATGGCGCGTGATGGTCTATTGCCACCGGTATTTACGCGCATTCATCCTAAGTACAAGACACCGCACATCATCACCATTGCGACAGGCATTTTTGCGTCGTTTTTTGCCGCGCTGTTTCCGGTGGGCAAGCTGGCTGATATTTCGAACTCGGGTACGCTGTTTGCGTTTCTGGTGGTGTCTGCCGGCGTCCTGATTCTGCGCAAGACAGATCCGGATCGTAAGCGGCATTTCCGTGCGCCAATGGTCTGGGTGATGGCTCCGTTAGCGATTGCCGGTTGTGCGTTCTTGTTTACGCAGCTATCCGGCTACACGATCACGCTATTCTTTAGTTGGGCGGCGATTGGCCTAGTGGTCTACTGGTCGTACGGCAATCGGCATAGCCATTTGGCGATTTCGCAGCGTAAATAGTCAGATTAGAGTCGCCGCCCGTCAGGGCGGCGACTGCTCTGTGCGTTTAGCGCGTGCGGAATTCTGCCGGTACGTGTGGCGCGATCAGTGCCAGCAGCGCTTCGTAGGTTTTGGGTGAGCCAGCGACTACTTCGCCGCCCAGTTCGTATTCCTCGCCCGTCAAGGTGCCGATACGGCCGCCCGCTTCGGTCACCAGTAGCGAACCGGCAGCAGTGTCCCAAGGGCTTAAACCCAACTCCCAGAAGCCATCGGTGCGACCTGCGGCCACATAGGCCAAGTCCAAGGCAGCGGAGCCCGGTCGACGAATGCCAGCGGTATTTTGGATCACGTCTTTCAGCATCGCCAGATACGCGTCGAGCCAGCGCGTGTTGGAGTGGTAAGGAAGGCCGGTACCGATCAGTGCGCCCTCGAGGCCGCGGCTGTTACTGACGCGAATACGGTGGTCTTCCAGTTTGGCGCCGCCGCCGCGCGATGCGGTAAACAGTTCCTGACGCATCGGGTCGTAGACCACAGCATGATCGACTCGACCACGGATCTGCACGCCGATGGAGACACAGAAGTGGGGTAAGCCGTGCAGGTAGTTGGTCGTGCCGTCGAGCGGGTCGATGATCCAGGTCACTTCCTCGCGACCGGGTTTCAGACCGCTCTCTTCGGCGAGGATGCCGTGATCCGGGTAGGCCCGGCGGATAGTCTCGATAATGTCCGCTTCGGCGTTGCGATCGACGTCGGTGACGAAGTCGTTGCGACCTTTAGTCGTCACGTCGAGGGAATCGAGGCGGTTCATCCCCCGGAGGATGACGGTGCTTGCCCGCCGCGCTGCGCGGATGGCGATGTTAACGAGCGGATGAGTTGACACTAGATATTCACCAGACTGCCGTACGGGGGTGCAAGGCTCAAAGTGGCGCGTAGAATATCAGAGACCCAAGGAGAACCTTCTTCCCGTGCCGATTCGCTTCATCCTCGTCGCCCCCAGCCACCCCGGCAACGTCGGTGCCGCTGCCCGTGCCATGAAAACCATGGGGGTGGAGGAGCTCTGGCTCGTTGCGCCTGCCCAATATCCGCACCCGGAGGCCACGGCGTTGGCCTCCAGTGCGGCCGATTTGCTGGATCGCGCCACCGTGGTCGATACGCTGTCCGAGGCCGTGCAGGGTTGTACGCTCGTATTGGGCACCTCAGCGCGGCTGCGCACCGCATTGTATTGGCCGGTAATGACCCCGCGGGAGGCGGCCCCCAAACTACTCGAGGCCGCCGTAGACGGCCCTGTGGCGGTGGTCTTTGGCACCGAACGTACCGGGTTGACCAATGCAGACTTTGAACGCTGTAACGCGCTGATTCATATCCCAGCAAACCCGGCTTACGAGTCCCTCAATTTGTCCCAGGCGGTCCAGATCGTCGCCTACGAGTTGCGCTGTGCGATGGCGTTGCCGCGGCCCGAAGCGCGTCGACTGGTGCCGTTGGCGCCCGCGGAGGAACTCGATCGGCTGAATGCTCACATGGGGCAAGTCCTTGCGGCGGTTGCGTTTACTGACCGTGCTGGCGGCGGGCATTTAGAACGGCGATTTGCGCGCATCTTTGGGCGGGCCGAGCTGGATTGTCACGAGGTCAACATGCTGCGTGGACTCTTGGCGTCGGTACTGGTGAAGGCTCGGGGAGGGGCAGAATCCTGATGACCGTCTATTTGGATCACGCGGCCAGTACCCCGGTAGATCCGCGTGTCGCTGCCGTGATGGCTGAAAGTCTGGCCCGCGGCGATGCTAATCCCTCTGCGACCCACGGGGCCGGGCGGGCCGCGAGAGCGCAGGTGGAGACCGCCCGCGCCGAGATCGCAGCGTTGGTCGGGGCGCAGCCCGGCGAAATTATTTTTACCTCCGGCGCCACCGAGGCGGACAACCTGGCGCTGTTTGGGCTGATGCGCGCGGTGCCGGCACGTGGGCGGCATCTTGTGGTCAGCCGGATCGAACACCGGGCCGTGCTCGATGTCGCCGGTCGGCTCGAGGTTGAGGGCTGCGCCGTCAGTTATGTCCCCTCGGGGCGGGAGGGTCTGGTGCCCCTGTCGGCAGTGGATGCGGCACTGCGGGCCGATACCCGACTGCTCTCGGTCATGCTCGTGAATAACGAAACCGGCGTTATCCAAGACGTTGGCGGGATTGCGGCGCTTTGTCGATCCCGCGATGCGCTGGTACACACCGATGCGGCACAGGCGTTGGGACACATCCGCATGGATTTGCCGTCGTTGGGCGTGGACCTTGCCAGCCTCTCAGCCCACAAGATGGGCGGTCCGCCGGGAATCGGGGCGCTATGGGTGGGTGCGCGTGCGGCACCCCTGCTAGAGCCGATGCTTTATGGCGGAGGGCAGGAGCGCGGCTTGCGGCCAGGCACACTGCCCGTCCACCAGATCATCGGTTTCGGGGAGGCCTGTCGACTCGCGCGCCTAGCGGAGTCCACAGATGCCGCGCATTACCAGGCGCTGACCCATGCGCTTGCCAGCCACTTGCTGGCGCTCCCGGGTGTTCGGCGCAATGGCACTGCGCAGGCGTGTGCGCCGCACCTGTTGAATCTGTCCTTTTCGGGTGTGGACGGGGAGGCGCTCCATGCGAGTCTGATTGGGCTGGCGGTTTCGGGTGGGTCTGCCTGTGGGGCAGCACGCGGTGAGCCCAGCTATGTGTTACGTGCGCTCGGCCTAGACGATACGGCCGCGGAAGCCTCGGTTCGATTCAGTGTAGGGCGTCAAACTACGCTTAAAGAGATAGAAATTGCGGCTAAAATCGTCGAAAATGCTTATTTAAGACTGCTAGAGCTCGCGCCCTCATGAGTGTGTCCGAGGCCTATCCGGAGCGCGTGTTGACGCTGTTCCAGACCACGCCGGGCGCGGGGCGTGGCGAGGCGGGTGTTTGGTACATCGGTGAGGCGCGTGAGCCTCTTTCGGCGACGCACGTGCGCGTCCACCTACAGGTTGATGGGGGTCGCATCAGCGCCGTGCGGTATGAGGTGCGCGGTTGCCCCTACACGGTCGCGGCAACGGCCTTGGTCGCGCAGCAGTGGACCCACGGCGCTCTGGGCGCTGTGTCGCTTGCGCCGCGTGCATTGCTGGGGGAGCTGGCGGCGCCGGTCACGAAACTCGGTCGTATGCTGGTGGTCCAAGACGCGTATTGTCTGGCGCTGCAAGCGGCGCGCTGTAAAGCCTAGAATTGCTGCTGTCGTCTGAGGAGACCTGGAATGACCGTATCGCTGACTATCGCTGCCGCTGATCGGGTTCGCACCTTCCTAGAGACGCGCGGGCATGGGGTCGGGTTGCGTCTTGCAATCAAGCGTACAGGCTGCTCGGGCTATGCCTACGTGGTGAATTACGCGGACGCGATAGCGGCGGACGACACCGTGTTTGAGGATCAAGGCATCAAGGTCGTCGTGCCGGCTGACAGCCTCGAGTGGGTCGATGGTACGGAAGTCGACTTTGTCCGCCATGGTCTGAATGAGGCCTTCAAGTTCCGCAACCCACGAGCCAAGTCGGAGTGTGGCTGCGGCGAGAGCTTTTCCTTTTGATCCTCTGCTGAGCCTGCTGCTCCCGAAAATTCCCTTAAGTCTCACTCACTTCCGCGCTCCTGCGCGTTGCGGGAGGGGGGCGTCGGCCCGTACAATAGGCGGCCTTTCCCTACGTGTTACCGGAGTTTACTCATGGCGCTTGAGCGCACCCTGTCGATTATTAAGCCTGATGGTGTTCAAAAGAACCTCATCGGTCAGGTCTACGCTCGCTTTGAGAAGGCAGATCTTCGTATCGTCGCTGCACGGATGCGTCATTTGACGCTCACCGAGGCAGAGGGCTTTTACGCGGTGCACCGTGAGCGTGGCTTTTTCAACGATTTGTGCCGCTACATGTCGTCTGGTCCAGTGGTCGTGTCCGTGTTGGAGGGTGAGAACGCGGTCGTTGTGCACCGCGATATCATGGGTGCTACCGACCCTAAGAAGGCGGCCCCTGGCACGATTCGAGCGGACTTTGCTGCGAGCATCGAAGAGAACGTAGCGCACGGCTCCGATTCGATCGAAAACGCGCGCAATGAAATCGCCTATTTCTTCTCGGAAACGGAGCTTTGCCCGCGCACCCGCTGAGGGTGAACGGATAGTCGCCATGACCGACGGCACTCAGGAGCGCATCAATCTGCTCGGGCTAGCGCCGGCGGATATGGAGGCGTTCACCGTCGGTCTGGGCGAGAAACCATTCAGGGGGCGCCAGCTCCTGACATGGCTGTACAAGCGGCGCGAGAGTGACTTTGACGGGATGACCGATCTCGGCAAAGTGCTGCGTGCCCGCTTGGCAGAACTCGCCGAAGTGCGGATGCCGGAGATCGTCTCTGAGCACGCCAGTGCGGACGGTACTCGTAAATGGCTACTCCGCGCCGGTCGCTCTGACGGTCGCGATCAGGCGATTGAAACGGTGTTTATCCCCGAAATGGGTCGCGGCACGCTGTGCATTTCCTCACAGGTCGGCTGCGCACTCGACTGCCGCTTTTGTTCCACTGGCGCGCAGGGATTTAACCGCAATCTGACCACTGCCGAGATTGTCGGTCAGGTGTGGCTGGCGAACGAACGGTTGGGCGTTGCGCCGGATGGCGCACGCGCCATCACGAATATTGTTTTGATGGGCATGGGCGAACCGCTGGCCAACTACAAAAACGTATTGCCGGCGCTCCGTATCTTCCTCGACGATCGCTGTTTCGATTTATCGCGCCGGCGCGTGACGCTGTCGACTTCTGGTCTCGTGCCGCAGATCTACAAACTTGCTGAAGATATTAACGTTGCTCTCGCGGTCTCATTACACGCCCCCAATGACGCGCTGCGTAGTGAGTTGGTGCCGATCAATCGTCGCCACCCGATCGCCGAATTGCTAGAAGCATGCTGGCATTACCTAGATGCCCAGAATGGCCGATCCATTACGTTCGAATACGTGATGCTGGATGGCGTCAATGATCGCCCTGAGCACGCGCGCGAATTGGTCGGGCTGCTGCAGGGCCGGGATGCCAAGGTCAATCTCATCCCATTCAATCCGTTTCCAGGTTCGGATTACCGTCGGTCTAAGCCGGAGGTGATCAGTTACTTTCGTGATTATCTGAACGGTCGCGGGGTCACCGCAACGGTGCGGCGGACGCGCGGGGACGATATCGATGCGGCCTGCGGTCAATTGGCTGGTCGTGTGCATGACCGCACGACAGTACGTTTGGGTACCAAGATGATTTCGGTTGCGGTCGAGTCATGAAAGGCGCTGCTGTAACAGTGGTCGCGCTGATTCTGTTAGGCATGGCGCTGCACGCTAGGGCCGAAGGCGCTGACAGCGACCAGGCGGCGACTGCGGCGCGCCTCAATGCGCAATTGGCAGTCGGCTACTTGAAGCAAGGCGACGTCACTACTGCGCGAGAAAAAGTGGATAAGGCGCTACGACAGAACGAACACGATGCGTTCGTTCAGACCGTAGCGGGCCTCGTTTACGAAAGGCTGCAGGAGCGCGATAACGCCGATCGCCACTACGCCCGCGCCGTTAAGCTGGATCCTAAAGATCCGGACTTGCAGAATAATTACGGTGGCTTTCAGTGTCGCAATGGCCGCTCGGGGGATGGTCAGAAGTTATTTGAGCAGGCGGCCCGCAATCCGGTCTACTCGACCCCGGAGGTCGCCTACGCCAATGCAGGCGTGTGTGCGCGCAGTGCAGGCGATAATGCCAAAGCGGAGGCGTACTTTCGCCGTGCTTTGGCCCTGCGCTCTGATTTTCCAGATGCGCTCCTGCAACTGGCGGACCTCAATGTCCAACAGGGTAGCGCGCTCGCCGCGCGTGGGTTGCTTGAGCGGTATTTTCAGGTAGCACCGCGCACGCCGGAATCCTTGGCCTTGGCAGTGCGCGTGGAGCGTGCGCAAGGGGATGGGTCGGCTGCACGGCGTTACTTGGATGAGTTGGAACGGAGTTTTCCAGACGCGCCGCAGGTCCAAGAGCTGCGCCGAGCCCTCGTGCCGTGACAGCCGACGCAATTAATTGGTTTAGCGATGAGCCCGGCGCCATGCTGCTGCGGGCCCGCGAGGCTAAGGGCATAACGGTCGGCAAAGTGGCCGCCGATCTGTTGGTAACGACGGCAGTGGTCGAAGCGATGGAGTCTAATCGTTTCGATGTTTTTGGAGCGCCTGTCTATGCGAAGGGTTTTTTGCGCAAATATGCCCTCTTGGTTGACCTCGATCCCCTGACGGTCCTCGGCGCCTACGAAGGCCGCTCGGGTGGTGTGGTCGAGCCGACCTACGTGCTGCGTACGGCGTCGGCACCCGGTCTGCGTCTGCGGGCTCCCTTCCGATTTCGCCTGCCGACGTGGCAGAGGATCGCCACGGTCCTTGCTGTGGTCGTCGTGTTGGTGGGCGGCTACCGTTATTCGGGGTATCGCTCCGGAGCGGCTCGGGCAGTGGTTCCTATGGCGGTGAAGCCGGTGGTGGTGTCGACAGAGAAGGCGACGAGCGAAGTCGACCCCATGCCGACGCAGACCGTGCCCTCTGTATCGTTGCCGACGCATGGCGACGACAACGGCGCACTTTCGCCAGCGCCGATGCAGGCGATGGCGTCTGCGCCCGTAGGCCGTGATGAGCTCAGTATTCGAGGCGTCAAGGACGCTTGGGTCGAAGTGCGTGGCGTTGATGGGACCCGCCTTTTCTACGACCACGTCCGCGGTGGCGAAATGCGCACCGTCCACGGAGCGGGACCGTGGAGAATGTATCTCAGTGACGCTGACGGCGTCGAGGTGAGCCTTGGCGCTCACATTGTGGATGTGCCGGCTTCGCGCCGAAGTGGCGCCGAAGCGCGCTTCGGATTGAAGTCCGATGGCACGATCCTCTGATTAACCGTAAAGGACCCGATGCGTTGAGCGAGCATATTGAGCCGTTACGCGGCATGAATGACGTCCTGCCAGACGAGGCCCGTTGGTGGAACCGCCTTGAGGCAGTTGCACGTGAGGTCTTCTCGAACTATGGCTACCGCGAGATCCGCGTGCCATTGCTCGAGCGTACCCAATTGTTCAAGCGAGCCATTGGTGAGTACACCGATATTGTGGAGAAGGAAATGTTTAGCTTCGAGGACCGTGATGGGCAAAGCCTTGCCCTACGTCCCGAAGCAACGGCGAGCATCGTTCGGGCGGCGATCTCAAATGGGCTCCTGCACAACCAAAAACATCGTCTCTTTACTATTGGTCCAATGTTCCGGGGTGAGCGACCGCAGAAGGGTCGCTACCGGCAGTTCTACCAAATTGATGCGGAGGCCTTCGGTTACGGTGGCCCAGAGGTCGATGCTGAACTGATTCTCATGACTGCCCGTATGTGGAGGCAGTTGGGTATCTCTCGTGTGCGCTTAGAGATCAACTCCTTGGGCACGGCCGAGGCACGGGCGCAGTATCGTGATTTGTTGCGCGAGTATCTGCGCGCCCACGAGGCGCAGCTGGATGCGGACAGTGTGCGTCGTCTGCAGGGCAATCCGCTACGGGTTCTGGACAGCAAAAATCCTGATATGGCTGAACTGATCGCCGCGGCGCCACTGCTGACCGATCATTTAGACGAGGAGTCGCGTGTCCATTTCGAGCGATTGAAAGCGTTGCTCGAGGCTGCCGGTGTTCCGTATACCGTGAACCCGCGCCTCGTGCGCGGCCTCGACTATTACAGTCGCACGGTCTTTGAGTGGGTAACCGATGCGCTCGGATCGCAAAATGCGGTCTGTTCCGGTGGACGATATGACGGGTTGGTTACTCAACTCGGTGGTGAATCGACGCCGGCGATTGGCTGGGCGATGGGCATGGAGCGTACGATTCTGCTGATGCAGGAACTAGGCTGTGATGCGCCGGTCGAAAGCCCTGACGTGTATTTTGTGATGGCCGGCGCAACAGCATTGGCTCGCGGCCTGCAGTTGGCCGAGGATGTGCGTACGGCAGCTCCAAGGTTGAAATTGGAGACGGATCTCGGAGGCGGGAGTTTTAAGGCGCAATTCAAGCGCGCCGATAAGAGTGGGGCGAAGGTTGCCGTTGTGCTCGGCGACGACGAAGTGGTCCGCGGTGAGGCGAGCGTAAAGCCGCTGCGCGGTGGCGAACAGACGACAATTTCCTTCGATGCGCTAGCGGCGCATCTAGAGGCAATCGTCGCGGGTTAATTCATGAACTCCGTCGGCGACTGCGCGGTATTTCGCGGCATCGGATGACGGACAGCAGGCGGGAGAGAAAGCGTGGAAGAATATCTGTCAGAACGTCAGCAAGTAGAACAGGTCAAGTCGTGGGTCAAAGAGAATGCCGCATGGGCAATCGGCGGCCTTGTGCTTGGATTTGTTCTGCTATTCGGCATCAAACAGTGGAAGGTCTACACCGAAAGCAAGGCGCAGGCGGGCGCTGAGCAGTACCAGTTGGTACTGCAGGCGCTGTCGCGTAACGACACCGCGGGTGCCGACAAAATCGTCAAGACCTTGCAGGATGATTACCGACGAACGCCGTACAACGACCTTGCGAACCTTGCCTATGTGCGGTTCGACGTCGAGGCTGGTCGGTTGGAGCCGGCGGCGACCCGATTGCAATCTGTGGTGCAGTCAACCAATGACCCTGAGATGGCGCAGGTGGCCCGGATGCGCCTCGCGCGTGTACAGGCGGCGCTAGGGAAGTTTGATGATGCACTGAAGACCTTGGGTGATGCCACGGGCCCCGCATTTGATGACGTACGTGGCGACGTCTTGTTCCAGAAGGGTGACCGCAGCGCGGCGGTTGTCGCTTGGAACGCTGTCTTGGCCAGTGGTGCGCACCGCGGCGTGGATCGCCAGATTCTTGAATTGAAGATTGGTGCCGCCGGCGGCATCGTCACGGCAGTGCATCCGGACGGCACCCCATGATGCGTATCGCCGGCTTGCTGCGCACGGTCGTTGCAATGACGCTGCTGGGCGGCGTCTTGGCAGCCTGCGATAAGGACAAGGATGTTGAGCCGCCTAAAGCGTTGGTCGCATTTAAAGCCCAAGTCGCCGTAGAGCGTGTATGGACCGCCAGTCTGGGTGGTAAGGATCATCGTCTGCGTTTGGCCTTGGTGCCGGCGCTGGATGAAGGTCATCTCTATGCAGCCGGTGGGGAAGGGCAGGTGGGTGCATACGATGCAGTGAGCGGCCGGTCGCTCTGGCACGTCGTGTCGAAGTTGCCGCTTTCGGCAGGGCCTGGTGCAGGGGCTGGGCTCGTGGTGCTCGGCACATTGGATGGTCGAGTGCTGGCCTTGGACGCAGCCACAGGCGCGCGGCGCTGGTTAATTCGGACTAGTGGCGAAGTGTTGGCGCCACCGACCGTCACTGCCAGCGGCATCTTGTTGCGTACCGTGGATGGCCATTTGCACAATCTGGCGCTGGCAGACGGACGTGAAGTTTGGTCCAACGAGCAACCCGTGCCGGCCTTGACGCTGCGCGGTACCGCCGCACCCACGGTGGTTGGTGATGCGGTGATTGCGGCGTTCGATAACGGCAAGGTTTCCGCGTATGCGCTAACCAATGGCGATATTCTCTGGGACACTGCGGTCAGTCCTTCGCGTGGCAAGACGGAGCTCGAGCGCCTCGTCGATATCGATGGCCCCGTCGTTGCTGAAGGGCGCGACTTGTTCGTGGTGGGCTTCCAAGGACGTGTTGCGCAATTGGGTCTCGATACTGGACAAATTTGGTGGTCGCGTGACTCCTCTTCATATCGTGGATTGACGCTTGCGGGTGACAGCCTGTTCGTGACCTCCGCAGACAGTAAGATTTTGGCCCTTTCGCGTCGCGATGGCACAGAGCGATGGACGCAGGATGCGCTGGCGCGTCGTGGTCTGACGCGTCCGGTTGTCGATGGCGATTCGATCGTCGTCGTTGATTTCGAAGGCTTTGTGCATTGGCTGGATCGCTCTACCGGTACGCTAGTAGGACGGATTGGCACGGCGCGCAAGGCGCGAGTAACCAATGCCCCCATCGCCGGCAACGGCTTGGTTTATGTGCAGAACGACGCCGGTCAGGTGTTCGCTCTGAGGGGGCGCCCGCGGTCTTAACCGCGGACCTCCCACATGCTGCCAGTCATCGCGATCGTCGGCCGACCCAACGTCGGCAAGTCCACCCTCTTTAACGTGCTTACCGGCACCCGCGACGCCATTGTCGCGGATATGCCCGGCTTGACCCGCGATCGCCAATACGGATTCGGCAAGCGTGGTGGCCGCTATATCGTTGTGGACACAGGGGGGCTCGTCGACGCTCCTCTGGGCGTCGAAACCCTCATGGTGCAGCAGACCGAACGTGCGGTCGAAGAGGCGGATCGCATTCTTTTCGTCGTCGACACGCGTTCTGGCCCGACGCCGGAGGACCTCAGCGTGCTTGGGCGCATGCGCAAGGCGGGCAAGCGCGTCTTCCTGGTCGCAAATAAATCCGAAGGGGTTGAGCGAGAGATGGCGGGCCTCGAGTTCCATTCTTTTGGACTGGGTCAACCGATACCGATTTCTGCCGCGCATAACGAGGGCATCGATGCGCTGGTGCTAGAAATGCTGGCGGGCATTCCAGTGGAGCCTGAGCCTGAGCCGAGCCGTGAGGAACCGATCCGCATCGCGGTAGTCGGGCGTCCGAATGTTGGCAAGTCAACGCTGATCAATCGCTTGATTGGTGAAGAGCGCGTCGTGACGTTTGATGAGCCAGGCACTACCCGCGACAGCGTGTATGTTCCATTCGAGCGTGACGGGCATAGCTACATATTGATCGATACGGCGGGCGTGCGGCGTCGTGCGCGTGTGGAAGAAGCCGTTGAGAAGTTTTCGGTGATCAAGGCGCTGCAAGCAATCGATGAGGCGCACGTCGTCATCGGCGTTTTGGACGGCCATGAAACCGTTGCTGACCAGGACGCGCACTTGCTGGGACACGTCGCTGAGCGCGGCCGCGCCTTGCTGCTGGCAGTCAATAAGTGGGACCACATACCGGCTGATCAACGCGATCACATGCGCAATCAGCTGGAATTGAAGTTACCGTTCCTAGACTTCGCACAGCGCCATTTTATCTCTGCGTTGCACGGCACTGGCGTCGGCGATTTGCTGTCGCAAGCGCGGCGTGCGGCGCGTGCATCCATGAAGGATCTGGCCACCCCGGAATTGACGCGGGTACTGGAGGCGGCGCTCGAGGCGCACCAGCCACCACTCGTGCGCGGTCGCCGCATTAAATTGCGCTATGCCCACCAGGGAGGAAAAAACCCTCCCGTGATCGTGATTCATGGCAATCAAGTCGTGCATGTGCCTGAAGCGTTTCGCCGGTATCTGGTGAACACGTTCCGGGAAGCCTTTAAGCTGCATGGCACGCCAGTACGGGTTGTGTTTCGGTCGGACGTGAACCCGTTTGCGGGTAAACGCAACGTACTGACCCCGCGGCAAGTATCCAAGCGACGTCGCTTGATCAAACACGCAAAGGGTCGCTGAGACACGAGGGATAATACATCCGCCGTTGCGGCGGGTGCGGCGTCTGTGCACGCAGAAGAGACCATTTGCGAATGATTCGCGTGCTGCCAGTACCGAACCGGTCAGATCAGGCGTTCTGTGATCTTCGCGCGCACGCGCCCCTGCCCTAAACGGGCTTCAATCGTATCGCCGATTGCGACTGCGTCGCTGCTGCGTACCACAGGCCCGTTGAGGTGGCTGACGATTGCGTACCCGCGTTCCAAGGTCGCCAGGGGGCTGACGACTTGCAGCGTGCGTACCGCGCCTTCAAAACGACTGCGGTGGCTGCGCAACTGGCTGGCGATTGCTCGGGCCAGTCGCTGCGCGCGCGCCTGCAGCGCGTCGCTGCGCTGGGCCAGTTGGCGCCCCGGATGCACCAGCGCCAGCCGACCGCCGAGCCAGCGCAGATGGCCCGAGCGGGCATCTTGGGTGCGGCGCCAAGCGCCGACCAGCCGCACTTCCAGTTCATCCAGACGCTGCATCCGTTCGCGTAGGCGCAGGCGGGGGTGCGCTTGTCCGAGCCGGCGGCCCAGATAGGCGAGTCGATCCGAATGACCGCGTAGGATGCGTCTGGAGACGGAGGCGAGGCGGTTGCGGTGCGCTTCCAAGGTGCGTCGCCACTCGGCCTGATCAGGTGCGACCAATTCGGCTGCGCCGGACGGGGTCGGTGCGCGCAGGTCGGCGGCGAAGTCCGCGATCGTGGTGTCGGTCTCGTGGCCGATACCGGCAACCACGGGGATTTGGCAGGCCCGGATGGCGCGCGCAACAATTTCCTCGTTGAAGGACCAGAGGTCTTCCAGTGAGCCGCCGCCGCGGGCGAGGATCAGCACATCGACCTCGGCGCGCGCTGAGGCGAGCACGAGCGCCCGTGCAATCTCGGCGGCCGAGCCGGCGCCCTGGACGGGAACCGGATACAACAACACGGGGATCGACGGGAAGCGCCGCTTCAGAACGTGGAGGATGTCGCGTAGGGCAGCGCCCGCGGGGGACGTGATCAGTCCAATTCGGCGGGGTAGGCGCGGCAGCGGGCGCTTGGCCGCGGTATCGAACAGGCCTTCGGCCGCGAGATTGGCTTTGAGTTCCTCAAAGCGACGGCGCAGGGCCCCCTCACCGGCGTCTTCCAGGTAATCGACGTTGAATTGGAAGCTGCCGCGCGCGGGATAAACGCCGGCTTTGCCAAAGACGAGTACCCTTAGCCCATCCCGAGGCGCGACCGGGGCGCGCAGCGCCTTGCTCTTCCAGAGGGTGCAGGAAATCTGGGAAACATCGTCTTTGACCGTAAAGTACCAGTGCCCGGAGGGGTACCGCTTCACGTTGGACAGTTCGCCCTCGAGCCAAAGTGCCGGCAGGCCACCATCGAGCACGAAATTTGCCTCGAGGCAGAGTCGGGAGACCGAATAGACGTCGCGAAGAGGTGGGCTGGACATGGGGATAGATATTAACTCGACTGAGGCGAACTCTTTGATTTACGTAACACCTTTACTCGGGTACAGTACTGCGCTTTACCAAGGCTCCCCGGCGGAGCCGACCGCGCCGCGTAGGCCCCGCCGCACCGAGTTGCGGCAGAGGACTGCCCATGCGAATTGATCAAGAAGCGCTGACCTTTGATGACGTTCTGCTCGTTCCGGCTTATTCGGACGTGCTGCCCCGTGACGTCGATTTATCCACCCGCTTGAGTCGCAACATCCGGCTCAACATGCCAACGGTGTCGGCGGCGATGGATACGGTGACCGAGGCACGACTCGCCATTACCATGGCGCAGGAAGGTGGCATCGGTATTGTGCATAAGAACATGAGCGCAGCCGATCAGGCGCGCCAGGTGTCGCTCGTCAAGAAGTACGAGAGCGGGGTCATCTCCGACCCCATCACGGTGACCCCCGACAAGACCATTCGCGAAGTCATTGAACTGACGCAGGCGAAGGGCATTTCCGGTGTGCCTGTGGTGACCGTATCCGGTGAAGTTGCCGGCATCGTGACGCACCGTGATCTGCGCTTCGAGCGCAACTTCGATGCGCCGGTGACGACGGTGATGACGAACAAAGACCGGCTGATTACAGTCCGTGAGAACGCACCCAAAGAAGAAGTGCTGTCACTGCTCCATCGTCATCGTATTGAAAAAGTGCTCGTGGTTGATGCGGCCGGTCTGCTCAAAGGGATGATCACGGTCAAAGATTTTCAGAAGGCCAAGGAATTCCCGCGCGCCTGCAAAGACTCCAGTGGCCGTCTGCGCGTTGGCGCGGCGGTGGGAACTAGCCCTGATACCTTGGATCGCGTTGCACAGTTGGCAGAGGCCGGCGTCGATGTGATCATCGTCGACACGTCGCATGGGCACTCCAAGGGCGTTATCGACATGGTTGCACGCGTCAAGAAAGCCTTCCCGCATGTTGACGTGATCGGCGGCAACATCGTCACGGCCGCTGCCGCGCTAGCGCTTGTGGATGCTGGCGCCGATGGGGTCAAAGTGGGCATAGGCCCAGGCTCGATCTGCACAACGCGCATTGTGGCGGGTGTGGGCGTGCCACAGATCACAGCCGTTTCCAATGTCGCTGCGGCGCTCGCCGCGTGCGGAGTGCCGTTGATTGCGGATGGTGGCGTTCGCTTCTCTGGCGACATTGCCAAGGCCATCGCAGCTGGTGCGCACTCGGTGATGATCGGCGGACTGTTTGCGGGCACCGAAGAGTCGCCGGGTGAGGTGGAGTTGTATCAGGGAGGCTCTTACAAGTCTTACCGCGGCATGGGTTCGCTCGGCGCAATGGCGCAGCGCCACGGCTCTGCGGATCGCTACTTCCAGGCCGACACTGCGGGCGAGTTGGAGAAGCTCGTCCCCGAAGGGGTCGAGGGTCGAGTTCCCTATAAGGGCAGCTTGGTCTCGATCCTGCATCAGCTGTCTGGGGGACTGCGAGCCGCGATGGGTTACACCGGTAGCCATGACATCGAGGAATTGCGCACCAAACCGCGCTTCGTACGAATCACGAATGCGGGTGTGCGCGAAAGCCACGTGCATGACGTGAAGATCACGAAGGAAGCACCGAATTACCGCGTGAGCTGAACCGTGACTGCTGACATTCATGACCATCGGATCCTGATTCTAGATTTCGGTTCGCAGTACACCCAATTGATTGCGCGGCGCGTCCGCGAACTGGGCGTGTACTGCGAACTGCATCCTTGGGACATGAGCGACGCCGAAATCCGCGCTTTTGCGCCGATGGGCGTCATTCTCTCGGGCGGACCGGAGACGGTGACGATTGCTGGCACGCCACGCGCCCCGGCTGTCGTGTGGGCGTTGGGGGTGCCCGTGCTCGGCATTTGCTATGGCATGCAGACGATGGCGCAGCAACTGGGTGGCTTGGTGGAGCCGCATGACACCAAGGAATTTGGCTACGCTGAGGTACGCGCCCGCGGCCATTCGCAATTACTCAAAGACATCGAAGACCGGGTGAACGATCAAGGCCATGGTCTGTTGGATGTCTGGATGAGTCACGGTGACCGCGTGGTCGTTGCGCCCGACGGTTTTAAGGTCATCGCCTCAACACCGGACCTGCCGATCGCCGCCATGGCCGATGAAACGCGCCATTATTATGGCTTGCAGTTCCATCCTGAGGTCACGCACACCACCCAGGGCGAGCGGATCTACTCACGCTTCGTGCATGAAATTTGCGGCTGTGGTACGTCCTGGAATCCCGGTAGTATTATCGAAGACGCGATTGGGCGTGTGCGTAAGCAGGTGGGTAACGCGCAGGTATTGCTGGGCCTGTCCGGTGGTGTCGACTCGTCGGTGGTTGCGGCCTTATTGCATCGCGCGATCGGTGCGCAACTGACCTGCGTCTTCGTGGATCATGGTTTGCTGCGTCACCGGGAAGGTGACCAAGTGATGGCTATATTTGCGCAGAATCTAGGCGTCAAAGTGATCCGCGTCGATGCAGAAGCTCGCTTCTTATCCGAGTTGGCGGGGGTCAGCGATCCCGAGGCGAAACGGAAAGTGATCGGTCGCCTGTTCGTTGCAGTATTCGACGAGGAAGCGCAGAAGCTCCAGGGCGCTTCGGGTCCGCAGGTCGAATTCTTGGCGCAGGGAACTATTTATCCCGATGTGATTGAGTCGGCAGGCGCGAAGACCGGTAAAGCGCACCTGATCAAGAGTCACCACAACGTGGGCGGATTGCCTGCCCATATGAAATTGAAGTTGGTGGAACCGCTCCGGGAGCTGTTCAAGGACGAGGTGCGTCGTATTGGGGTGGAGCTGGGCTTGCCGCGCGAGATGGTCTTTCGCCATCCTTTCCCAGGACCAGGTCTCGGTGTGCGCATCCTCGGCGAGGTGACCAAGGCTGCGGCGGATACGCTGCGGTTGGCGGATGCTATTTTTATAGAAGAACTCCGCAAAGCCGACTGGTATGACCAGACGAGTCAGGCGTTTGCCGTCTTTTTGCCCGTCAACTCCGTTGGAGTGACTGGGGATGGCCGCCGCTATGCGCCGGTGATTGCGTTGCGTGCCGTGCAAACGATCGATTTTATGACCGCGCGTTGGGCGCGGTTGCCTTATGAGTTGCTCGAGAAAGTCAGCCTAAGAATCGTCAACGAGATCGCTGGCGTCTCGCGCGTGGTGTACGACGTTTCGGGGAAGCCACCGGCCACGATCGAGTGGGAGTGACCGGACCAGGGCGCTTCCCTAGTCTGCCATCTCTTGCCACGGCAGAACATAGCGGAAAGGGGGGCAAAACTGGCAAAAACTCAGATTAGAATCCCAAGTGAGCGCAACGCGCGAATGCCGGCGATTGTTGCAGATGAGTACCCTGGATCCACCGCTACTGGGCATCTGATGCTATTTTGAGGCTTCGTGTTTTGCGAAGAACTTCGCAATCCGCTCTCCCGCATCCGGCGCCAATCCTTCGTTCTTGAACAACTCCAACGCATGGGCGTCGTGCAGGCTCAACCCATCGATTTCGATCAGCGCGCGCTTATTTACCTGGTTGGCGTACCACGAGTTGCTCAAGATATCCGCCGCAAGAGCGGCGAGGTCAGTATCGAATCGATCATCGGGAAAACAGAAATTCGCAAGATGCATGGCTTCGGCCTGCCGCCCCGAATAGCTTCGGCAGGTGAGCATCATTTCGCTCGCCTTGGCGGTGCCGATACGATGTGGCAACCGCAAGCTCAAGCCCCACACGGGGGTGAGACCCCACCGCGCGTAGACATCGGAGAACTGTGCCGATTCGGCCGCAACAATCAGGTCGGCCGCCAAAGCGAGCTCCATTGCGCCAGTCGAGCAAAACCCTTGCACCGCTGAAATTACGGGTTGCGGCAGGTTGGCGATCTTTTGAATAACCTCCGAATGGAAATGAGGCTTGGCGTGGGCCTTCACGTGCTCGAGGACCTCGCTCATGTCGTAACCCGCAGAGAAGTGCCCGCCGGCGCCGCGCAGGATGACGAGCCCTATTTTCCTCTTTTCACGCGCGATGGCATCCACATGCACGTCTAATTCCTCGAACACCTCTTTGGAGAGCGCATTCAACTTCTCCGGGCGATTCAATGTCAGGGTCGCCACCCCGCCGCTATTTTCCCGGCGAACTAAATTGTTCATAGTGAGGCTCCTGTGTTCGATTCCACCAGCCACCGCCCAGCGACTGAAACAGACCCGCCGTATCGGCATACCGATTGGCTTGGGCTTGCACCAAGGATAGTTCCGCTTGGCTGTAGGTCTGCTCGGCATTCAGCACCGCCACCAGGCTGATGGTCCCCAGCGTCCGCTGGCGTTGAGCGAGGTCAAAGGAGGCTTTGGCCGCACGGTCTGCTTCGGCACTGGCCTTCAGGGCATCGGCGTCGGCCTGCAAGGCGCGCAAGCTATCGGCCACATTTTGGCAGGCGAGAATGACGGCGGCGCGATACTGATCTGCTGCTTGATCCAGTGCGGCATCCGCCGCGCGCTTCTTGTGGAGGAGTGCCCCTGCGTCGAACAGTGTTTCGGTCAAGGAGGCGCCCACATCCCAGAATCCGGTATAGGGAGAAAAAAGATTTTTCAACGCGAGCGCATTCGACCCCACATCGGCATTGATGGAAAACTGCGGCAACAGATTGGCAATCGACACGCCGACGGCGGCGGATGCGACATGCATGTTTTCCTCTGCCTGGCGAACATCCGGGCGCTGCTCGATCAACTTCGACGGTAAGCTGACCGGAAGTTCAGACGGCAAGGTCAGCTCATCCAATCGAAAGGTCTCGGGTGGTTCATCGGAGGGCAGCCTCCCGAGCAATGCGGTCATGGCGTCCCGCGTCTGTCCCAATTGCTTCTGCAAGGGCGGCAGCGTCTGTGCGGTTTGCGCCTCCAGAGACTGCTGAGCGAGAACATCCAAATCGTTCGCGGTTCCGAGCGCTCGTTGCCGCTGAACCTTGTCAGTCAGCTGATGTTGTAACTCGAGCAGCCGTTCCGTCGCCGCGATCTGGCCGCGGAGCGAGGCCTCCTGAACTGCTGCGACGACTACGTTGCTGCTCAAGGTCAGGTACGTGGCTTCGAGCTGGAAGCGATTGCTCTCGACTTGTGCCCTCGACAGTTCCACCTGACGCCGAGTTGCGCCAAAGACATCTGGGAGATAGCTGACGCTGAGCTGGGCCGTGTAGAGATTGTAGTAGGGGTTCGCTTGGGGAAGATTGGTGGGATTGGCAATGGTTCCAATGGCGTTCTTGGATCGAGTGCCGCTCAAATTCCCCTGGATAGTCGGGAAGTAGCTGGTCCACTGCGCCGAATACAACTCGTGGGCTTGACGCAGCGCCGCCTGTGCGGCGCCAACATTTGGGTTGCCCTTGAGCGCTTGCTCGACCAAGTGATTGAGCTTGGGTGATTGGAATAGAGTCCACCACTGGCTGGGAATATCCAAGCCCGTGACGAATCGTTGCGCGTCGCCACCGGGCACCTCGGCCGAGGATGTCTGCCCCTGTACGGTTGCGCTGCCATAGCCAGCAGCGGCCGGCGCCAGCGGTCGCTGGAAATTGGGGCCGACCGCGCAAGCGGTCAGGCTCGCGAAGAGAACACCAGCCGCGAGTCGAGACGCCGTCATCGTCCCCACCTTGCTTCGCCGTGTCGCTGCTCGGCCCAATGCTCGATTACGTGATACATCGACGGCAGCACGAAGAGAGTCAGCACCGTCGAAATGGCAAGTCCTCCGACGACCACGGTCGCGATCCCGCGTTGCACGTCACTGCCCACTCCCGTGTGCAGTGCCGCGGGCAGCATTCCCAATGTGGCGACCGATGCCGTCATCAACACGGGTCGCAGGCGTTCAGTGGCACCCTTCATGATGGCTTCGTGAAGTTCAAATCCGGCTTTTCGCATGCGATTCAGGTTCGACACCATGATGATGCCGTTTTGGACGGCCACGCCGAACAGAGCAATGAAGCCCACACCGCTGGCGACATTCAGGTTCTGACCAGTCAGGTGCAGAGAGATCAAACCGCCCAGGGTGGCGAGCGGTACCACACTGAGAATCAACAGTGCCTGGCGCAGCGAGCCGGTACCGACGGTAAGAAAAATCAGCATGAGACCCATCACCAAACCTAAGATGACGAGCAGTCGCGCCTCGGCACGGCGCTGATTTTCGAACTGGCCACCCCATTCCAACCGGATCGCGTTATGGTCGAAATGCACCTGTGCGGCGATTTTTGCCTGGGCGTCCTCGAGGTAGCTTGTCAGATCCCGGTCGCGGTTATCGATGCGAATGGTCAGGTTCCGCGAGCCGTTTTCGCGGGTAACGGTACTCTCTCCCGAGCGCACGCGAATGTCGGCGATCTGAGAGAGCGGGATCTGGGCGCCGCTAGCGGTATGGACGGGCAGATTGCCGAGAGCGTCCGGGCCACTGCGCGATTGCGCCGTAAACCTCACCGTCAGGGGATACGTGCGCTCGCCGACGTAAACAGTCGAAACGGGAGCCTGGCCTACCCCCGTTTGGATGACGTTCTGGACGTCGGTCATGTTCACGCCATAGCGGGCGGCCTTTTCGCGATCGAGCTTGATCTCCATCTGCGGAATCGGCGGCTCCTGGAACAGCGATGCGCTCGAGGTCCCGGGAACGGTATACAGCACGTCGACAATCTGGTTGCCGATGCGGCGTAATACGTCAAGATCATCGCCATAGATTTTGATGACCAACGGGCTATGGGCGCCCCCGATCATGTCATTGACGCCGTCAATGATCGGCTGGCTGATGCCGATGGAATAACCAGGCAGTTCCTTGGCAAGGTCCGTCCCCAGCCGATCCACGAAGTGCTTTTTTGATTCTCCGCCCGGCCATGTGTCGTAGGGCTTCAAACCCACAGGGACTTCCATGTGCGACATGGTCCAAGAGTCCGTGCCGTCGTCGTTGCGACCTGTTTGAGTGACCACGTAGGAAACCTGCGGGTACTTCAAGATCGCGCGCCGCAGATCGCTTGCCATGTCGCTGGCCTTGTTCAAGGCCAGGCCGGTCGGCATCTGCACCTGCAGCCACAGCGCACCCTCGTCCAGGTCGGGCAGAAACTCCCGGCCCACGGTGGCGCCGAATCCGACCACCGCCAATAGGGCAAAAATCGCGACACCATAGATGATCCGCGGCTGATCGAGACAGGCGGCGAGGGCGCGGTCGTAGAGTACCGTCAGACGCTCGAGCCAGCGATTCTGATAGACCTTGCCAGGATGCCGAAAGGCGAGATACGCGAGGCCAGGGACCAGCGCCAATGCGGTCAGCAATGCGCCGAATAGCGCATAACCCATGGTGTAGGCGATCGGCGTAAACAGCTTGGCCTCGGCGCGCTCAAAGGAAAAGAGCGGCAGATAAGCCGTGATGATGATGAGGCTCGCAAAAAAGATCGGCCGTGTCACCTGCAAGACTGCGGCTTTGGCTTCGCTCTCGCTCATCTCTTCGGCGGGCATGGCTTCGCGCCGCCGCAGTACGGCTTCCGTCACGACAATCGCCCCATCGACCAAAATGCCGAAATCGATGGCGCCTAAGGACAGCAGATTAGCCGACACATGGGTGAGATTGAGGAGCGAAAACACCGATACCAGGGCCAACGGGATGGTTACCGCCACGACCAGTGCGCTACGCGGGCTGCCCAGGAACAGAATCAGGATCAGGAAGACGAGGCCAATGCCCTCAGCAATCGTACGGCCGACCTTCTCGATGGTCGCCTTGACGAGGTCATCGCGGTCGATATACGGCACGATCTTGACGCCGCGACTTTCCAGCTGACGATTGAGCTCAGCCACCTTGTTATGAATCCCAAGCAAGGTCTGCGACGGGTTTTGATATTTCAGCATCAGAACGATGCCTTCGATCGTGTCGGGATTGGCGTCTTTGCCGACGATGCCTTCGCGCTCCTGGTGGCTCAACGTCGCGGATCCCAGATCGCGGACGAGGACCGGCGTGCCGTTGACCTGGCTCACGACGATGGAGCTGATTTCGGTGAGGTTATGGATTAAACCGACGCCGCGGATGACGTAGCTTTGATCGCCGCGCGAGACCCGGCCGCCGCCGGCATTGGTGTTGTTGTTGTTGATGGCATTGATGACATCGGTGATCCCGAGACCATAATGCTCGAGCTGTCTTGGATCGAGATCGAGCTGGTATTCGGTGGTGAAGCCGCCGAAATTCGTGTCATCTACCACGCCGGGAACCGACTTCAAGGCGGGAATCACGGTCCAGCGCTGGATCTCAGATAACTCCTGAAGATTCTTGGCATCGGACTCCAGCGTATACCGATAGATTTCACCGGCCGGTCCCGAGACGGGATCGAGCGACGGCGTCGCTCCGGTCGGAAGAACGGCCTGGCTGATGCGTTCGGTGAGGCGCTGCCGTGCCCAGTAGTCCTCATAGCCATCACGAAACAACACGGTGATCAACGACAAGCCAAAGGTACTCGTCGAGCGCATGAGAAGGAGACCTGGCGTGCCGTTGATCTGGCGCTCGAGCGGCACCGTGATCAGCTGCTCGACTTCTTCGGCCGCGAGCCCCGGCATCTGGGTAGTGACCTGCGCGGCCACGTCGCCCAAGTCCGGATAAGCCTCGACCGACAGCGTCTTCCAGGCGTAAATGCCGAAGCCGCTCAACAGCACCGCGAGCACAATGATCGCGATACGTCGGTTTAGGCAGAAGCCGACGAACTGGTCAATCATTGAGAAGGATCCCGCCCTTCACGACCACTTGTTCACCGGCCGCGACGCCGGACCTGATAGCAACCGAAGGGCCGTCTTCCAGTTGCGGCTCCACGGTGCGGCGCTCGAAGGTCCAGGGGGCAGTCGCGACGAAGACGCTGGTCCGATCGTTGTTCATGAGCAGCGATGAACTCGGCAGCACCACTTGCGAGTGCGGGGTGCCGACCAGCGTCACGGTCGCGAACATATTGGGTTTTAAGGCGTAGTCGGCATTGGCAAATCCAATCCGGAGCTTGTTGCGCCGAGAGTCCGGTTCGATCACATCGCCGACGAACAACACTTTTCCATGCAGCGACCGGTCGGGATAGGCGACGAGGCGCACCTCAGCGTCCTGACCTTTGGCGACCGTGCCGATATCCTTCTCCGGCACCAGCGCGGTGACCCATACCGTACTCAAGTCGGCAATGGTCATCAGGGGTTGCGTGGCGTCGTTGATCGTGCTCCCGGGTGTCACGCTCAATGCCGTGATACTGCCTGCGACGGGCGCACGCACGGTGAGCTGGCGCAAGGAACCCCGGGAGTCGGTCGGTGCATCGAGTATTGCAAGGCGTGCGCGCGTGCGCGTGTATTCCGCCTCCGCCTGGGCGTTGTCGCTTTTGGCCTGATCGAGATCCCGATCGGAGGCGACGCCGATTTTGGATTGCTCTTGCTGCCGGCCCAAATTCTTTTGCGTCAACTTGAAGGCGTCAGCGGCTTTGTCGTAGTCATCGTAGGCCTGCGCCAAGTCGGGAGAATCCAATACCGCCAACACCTGACCTTTGATCACCCGGTCCCCCAACCGGACTTTGAGGTCGATAACACGGCCGCTTAACGGGGGAATGACGATGGCAGTACGGGCAGGATCGGACTCGACTACGCCCGGAAGTACCAATTTGGCCTGAATTGAATCGGCCGACGCCGGCGCTACGGTGAGACGAGACCGTAGGGGCGAGCCTTCGGGAATCACGATCTTGTTCCCTTGACGGACCATCCAGGCGGGTTCCGGCGTCGCCTTGGCTGCGCCCCCCATCAACCCAAAGCCATGGGTGAGTAATGCCGCTACCAACAGGAGCCCCAAGCCTATGCCACCCCAAAAAAAGGCTCGACCGCGAAACGCCGGTTGATGGTCGTGAATCGGCATGGAGGACATCCCTAATGGAGTGAATTCAAATCTGGCTCCCGAGGCGGAAGCGATCCTATGCCCCTTCCAATATCCTGTCTAGGGGGATAGGATACCCGCCATGCATAAATTTCCTGAGATCGGTAGCCGCCTCAAACGCGCCCAGGGACATCTCGCGAAAGTAATCGAGATGCTGGAGGCAGGCAGGCCCTGCTTGGATCTAGCCCAACAGTTGCACGCGGTGGAAAAAGCCATCGGGAATGCGAAGAAGGAATTGATCAAGGACCACATCAATCACTGCATGGAAGAGACATCCGAGGCGTTGCCGAAGGAGTTCAGGGTGTTGGTTAAAGAATTTCAGGCATTCACCAAGTACCTCTAATCGATAACGTAACGGTGACAGGCCATGTCAGGAGCTTCCCGTAATGAATAGCACCACGAGCGAGTCGGACGGACATAGTCACGTCTTTTTAGGGGCGCGGCACGAGCAGAATGAACGGAAGACGTGGGCGGTGATCGTGTTGTGCGCCGCGATGATGGTCATCGAGATCGTCGGCGGTAGCGTCTATGGCTCTCTAGCGCTGGTCGCTGATGGCTTGCATATGTCGACCCACGCCGGCGCAATGTTGATCGCCGCATTGGCGTATACCTATGCGCGGCGACATGCCCATGATGGGCGGTTTATGTTTGGTACCGGTAAGTTCGGCGACTTGGCGGGCTTTAGTAGTGCAATCGTGCTTGCGATGATCGCGCTGCTCATCGGCTACGAGGCCATCGCTCGCTTCTTGTCTCCGGTTCCGATTCACTTTGCAGAGGCGATCCCGATTGCGGTGGTGGGCCTCGGGGTGAATATCGTGAGCGCATGGCTTTTGAGCGGCGACCACCACGGCCACAGCCACGGGCACGATCACGGTCATGCCGACGATCACCATGCAGACGAAGTTCGGCAGGTTGCGACCGACCGCGGCGTTGCCGAGCTGTCCATCTTTGAAGAGGGCGTGCCTCCTCGATTTCGCCTGGCGTTTGCAAATCAAGTTCTCACGGATAGCGACTATCCGATGGGACTGGAAACGCTAAGACCGGACGGAACCCGCAAGTGGTTTCACTTCACGCAAAACGACGGTTATTGGGAATCGATTGAGACCATCCCGGAGCCCCACGAATTTAACGTCTCCCTCCAACTGGGCAGTGTGAAGCATGAGGTGACGTTCGAGGAGCACTCGCACGATCATGCGGCGCATGACTCTCATTCAAGCACGGCGCACAGAGACAACAATATTCGATCGGCTTACATCCATGTTATGGCGGATGCCGCCGTATCGGTCTTGGCAATTACGGGTCTCGTATTGGCACGCAGCTTCGGCTGGATGTGGATGGATCCGGTGGCGGGAATCATCGGCGCGCTCGTCATAGCGAACTGGTCGCTCGGATTGCTACGCGATACAGGGCGCATTCTGCTCGACATGAATCCCGACGAACGCATGACCAACCAAGTCCGCAACGCCATCGAGTCCGACGGCGATCGGCTCGTCGATCTGCACCTGTGGCGCTTGGGTCCCGGACACCTGGGGGCCGTCGTGTCGGTGGTCACCAGTAACTCCCGTGACTGTGAATTCTATCGTGCGCGCCTCAAGGGATTTAGATCACTTTCGCATGTCACGGTTGAGGTGAAGAAAAATGCAGCGTGAGTTGCTGACGCCTCGGTGGCGGATCTATACAACGAAGCGCCTTCATTGAGGCCGCTTGCCCGTTGAATTTCGCCCCGCGCTTATACCCTTTCGGCATCTATCGCCATCTATCGTCCTTAAGCGGAAGTTTTTGGCGGTAGATTTGACGGTAAGTTAGTTGTACGCTTACGAAAATGCTAAGAGTGTCAGGTACTTATAAGTGCCGGAGACAATTGAGTGGGAGTGACGGGTGATGGAAATATCTATATAAATCAATTGCTTACGTTTTATTGAAGATGATCGTAAATACGACATCAATAGCGGCATAAGTTATTGAAAAACAACAAAATTTTTATTTTGACGGCCGGAATTTTTGGAGGTGCAGAGGGCGTTTTTTGACGGTAAATCTGCCGGTGAAAATTGGCGTTGTTCGTTGACGCGAATTTTTACCGTCAGGCCGCAAGTGAAAACGATCCCTCGCTAGCCTCAATTAGCCTGCGGTTCATTTGTGTTCATCATCGTAAAAACGAGCCGCGCATGTCAAATACCGAAGCCGAACTCATCCAGTTACGTGCTGAGAATAACGCGCTGAAGGCCCTGCTTGCACAGCACGGCATCGCGGCGCCGCAGCCATCAAATTCCGACATTGGCCCCGTTGGCGATTCCGCGCTGCAACACAATGGCAACGAGTTGTCTCCCGATGCGAAGGTCAAGCTCTTCCGACGACTCTTTCGTGGGAGGGAGGATATCTATCCAGTTCGCTGGGTAAGCAAGACGACGGGAGAGCCTGGGTATTCGCCTCTATGCGCCAACAAATGGCGACCCGGCATTTGCAAATTGCCGACCATAAAATGTAGTGAGTGCAGTCATAGCCTATATGCGCCCGTCACCGACACCATCATTCGCCAGCATCTCAGGGGCGAGATCACCGCCGGCGTGTATCCACTGCTGGTCGATAACCGATGCTATTTTCTCGCCATCGATTTTGATGAAGCGGATTGGCGCGAAGATGCCCGTGCGGTACTGCAAACCTGCCTTGAAAATGATCTCCCGGCTGCATTGGAAATCTCACGCTCTGGCTCGGGCGCGCATCTTTGGCTTTTCTTTGCGAACGCGACGCCGGCAAGGGATGTGCGGCGCCTTGGGACGGCGCTGATCAGCGCAACCTGCGCCCGCACTCGTCAATTGGCCCTTAAATCATACGACCGTCTGTTCCCGAATCAGGACACCATGCCGAAAGGCGGATTTGGCAACCTGATCGCCTTGCCGTTACAAAAGGAACCCCGTGACCTTGGACGCAGCGTCTTTGTCGACGCGAACTTGCAGCAGCTCCCCGACCAGTGGGCGTTCCTGGAAAACATCAAGCCCCTTCCGCAAAGCCGTATCGAAACGGCGTTGACCAAACTGGTCGGGGACCGCCATCCGCTCGACATCGCTTATGCCGACGTGCCGGAAGAGAACGCTGACGCCCCATGGGTACGACCGGCCAAGCCTGATGTCAAACTCAACGGCATCATGCCGAAAGCGGTAAAGGCGACAATCGCCGCCCAATTGTTCATCGAGAAGGCCGGCCTGCCGCAACCCTTGATGAATCGTCTAATCCGGATTGCGGCGTTCCAAAATCCGGACTTCTACAAACTTCAGGCCACGCTCAGGTCCACATGGAATACCCCCCGGATCATCAGCCGCGCAGAAAACCACGAAAAATTTTTGTCGTTGCCGCGAGGTTGCCTGAGTGACGTCGAGGCATTGCTTGCCGTAAATAAAATTGAGTTCCGTCTAGACGACGCGCGTTCGATGGGGCAACGAATGAACGCGACGTTCAACGGCGTGCTGCGCCCGGATCAGCAGGAAGCGCTCGAAGCTGTCATAAAACATGATTTCGGTATGCTGATTGCACCCACCGCATTTGGAAAGACGGTCACCGCAGCGGCCGTTATCGCCAAGAGAAAGGTCAGTACCTTGGTGATTGTCCACCGCGCCGACCTGATGCGGCAATGGCAGGAGCGGCTTGGCAGTTTCGTCGGACTGGACGAGCAAAAAATTGGCCTGATCGGCGCCGGGAAAAAGAAGCCCACCGGCATGCTTGACATTGCGGTCATTCAAAGCCTGGCGCGCCGAGACGATCTTCCCGAACTGTTCAGCCAATACGGACAGGTCATCATTGACGAGGCACATCATTTAACCGCAGAAACTTTCGAAGCGGTCTTGAAGCAAGCCAGCTCACGCTACGTCCTCGGGCTCAGCGCCACCCCGGTTCGCAGTAACGGACACCACCCGATCATCTTCATGCAGTCCGGCCCTGTCAGGCATATCGCCAAGCGCCCGGCACACGTCCCGGATCAGCTAATGGTTCGGATCCGACATCTTCCGACTCCGTCCATTCCGCCGCACGCCAGCATTCAAGAGGTCATCCGACTGCTGGCCGAGGACAGCGATAGAAACGTACGCATCGTCACCGACGCGATCAACGCATTGAACAACGGGCGGAAGGTGTTGTTGCTGACCAAGCGGACAGAACACCTTGACCTGTTGTACGCGCATTTGGCGAATGTCGAATACCCTTGCTTCATGCTGCACGGCCGTATGAAGGCAAAGGAACGCCAGGCGATCATCAAGGCCCTGGCGGAGTTGCCGGAGGACGCCCCGCACATACTGTTGGCCAGCGCCCAACTGGTCGGCGAGGGTTTCGATCATGCGCCGTTGGACACGCTTATCCTGACGCTGCCAATTTCATGGACAGGGACGCTGCAGCAATACGCCGGCCGTCTACATCGTGACCATGCAAACAAGAGCGACATCTTGATTTACGACTACGTCGAGCTGGATCATCCGCAACTCTACAGAATGTGGGAAAAGCGACAGCGGGGTTACCGGGCGATGGGTTATCAAGTGGATTCCGATCAACAGCAATTTCGCCTTGGATCCCTATGACTGTTGGACTAAGCCGCTGCGCGTCGGGTGGCTGTTCGGAGATTCGCGCTAGGAAATAGTGCACTGGTTCATATGCTGAAGTTGAGGGATGTCCCCGGCTTTGGCGGAGGAATCAGCCTTGAACACCTTGCACAGTCAAATGTGTGCCGATATGGTTTTGCGCGGCATGTCGCCGCGAACACCGCAGCACGATAGGGGGCGGCAAAGAGGTGCCGCAGCGACAACCAGACCACCCAAATGTCTTTTTCCAGCAGATGGACAGGGAGGCCCGACGTGTTGGCTGCCAAGTCGAGCGCCTCCAGGCATTTGGCGGCGGGAGAGCTGGAAGAACTCAGCCATGGGTCACCAGGGCGCTGATCTCTTGGGCCATCCAGGTCGGCAGGCGCGACCGCGCCGATGCGACTTCTTTCAGTTCAGAGGGTGGCAGCTTGGCGCGCAGCTTCTGGATTGCTTCTCCGGCTTTTTCCGGACCTAGCCAGGCCAGCGCCCGCACCACCTCGCCCGCAGCACGCCCAGGAAAGATCAGTTGCCAAATCGGCGCGTGCCGGAACTCGACCATCTGAGCGCCCAATTTTAAGCGGCGGCTGGGGCCGGAGGTGAGATAGACCGCGCGCATCGGCACCTGCGTAGTCAGGCCTAGCGCGTTAGCGGCGGCGGCACCGTGCGACACGATGATTTCCCCGCGCTGGTTTGCCAAACCTTCGACCATCTTGACGGCCGACGGCGCGCGGGTGCCGAAGCGGCTTTCGACGGGCAAGACATAGATGCCACGGCCGGCGCGCAATAGGGTGCCGCGCTGTACCAGGCGGGACAGCACTTGATCCACGGCTGCACGATTACCCAGGTGCAACAGTTCTTTGGCGACCCAAGGCGTGCCCTCCGGCGCTCCGGTAGCGTGTTCCAAGACTTGTTTGGCGAGGGTCTGCATGGCGATATCTCCTGATTGGAAGAAGTATTAGGCTATTTCTGACACTTTTCAAGTCCTAAAGCATGGGAGAGCAAAGTCGGCCAAAGGTCGGCTCGGACGCAAACAGGAAGCTACGTCTACGCAAGGCGGCATCCGCAAGCCGAGTGCGTGGGCGCGGCGATAGGTGCGGAAGCTTGTTTGCCCACTTAATTAGCTGCTGATAGGCTTTGTGCCTATTATTTTAATCAAATAGGCCTTAATAACCTTGCGCGATTGCCATAAATTGCCTATTATGATGGTCGTTAAGTGTATGTAAGCCCAAAATCATGAGCAATTTCACCATTCCGCTGCATGTCTCCGAGCGTGTCGTCCAGCTAGGCCAGCGCATCCGCGTCGCGCGGATTCGTCGCGGCTGGTCAGTGGTGGACCTTGCCAGTAAAGCAGGGATCAACCGCAATACGCTCACGGCCCTGGAGCTCGGCAAGCCCGGCACAGCCATCGGCGTCTGTTTCACCGTGCTGTGGGCGCTCGGTCTGGAAAAATCTCTGGACGCCATGGCCGACCCCGACACTGATGTTCACGGCAAGGCGCTTGAAGCCTCGCGTCGTCCCACCCGCGTGGGCAAGCCACGCAAGAGCGGCAACGACTATGACTTCTGAGCGCGAAGCCTACGTCTACGTCCAGCTCCCCGGCACCCTGGACACAGTGCCGGCGGCGCTGCTGAAAGTACAGACCTTGCCCGTCGGCACGCTGATCGGGCGCTTTCGCTATGGCGATCGTTATCTCCAGCGTGCCGACGCGGTTGCACTCGACCCGTACCGCCTGCCGCTGGATAAAACCGTCCATGAGTTCACTCAACTCAAGGGTATTCCCGGTGCGCTGCGCGATGCGAGCCCGGACGCTTGGGGACGGCGGGTCATCGAGTACAAGCTCGAACGTGCTGCGGGTGATCTACATGAAATCGACTATCTGCTGCATGGCCCGCAGGATGGCGCTGGCTATCTGAGCTTCGGCCTCAAGGCCGAACCACCCGCTCCCAAGCGGCAGTACAACCGCACCCACCAGCTCGCCGAACTGGTTGCTGCTGCGCAGGCTATCGAGGAAGGCAGGCCGGTACCGGTGCACCTGCTAGAACGGCTCGATCCCGGCACCAGCATGGGTGGTGCCCGACCCAAAGCCACCATCGAGGATGCGCAGTGTCTGTGGCTGGGCAAGTTTCCCGCCAAAGATGATCGCTGCAACTTGCAGCGCATCGAGTACGCCACGCTCGACCTCGCACGCCGCTGCGGCTTGAACGTCACGCAGGCACGCCTGCAGGCGGTCGGCGACAGCGAAGTGTTGATGCTGCAGCGCTTCGATCGTGAACACACGGACAAGGGCTATCTGCGCTTTGGATTGGTCAGTGGACTCACGGTGCTCGATTGCGACGACAGCTATCTGAGCCGTGAACGTTGGTCTTATCCGCTGCTGGCTGACAACCTGCGCCGCTGGTCCGACAAGCCTGAAGCCGATTGCGCTGAACTGTTCCGGCGCATGGTCTTCAACGCCGCAGTAACCAACAACGATGATCACCCGCGCAACCATGCGTTGCTGCGCCGGCCAAAGGGATGGCGCCTATCGCCCGCCTACGACTTGGTGCCCGCACCTGTGGTGAGCCTGGAGCGACGCGACTTGGCACTGACCGTGGGCAACTACGGTCGCACGGCCAGTATCTACAATTTGCTATCACAGTCAGGCCGCTTCGGGTTGTCAGCCGAAGAGGCCCGCAGGGAAATCGACCAGATCGTGGCAGTCGCGCGCCAGTGGCGCGAGAGCTTCTTCGCTTGTGGCGTGTCTGCCCAAGACGTGGACTACGTCGCTCCAGCCATCTTGCCTGAATGCTTCTTCTTTGAAGCAACGCCGGATCGTTGAAACGCTGGTGTGAGCGCCAAGTTCTCCGTAAATGACACTGAGCGGCAAGTTCGTGTCCTTGTGGGAGACGCATTGAGCGTAAAAGGTAACAATGAAAATTCGTTGGCGAAATTCGCCATAAGTTGCACCAAAGTAGGGAGTTGTTCGCGTTTGACTTACTTTTAACCCAGGATGCCGGAAATTATTGAACAACTGGCTTACTCGGCAAACGATTGCCCGCTCTTGGATTTTAAAGATTGGAACACGCTCGCTATATAACGGTTGGTAACGAGAAGTCGTTGCTTTATACTTGTTCCTTGAAGGAAAAACGTACGATGCAATGGCTTCGATGGGCTTCCAGCTCACGTCGATAGTTGACGATTGATGTGGAAAAGTAGTCGCCGCGCAAACCGAGTGCATCTCCCGCGCCAGTCAAAGCGCTTGTTTTTTGACAGTAAATATGACGGTAAAGTGAGATGGTCCACACAAACAAAGCCAGTATCCATGCGGGTTTACAGGCCTAGGAAACAATTGAGTGGGAGTGAAAAGCCGATGCCTAGGCTATTAATCGTAGTGATAGCGGCAGGCGATAATCGCTAGACTTTCATTCTCTACGGTGTAGACAAGTCGATGCGTATCGTCGATACGTCTTGACCAGAATCCGGAGAGGCTTTCACGAAGAGGTTCTGGCTTACCAATCCCCGTAAAGGGTTCACGTACTGCCTCTTGAATCAGAGTGTTGATTCGTTTAAGCGTTTTCTTGTCCTGACCCTGCCAATAGACATAGTCTTGCCAAGCGGCGCTTGTCCAAACGATGCGCTTAAGGCTCAACGAGCGTCCTCGCCCGCGTCTTCCCTGAACGTAGTTGCTGTATGGACCTGCCTAAGTGAGTCGCGTTCGCAGGAGTCTTCAGTAGGTGAACCGTCTCCATCCAGCCATTAAAGGTATCTAGCGACATCATCACCGCATCCGCAGCGTCGCGGCGCGCAATGACGGTCACGTCGGCGTCTTCAACGACATCGTCGATTAGTTTTTTTAGACCGTTCCGAGCTTCGGAGAATGATACGATTCGCATAGTAACTTGTCCTGTTTACTGTACAAGTATAGCGTTGCGCTGGACAAAAAGGAAACGACTAGCCGCTAGTGGAAGCGGTGCGAGCGATGGCAGTACGGTCGTCAGATACCCGCGAGATACCCGTCGCGTGTAAGTATATGATCGGCAACGTTCTCAACTACTGAGTGGGAGTAGGGGGAATATTTGCTGCGCAGCAAATATTGCTATAAATCATAAAATTTAATATAGTGCCTTTATTCGCTGTACAGCGAATAAATCACAAGGCATGGTCGTGAACCCATCTGCAGTCGAGAGCGCGTTGATCGCTGAACTCCTGGAAGCCCTGCGGGCCCTCCCGGACGTGACGGCCAATCTCGCGTGCCAGGGCGACTCTGGCGGGCAGGCCGCGGTGCACGATGTTTCAGTCTCGATGCAGGTTGCCGGGCGTCCCTTGGCGCTGCTGGTTGGGATCCGAAAGGCGCTCTATCCGCGGGATGTTCGGCAGGCACTTTGGCAGATCCGGGATGCGGCGTCGCGCCGCAGTGGCGATGCCGGCGCAGAAGGCGCCGTACCGATGCTCGCGGCCGAATCGATCTCTCCGGGCGCCAAGGACCTGCTGAAAGCGGAGCGGGTCGGTTATTTCGACGCCGGGGGCAGCCTGTACCTCCCGGCACCGGGAGCGCTCTTCTTCGTGGACAAGCCACCGTCGAAGTCGACCTCCCGGGCCATCCGTTCGCTGTTTTCCGGGCGTCGCGCTCACGTGTTGCATGGCCTGCTGATGCGCCGCGAGGATTGGCTGGGTGTGACCGAGCTGGCCGAGGACGTCTCGGCATCCCCGTCGACGGTGTCGATGGTCTTGACCGAACTGGAACGACTCGACTGGCTGGATTCACGGGGGCAGGGGCCTGGCAAGCAGCGGCGCGTGAGTCAGCCTGCGGCACTGCTGGATGCCTGGGCCACGAGCCTGCGGCAGCAACCGGCTGAGGCGATGCGCAGGTTCTTCGTTCCTGCCGTGAAGGTCGACGCCCTGGCCACAGGACTCGATGGTGTGTGTTCTTCGCATGGGATCGACTATGCGGTCACCCACGAAGCGGCTGCCCAGCGCTACGCCCCTTTTCTGTCGAACGTCTCGCAGGTTCGCATCCGCTTGCCAGCCGGTTCGGTCACCGAGGCTGCGCTGGGTGAGCTGGGCGCCCGACCCGTCAATGAGGGCGCGAATCTGGTCGTCATCGACGCCAAGTCGCCGGGGGATCTGCTGTTCAGGCAGCGGGTGGACGGTCTCTGGCTGGCCAGCCCGATCCAGACCTACCTGGACCTGGTGCGCGCCGAGGGGCGCGCCAAGGAATTGGCCGAGCACCTGCGCAGGGAAAGAATCGGCTTCTGATGGTCAAACCCTCGCGCTTCGGCGGATACAGCGATGCCTACACCGTGGACTGCGAGCGTGTCCTCGTCACGCTGTTGCGTGGGCTCGGGCCCTGGAAGGAGTCGGTCTTCCTGGTCGGAGGTCTGACGCCGCGCTATCTGGTGCCTCAGCGTCCACCCGACGTGCCTGCGCACGCCGGCACGCTGGATGTCGACATCGTCATCGATCTGCAGCTCCTTGCCGACACCGACGCGTACCACTCGCTGGAGGACAACCTGAAGCGCATGGGCTTCGAGCGCGCTGTCAACGAACAGGGGTTGAAGCTTTCGTGGCGATGGCAGACGCGCACCGAGCATGGCGCGCTGATGGTGCTGGAGCTCTTGGCCGATGCGCCCCAGATCGCCGGGGGCCGGGTGCAGCCGTTGCCGACGGAAGGCACGATCTCGGCGCTCAACATTCCGCACTCGTCCATCGTCTTCGACCTGCATCAGGTCACCGAGATCCGCGCGGAGCTGCTGGGCGAGAACGGCGTGGCCACCGAACGCGTCAAGCATGCGGACATCGTCAGCTTCACTTGCCTGAAGGCCTTCGCGTTCGACCAGCGCTTCGAGCGCAAGGACGCCCATGACCTGGTCTATTGCATCGAGCATGCCCCCGACGGGCTCGGCGCCGTCGTCGCGGCCTTTGGCCATGCGCTAGCGGGTACGCATTCGGCGGTCATCCTGGAGGGACTCGATGTCCTGAGGCGCCGATTCGCCAGTGACCAGGCGACTGAGGGCTACCGCAAGGACGGGCCGGTCTCGGTGGCCAAGTTCGAGCTTGGTGAAGGGCCGGAGCCTGAACTCCGCGAGGCCAGGGTGCTCCGGCAGCGCCAGGCCAGTGACCTCATCGACCGGCTGCTCGCCGGCATCGGGTAGCGGACATGTCGACCGAGTGCCTCTCCATGCGCGATGCCCCGACTGCGGCTCTATCCGAACTGCTCGCGTGCCGCCCTGGGGGTGCCCGCAAAGTTCCGGCGATTGACCGTCGATGGGTCTCAGCAGGCTCATCTGGTGAGCTTGGCTTTCGGTCAACGGCGTCACCATGGAGTTGACTGAATGCTGGTCTCAACGGCTAGCTCCCGAGCCGATAG
>CAIVRI010000039.1 GCA_903908265.1 uncultured Pseudomonadota bacterium
GCGTCAGACCCCTGCAATGGCTGGCCACACGCCCACTGGGGGGTGGATGATCCTGCTGCTGCTCTTGCTGGTTGGTGGGCAAGCGCTACTTGGCCTGTTCTCAAACGACGAAACCGATGCTGCCGGTCCACTCTATGCATGGGTCAGTCATGCCACCAGCAATCGTTTGTCAGGACTGCATGAGATCATCGGGAATTTGTTGCTTGCCGCCATCGGCCTGCACGTGCTCGCGGTAGTGATTTATAAGGTGATCTTCAAGGAAGATTTGGTCCGCACGTTGATCACTGGATGGCGACCTGGTGCGCCGGCTTCGGCAGGCATTGCCGGACATCGTCTCTGGCTTGCCCTGCTGATTGTAGCCGTGTGTGCCGGCGCGCTCGCTTGGGTGATCGCGAGCGCGCCGCCAGTGCCTACTGTGCTGATGTGATCAGTCTTCTTTGTACTTGTCGTGACATTCCTTGCAGACCGCACGGGTGTCACTAACGAGTGGTTTGAATTTTTCCAGATCAGCTGTTTTCGCGCCTTCCGATAGAGCCGCGCTCTTTGTGATGAACTTTTTCAGCACGGCATCGAATTCAGCGCGATGCTCCCAAATGGCCGCTTTCGCTTCGCTCTTGCCGTGAATCGCGGACCCTTCTGGGAAGGCCTCTGTCAGCATTTCAGTGAGTGCCGCTAGGCGTGCCGCGCGGATGCTGGCCTCGGCCTTATCAAATGGGATTTTTCCCTGCGCCATTGCATTCAGAGGACCAAAATTCCAGGCGATTGCGCCGTAAAGACCATGCCGGTAGTCATTGGCCTGCTCAAGCTTCGTTTTGCTGTCGTGCGCGTGGGTACTAACGCTGAAAGCCACCAGAATTACTGCTAAAAGAATTCGACGAGACATTGAGAACTCCGAGTTGAAGCGCCTGTCAGGCGGCGCAGAATATGGAAATCACCGACCCAATGCCGATGGTCCAGAGCAAGGTCCGAGCCAGAGCAAAGTCGAAGACGTAGGCTACGACGTACAGGACCCGCGCTGCAACGAACAGTTCCGCATAGGCGTCCACTCTGCCTTGCGGCGCATGGGAGAGTGCAGCGACCAGAACCGCCGCTGCAAAGAGCGGAAAGGCCTCAAATGAGTTCTTTTGCGCAGAATTCGCACGTGCCCGACGGCCAGTTTGTTTGGCCAGCCACTCTCGCGGGTTGCGGTTGTCGTAGCCGCCCCCAGATTTAGCGATGCCAGCACTCAGGTAGGGTATTAAGCCGGCAATCAAGACACACCAAAATGAAATCGTCATGGGTTCTACCTCCGGTGGCTAATGCATTAATGCAGTTGTCGCGCGCGGTAGCCGGGTCCGCGCAGGACGTGGCCGGGGCGCGCGTTGGTCATCTGGCCGTCAGCAATGACCGCTTGGCCATTGACCAAGACCCAGTCCATGCCGGTGGATAACTGGTTGGGATCAGCGTACGTCGCCCGATCGGTCACCATATCCGGGTCGAAGATGACGATGTCGGCCCAGAGGCCGGTTTTGAGCAGACCACGATCAGTGAGGCGCATGCGTGACGCGGGCAATGACGTGAATTTTCGGATCGCCTCTTCTAGCGAAAGTTGGTGCGTTTCGCGCACATACTTGCGGAGGATTCTTGGGAAGGTGCCAAATGCGCGCGGATGCGGATGGAAGGACCCGAGTATGCCTTCGGTCGAAGCTCCGGAGCTATCGTTGTTGATAGACGTCCAAGGTTGCACGAGAGCAAGCGCAACGTCTGCTTCATCCATACCGAATACGGCACACTCGGAGGAGGCGTCGTCAGCCGCAAGGATGTCCAATAGCGTATCCATCGGGTCGGCGTGCCGGGCTTCGGCAATTTCCCTAATCGTCTGACCTTGCAGGGCTCTTAGCGCCGGGTTGTGTACTACACCGACCAGAATCCCCTCGGGGCCCGCCACTTCGTGCCACTCGTTGTCCCATTGGCTGCTGGGTTCCAACATGTCGGCCTTGATGCGAGCGCGCGTCTGTGGATCGTTGAGGCGCTCCAGAAGCTTAGCCTTGCCGCCGTCGTGTGCCCACGGCGGTACAAATGCAGACATCTCATTGAACCAGGCGGTGTACGCGTAGGTATCCGCTGCAATATCCAGACCTTGTGCACGAGCTACATTGATTTTTTCGATCACGGAGGGCATTCGGCCCCAGTTGATCTTTCCACCCACCTTGAGATGCCAAATTTCCACTGGGATCTTGGCTTCTCGGGCGATGCGGAACGTTTCCTCCAGCGCAGCATCCATGCCATCGCCCTCCGAGCGCATGTGGGTGGCATAGATGCCCCCGGCTGCGGCGGCCTCTTGGGCGAGCGCGATCAGCTCTTCGGTGCTTGCGTAGGGTGCCGGCGCGTATTCGAGCGATGAGGACACGCCGCGCGCGCCCTCGCGCATGGCTTTGCGTACGAGGACGCGCATGTCGCCCAGCTCTGCCGAGGTTGCCGCGCGGTTACTGTTGCCAATCACAATCTTACGGATGGTGGTCGCGCCAACATAGGAGCCGAGATTGATGCCGATGCCTTGCTGCTCTAGGCGCTTGAAGTAACCACTAAAATCAACCCAGTCTGGCTTCAGACCCAAATGGGCGAGATCCGTGCGCAGGTCTTTAGCAGCAATCCCAACGGTCGGTGCAGGGGAGCCGCCTTCGCCGGTGAATTCTGTCGTGATCCCCTGGTATATTTTGGACGGCAGTCGTGGATCTACGAGGATTGTAAACTCGGATTGACCTAGCATATCGATGAAGCCTGGTGCGACGACTCGTCCGTGGGCGTCGAGGGTTTTTTGGGATGGTAGGGCCCCTAAATTTCCAATAGCCGCGATGTGACCGTCACGCAGCCCGATGTCTGCGGAATACCAGGGAGCACCTGATCCATCGATGATGTGCCCGTTAGTGATCACCAGATCGAAGGGCCGCTCGCGGGCGAAACTGGTGGTGATGAACAGTATTGCAACGATTGTTGGGAACGGGCGGTTTAGACGCATGGGACGCTACCCTTATTTTTCTATGATGCAAACCCATTATCCGCCGGAAATTGCATGTCTGCTTCGCTCTTGTCTCCCTCTTTTTCTTTCTCGCCCAGCGGCAACGGGGATCGTTCCCGCAGCATCCAAAGCAGTCGTTCGAGCAGCAAGACCGTTGAGAGCACAGCCTCTCGATCCTTGGCGGTGGTGGATCCCTCCAATAACTCACGACGCACGCGATCAATCAACGGGCCGCGTTCGGCGGTCAATTCGGCGAGAAATAGTTTAGTGTCGGGTGAGGGATCAGCGCTAGCTTCACCAACCACGACGAGAAGTGCATGCAGGCCTTCCACGAGAGAGTGAGTAAAGCGAGAGCGTTCTTCGTGCGGCACGGCAGCCAGGCCGGCTGAAAATTCCGCGAGTGTTTTTTGTACTGCTTTGAGATCACCTAAACGCCGCCGCACATCAAAAACGTGTTCGCTCGACATATCCGGGTTGGCCGCCAGCAGTTCGCTGAGAAATTCGTCCATTTGCTCGGCGACTGCAGCGCTCGCGGCCGCTCTTGTATTCAGCGGTGGGGCATCAGGATTGCGCTCTTGCGGATCGCGCAAGTCCTCCAGGTAGTCTGGCAGTGCTTGTAATTGCCGGACCTGTTCTAGACGAATGAGTTCGAGCGCTGTGCCAGGATCGGCTATGGCCTCGTCGTATAGGTAGGCTGATCGGCTTAGCGCCTCGGCGGGAGAAGGGGGCGCGGCCCAGGCCGCCAGCATTAGAATCGGTCTACGTAACAGTTTGGCAACGACGACTCCACCTATTTGGACCACAAGAAATACGATGCCGACCTGTGTTGGCAGGTGGGTCGTCAGTGTGGCGGCTAGTGGCGCAAGGCCAAAATCCTGACTGCGGCTTTCGATGAGCACAAAGGGTAATAGCAGTAAGGATGCAACACCTCGCACCATGCCCTGGGTCATCGCCAGCTGTCGGGTAGGGCCCTCAAGGCCGGAAGACACGAGAATCACGGCCGTCCCCGAGCCGGCACAAGCGCCTAGGATGAGTAGGGTCATGGCGTGCAAATCGACTAGGCCTTCTGCTGCGAGCGGCAAGGCAAGCACCGTGACTATGGACGAAGATTGCAATGCAATCGCAAGGACGAACCCTGCTAGCAACGATACAGGGGCGCCGGACGCGGCGAACGCGACGAATTCTCGTACCCAAAACTCATTATTCACTTCCGCGACCGCGGCTTTTACCAAGGTAAGGCCCAGCAAGAGCAGTGCGAGTCCGAACAGCGCATAAGTGATGTGCCGGAATTGCTCTGATTGATCTAGCCCATTGAAAAATGCAAGCCCAATCAGTGCCAACAGATAGAGCGCCAAGGCATGCACATCAAGAGATGCAAGTAGCACCAGTACCGAGGTGCCGACGTTTGCCCAAGCAAGCGTGGAGACTGCAACACTCAGTGAAATAGCGCCGGCTGATAGCAGACCTGTCGTGATGAATGTGACCGCACTGGTCGATTGGGTCAGCGCGCCCGCAACCAAGCCGGCCAGCGGAGCGATTGCAGGGTGCTGGAAGGTTTTAGAAAGAAGCCGTCGAATACCTCCCGACGCTAATTCCCGTAAATGGGAAGCAATCAGCCGAATCCCAGTAAAGAAAAGCCCTAGACCGGCGCATGCTGAAGCGGCAGCGCTCATTTGCGCAGTACTCGATCCTGCAGCATCCGCCACAGGAGAAAGAGCACTAGCGAAAATGACAGACCGATCGAGATCCAGATCGCACGCGACAGCACGTAAAATCTATAATTCTCTTCGGTGCGGCGTGCGTAATTTTCGTGCACATTCTTGGCAACCATGGCGGTGACCAGCGCATCAAAGCGAGCATTCAGCGTTCGATCGATTCCACGGACTGCAGCGTCAGCCTGCGTCCGTTGTGCTCGGATGTTGGCGGAATCGGGCATTGCGGCTCGGTAGGAACGGCCGATCTGAAGATGCGCTGCTAATAGGGTGTTAATAGATTGCCGGAGGGATCCGTCGCCTAGTGTGCTGGCCCAGTCAGTCGCAGCCTTCAGGTTGTCATCCGTCTGGGCTTCAGCAAGCTCGAACTCTTGACGTGCGAGCGCGTATTCGCCGGGATCCTCGCCACGCAGTAACACGTTCTTCCACGTCTGTACTTGAATTTTAAAGGCGACTTGTGCGCTGCGCGCACTATTGAGCGCTTGCACTACCGTAGCCTGTCTCGCTTCGTTCGCGGCATACAGACGCTCCATCGACCACAGAGAAAATAGGCTTACTAACCCACAGATCAGCAGAGTGAGTAACAGAAAACTGGCTAATTGCACTAATTCTCGGCGCAAGCGCGCTCGTTCGTGGGAAGAGTGGAGTGTGGTCATTGCGATGCTCAATAAAGGTCGGGCACTTACCTTTTAACACGCGTAAATGACAATTTGGTGGGATCTAGGGAAGACCTGCATAAGTCTGCCGAAATTGTCCACGGCGTCAGAAAATAGACGCATGAAACAGAAAATTTTTGGCCATTCTGGCTTTGATCTGACGCCGAAGAAGACTTGCAAGCGGGTATTTCTGGACGAGAGGGAACGAGTAATTCCCTGGTGACCGTGGTGGCGCAGTACACGCCGGAGGGCAAGACCGGCCGGCTGCCGTTCGCTCCGGAAGTAATGCTGCGGATTGATCTGCTGCAGCAGTTCTGCCGTCTGTCGGACCCAACGATGGAAGAAGCGCTGCATGACGTACCGCTGTATGGCGCGATTGCGCGAATTGATGCGGAGATCACGAAGGCGCCTGAAGAAAGCACTATTCAGCGATTCCGCCATCTGCTCGAACAGCATCGCGTGGCGGAGAAGATTCTGGACACGGTCAACGCAGAACTGGTGGCCGGCGCCGACTTCGGCGTCGGAGCGGTAGGAAGGGCGCGTCGGAAAGTGCCGTTTGTCGTATAAAAACAACGAAAGCCGCGAAATTTGAGTGCCGGAATGAGACGAAATCAGCCACAAATTTCCGTCCAAAGCCATCATTTGCGTAATTTTTGTGTATCTGTAATACGAAAAAATTGCTCCTTCGCGGTAGTGGCAGTATGCTCGAAGCTGGCAGGTCACCCGGCCGCCTTACGATTCATGACGTGCAGTGAACGGTCGATGGCTGGGGTCTGATCTTACGGATCAGAGTGGTATCCGAGCGTCAGTTCGGGCTTGTTTTGCGGTGAGCGACGGGCTCCTGATCGGGGAATGCCCTTCACGGGGCGGGCACTGGCGATAGAACTAGCCTAGTTATTACAGAATTTAGGGGGGGATGAGATGCGTCTATTTAATGCTGGACTGGCATCGGTTGGTGTCGTGCTGCTGACCGCCAGTGGGTTGGCTTATTCGGCGGGATCTTCCGGCGAGACTTCAGGGGCACTTGAAGAGATCGTCGTGACCGCACAGAGGCGCGCCGAAAAATTGCAGGATGTACCTATTGCGATTACGGTATTCAACGCGGAACAGTTGACCGCCCGCGGCATCACAAATGTGGCCGCATTAAATGGCCTCGCACCGAATGTGCAGATCAGTTCTGCGACGGGTGATAACACGGGCGTTCAGTTCTCGATCCGTGGTGCAGTGACCATCAATCCGGGGATGTATTGGGACCCGACAGTCGGCGTTTATCTGGATGGTGTTTACGTCGCCAAGGCAATCGGCGGCATTTTCGACATCATGGATGCAGAGCGCATCGAAGTGTTGAACGGCCCACAAGGCACGCTATACGGACGGAACACGCTCGCGGGCGCTGTCAACCTCATCACCCGCCAACCGACCGGCGTGTTTGGCGGGGCGGTGGACGTGACCTACGGTAATTATAATGAACTGACCACCAAGGCCTCCTTGGATCTGCCGAAGGTAGGCATTGCGAGCCTTTCACTTGGGTTTCGTCGTGAAACACGCGATGGTGTCACCAAAACCCTCCCAGGAAGCGCCATCAGTTCGTTGGATAACCGCGATCAGACCGGCGGGCGCATTGCCCTGAATCTCGACTTCTCCGACGCTTTTCAGGCGGCGTATCGCTTCGATTATTCGGACATTAACCAGCGGCCTCTGGGTGATTATCTCGCGCGTGTTGATGCGCCAATTTCCTACTTCCCCTTCGTGTCAGGCGTGACGCCGCTGGGCGCATATGTCCCGCAGACCTTTGGGACCAGTATCGGCTCCGACCTCCCTCAATATGAAAAAAGCCGCGTTGAGGGGCACTCACTGACGCTGCGTTGGGATCTGGATTCCACTACACAGATAAAATCTGTTACTGGCTACAGGCAAATGACGTGGGGTGATCAAATAGAATTTGACGGATCACTATTGCCGCTGGCAATGGTATCCCGTGCCGTGACGTTCTCGAATACGTCTGAAGAGCTGCAAATCGTCGGCTCAACGGACCGTATCAACTATGTCGGTGGTGTCTACTACTACAAGGACAGCGGCTATACACACAACCCGCAGCGGTTCTTTGGCGGCACGTTTGATTATGATTCCCAGTACGGGTATGGCACCGAGGCGCGGGCGGGTTTTGGACAGGTGGAGTTCAAAGCCACCGACGTTTTCACTATCACCGCGGGCCTGCGTTATACCTCGGAGAAGAAAGACCTCAGCCGTTACGAAACCGTATTCTTCGCGCCCAACGCGCCGCTGGCCTACCAAGTGGTACTGGTGCCGCAGGGCACGGCAGCGAGCCAAACCTTTAGCGCCGTGACGCCACTACTCACGTTAGCGTACAAGTTGTCGCCTGAAGTCAACGCCTACCTTAAATTTTCGGAAGGCTTTAAGAGCGGCGGATTTAATGGCGAATTCGGAGCTGTTGGTAATATTTCAGCCTACGGAATCAGTGACGCGGTTGCCAACAACGTAGCGGAAACAAAAACAGCGTTTAGACCAGAAAAGGCAAAGTCAGTAGAGCTCGGTCTCAAATCAACTCTAGCGGGCGGTCGATTGATTCTTAACACCGATGTGTTTTTGAATAAGGTGACCGACCAACAGGTTTCAATATTCCTTGCGACTGGAGCGGCCGCATCGGTAGTGCGTAATGCCGCTAAGGCGACGGTCTACGGCTTTGAACTCAGCGCAAACTGGGCGCCCGTAGATAGTCTGCACGTTCAAGCTAACTACGGGTACCTTCATGCCCAATATGATAGCTACGTAGACGCTGGAGTGGATGTCGCCGGCAACCGAGCCTTCGTGCACGCGCCTAAAGGCACTTTCAATCTGCTGGTTGACGCCAAGTTGGCCGATACGGCCATCGGTCAGCTCCATGCCACGGCGGACTATAGTTGGACGGATTCTTTCTACGATTACCCGTCCGCACTGACCGCTAACTATCCGAACGACCCCAATTCGGATCCAGCAACGGCTTCTTTTGCTGGCGCCACTGAAATCAAGAGTGTTGGGTTTTTAAATGGGCGACTAGCTATACAAGACATCTCCGTTGGAAGTACCAAACTCACGGTATCCCTCTGGGCTAAAAATCTGACTAATGAGCTGCACATCCAGAACAACATAGACTTCGGCGCAGGTTTTGGGCATTTAACGCCGACGTACTACTCTCAACCACGCACATTTGGGATTCAGATTCACGATAAGTTCTGAGTATGAAGAGCAGAGCTTAAGAAACGTCTACCCTAGGCACCGTGGTGATGGAGACGCCACGGTGCCGGCTGGGCAGGAATAGTGCGCCGAGAGGCAGCGCGCATCGTGAACGATTGTCACGGTAACAGGGTCGCCGCAGAGCCTTGGATTTGAAACTCAATTTTTGTCATTTGGAGGCGAAACGTTAGCGTCATGACTACCTCAATTCCGCGAATTTCGCATCTTGGAATCTGTGTCACCGACATCGGACGCTCGATGGATTTCTACTGCGGTGCGTTGGGGTTTGTGCCTGGAGAGGTCATGGAGATTTCGAGCGGCCTGGACGGCATCATGGAACTGACGGGCGTGTCGCTCCGATCGCAGTTCATACGCCGACCGGACGGTTTTGCGCTTGAGTTACTGGAACTGCGCTCTCCCGAACCGTTCGGGCCACGCGAACGGCGACCACTCAACCAGTTCGGACTTACCCATCTGTCCTTCTATGTCGAGAGCCTGGAAGCATCCATGGCCGAACTGGTGCGTTGCGGTGGTGCCGTGTACGCCGGCACCCTCACGTTCTTGCCGTCGTTCGGCGTCAGGCTCGTGTACTGCAGCGATCCGGATGGCGTTCGTATCGAGCTGATGCAGCTCAGCTAGCATAGTTCGCAGCCGGTGCATTCATGCTACGCGCGAAGGAACGCAGCGCTGTTGGCCGTTGACCACTAAGGAGTAAACGCTCGATGGAATCGCAATTATGCACGGGCACCGATCAGGCTTTGATGGAAGAGGCGTGCCGCGTATCGGTTTGAGTGACTTTGTAGCCCCACGCTTCCTTGAGGGACTTCGGGGTCTGCTGCGCATCGGTAGCAGCACACTGCATGATCTGCTCGCAGAGGATCCCTAGAATTTTGGCTATCTGGCTTAGCCTGGCCCAGTTAGGGGGCCGGCGATGGATCGGGTTGCCGGGCGGAGAGCAGCATGGTGGTGGCGGCATAGAGGACCACGGCGACGACCACCTCGCGCATCAGGCCGAGATGGCCGCCAATGGCCTCAACTAGGGGAAAAGCCGCAAAAGTGCCGAGTACGCCGCCAATCACCAATCCAACAGCGACCGCATGATCAAACCGCCCGGAACGGACGAATCCGATGCTGGCGATCGGGATAATTAAACCATCGCTGCCGATCATAATGGGGTAGGCGGCGATCGGGTTCATGCCCAGCAGCGACAGCATGACCATGCTGGGCGCGTAATTGCCGATACCAATACACATGAGCGCACCCAAGATAAAATTTGCCCCGACGGCGAGGGCGAAGCGCCACCCCGTCAGGGTCATTGCCGCCCCAGTGGTTGGAAGCACGCCAAGTATGCTCATGATCAGGAAGCCTGCGGCGACCAGTAGCGCGCAACCCATGGTGATTTGGATCCGTCTTTTTGACATTCGACTGACCGCGCCTGCGCCCATCCAAGCGCCGAGTCCGGAACTGGCAATCATTGAGAAGAGCAGGACCGGATCAATCTTGATCGAAATCATGAAGAGAAAAGCGCCAAAGAAGGAGGGGATTGCGCTGCCAACATTCATGGTGCCGGGGATCAGGTCGTCGCTTGGCCGCCCTCTGAGCTTGAACAAGGAAGTAATCTGGGCGTAAGAGCCAATCCCGAGCGTGTCTAGGAAGTTGACGATCACACCAATCAAAATGTCGCCGACGGAGGGGCGCGAGGCGGGGTGGTTTTTGCGCGTTGCGCGAATCCATGCCGCTAAGGCTGCTAGGTGCGCGAGTGCTACGATCCCGTAGAGGAGCCATTCTGTGCGCATTCGAAACCCTCGCTGTCCTTACACGCAGGCAGTGGACCTTACACCGTGTCTGTGCCGGCACCAAGTGCTTTGGGTTCGACCTGCCTTAGAGATAGGCTTTTATTACTGATCGGGGTCTGCGCTCGATGTTCATTCGGCTGTGACGGGCAGCGTTTAGTCCGATAGCTCGGATAGTTCTGCGTCGCTCTTCATGGCCCAAAGCCATTTAGTTGCCGTATAGGTCACAGTAGATCTCGCGCAAGCGATTCTTTTGGACTTTTCCCATGGAATTCCGGGGTAGTTCAGCGATGACGACAAGCCGCTTCGGTACCTTGTAAGCCGCAAGACAGTCTTTGAGCGCAGCCAAGACTGTCTGTTCGTTCACCTGAAAATCTGGCACTAAGGTGACGGCCGCAGTTACCCCCTCGCCAAAATCTGGATGGGGCACACCAAAGACTGCGCTTTCACTAATGCCTGGCAATGCGTCGAGCGCTAGTTCTATCTCTTTCGGATACACGTTATAGCCGCCGGTAATGACCAGATCTTTGGCGCGCCCGGAAATATGCAGATAGCCATCTGCATCGATGAGGCCTAGATCACCGGTGCGAAAAAAGCCATCTGCAGTCCGGTCCGCGGCCGTCTTTTCGGGCGCGCGCCAGTAGCCGGCACAGACATTGGGGCCGCGCACCTCGATCATCCCGATCGCCTGATTCTCGCTTTCACGGGTTGCCTCTGTAATGCGCACTTCGACCCCTGGCAAGGGCAAGCCCACCGATCCCGGTTTACGCATCCCGTCATAGGGGTTCGAGGTGTTAACCAACGTTTCGGTCATCCCGTAGCGCTCTAAAATAGCTTTTCCGGTGCGGCTTTCGAACGCTTGATGGGTCTCTGCCAGTAGCGGTGCGGATCCTGATACGAAGAGCCGCACCAGACGTACGGATTCGGGCGTTAGTGCGGCTGAGGCCAATAGGCGGGTGTAGTGGGTCGGGACCCCCATAAATAGGGTCGCTGTGCCGAGAGACTCGATGGTTTCTAGCGGCTCAAAGCGGTCATGCACACGAACCGAAGCATGTGCCGCGAACACGGCGTTCAGGCTCAGAAACAGTCCATGGACATGGAATAGGGGGAGGGTGTGCACGAGTCGATCCGCCGGAACGAGGCGCCACGCGGTCGCCAAGGCTTGGGCATTGGCGATCAGATTGCCCCGCGTAATCATGGCGCCTTTCGATCGTCCCGTTGTGCCGGAGGTGTAGAGCAGTGCAGCAAGCCCCGACGGGTCAACGGCGGTGACCGGCGCAGGCGTGCGTTGCTTGGCAATCCGGGCAGCGAAGCTGCCGTCCTGGCGAGTCCCCAGGGTTTCAACCTGCGAGCACCCACTATCTGTGGCCACCTGAGTGGCCTCGTCCTCGTGCGAGGGCCGCGCCAGAAAGAGCGCAGGCTGACTATCTGCGAGAAAATACGCCAGTTCAGTCGCCGTATAGGCCGTGTTCAGGGGGACGACAACAGCACCGACCCGTAGGCAGGCGAGATAGATCAGAATGGCGTCAAGGGATTTTTCGACCTGAAATGCCACCCGGTCGCCGGTGCGTACTCCCAACTCCAACAGCGCAGCGCCCTGCAACCCGGCCGCATGATCGACCTGTGCATAATCGAGCCGACGCCCGAAATCGTCCTCCAGACAAGGGTGGTGCGGGGTTTCCTGGGCCGCCGAGCGAATCCATTGATAGGGGTCGTTGAACTGTATCAATCGTAGTCCTCAACTGAGCCGTCCAGTCCCGTCAGGCGCCCAACGGCAGGGTGTGGGCAATTAGCATCGCAATGACCAACGCCGGAGTCGATGAGACCTGCACCCATGAGTATGAAAGAATAGCACCGCGACTGGGCGGTTGGGTCCGCGTCAGTCGGGAAGCGCGCCTAAACGTCAGATGGGAAGGTCAATGAGTGTCTTCAGATTCAAAGATGTCGCCGGGGCAACCTACAACGGACTAGCGCTGCTGTATGTGGCGATCGGCTATGCGTTAGGGTTGGTCGCGATCGCGCATGGCGGGTTGCTGTTCACGGTATTGGGGGTGCTTTGGCTTGGGCACGCCCTGGTGATCGCTGCCTACTTGCTGCACGAGTGTGGGCATAACGCAATCTGCAGCACAAACGCGGATAACGCCAGATTAGGCACCGTACTGACCTGGGTGACTGGCAGTTGCTATGGCACCTACGAGGACATCCGCCTCAAACATTTTCGTCATCATGTTGATAACGCGGACGTCATGTGGTTCGAGTCCAGGAAGTGGTTCAATAACCACCCAATCAGTGCGCGCTTGGTGCAGTTGCTGGAATGGTTTTACATTCCCGCGCACGACATAGTGATGCATTTCATCATGGTTTTTAGTGCCTTTATCATCCCTGCCCGGCGATCTCAGCGGCTGCGTAATGCTATCGTTATATTGGTGCGCGGTGTTTTGTTCGGTCTCTTGGTCTGGTTCGCGCCGCGGGTCGCGTTCGGTTACGTAGTTGCGTATTTGCTGATGATTACGGTATTGCGTTTTATGGACGCTTTGCAGCATGACTACGGCGGTATGCCGGTCCTGTTTGAGAATTTCAAAATGCCGCATCGAGGGGATCGCGGTTATGAGCAGGCGCATACTTTCAGTAATCCACTTTCCTTGCGTCACCCCTGGATCAATTTAGTAGTTCTTAACTTCGGCTATCACAACGCACATCACGCAAAACCCACAACGCCCTGGTTTCAGTTGCCTTCTCTGCATCAAGAGCTGTTTGGGAATAGTGAGGATCGCGTGATTTTATTTTGGCCGTCGTGGAAAAGCTTTCATCGTTTTCGCGTGACGAGAGTCGTCGGCGAATCGACGAGCATCGAAGGTGAGGCTTATCTGTCGGTCGCAAGAACTGGTGATGTGAGTGGTGGTAATGCGGTTTCGTTTCTGACGTCATTCTGAATAGAGGTAGTTACGTGCAGAAGCTTGAAGTATTTCAGTCCCTATGGGCGATGGATTTTAGAAACCCAGATCGCGCTGAGCGCGGCCAGGCGGAAAATTTCGAACTAATAGCCGAAGCAGGCTATGACGGTGTCTGCATCGACCCAGCTGTCAGCGACCTCGACAAATACCGAGCGACCTTACCGTACTTCGAGAAGCACGGTCTCAAGAGCATGGTGAATCTTTTTCCGCGTCACAGTCGCGATATGGCGCCTTTGTTGTCATTTTCTAGAGAAGTGAACGCGAGCAAAATCAGTGTCATTGGGCAAGTGATGCCGATCAGTGTTGCTGGTGCAATTCCTTTAATCTATCGCTGGATGGACCAAGCGGCGGCGTTGGGCATGGATTTGTTGTTTGAGACCCATCGTGACAGCCTCCTGAATGATCTGTATTACACGCTCGAAGTGATCGACGCGATTCCGGAACTATTGCTTACTGCAGACCTATCACACTTTGTGCTCGAGCGAGAGTTTCAGTTGCCACTGAGCGTTCGTGACCGCGGTTACCTGCAACGCATTCAGGATCGGACCGATTGTTTCCAAGGGCGGATTGCGTCCCGCGAGCAGATTCAAGTGCAGATTGATTTTCCTCAGCATGCGCCGTGGGTTGCTCTGTTCAAGGAACTCTGGAAGGATGGCCTGCGCAGCTGGCGTTCGCGTAATGGCCCGGATGCAACGTGTGTGTTTTTGTGTGAGCTTGGTCCGCCGCCGTATGCAATCACTGATGGGCGGCGGCAGGAGTTGTCAGATCGTTGGGAAGAAGCGCTGCAGATTCGCCAGTGGATTCGGGATATTTGGCTAGAACTTGAGCAGGAAGCGTGAACCGGCAAGCGCTGCTATGACTGACTCTTATAAAAAGTTTTTTTGCCAGATCTGCGGCCACATTTACGATGAGCGCATCGGCGATGCGGAGCATGGGCTGCTTCCCGGCACGCGGTGGGTAGACGTGCCTGAGGATTGGATGTGCCCAGATTGCGGCGTTACCAAGGCCGATTACGTCCCGCTTGCAGGTTGATCCGGTCTATTCCGGCGGCTGGTGCTGCGGTTATCTATTCGTAACGGTGTTCCCTGAAGAGTTGTGATGCAGTTTGGTAGTAGGCGATCGCAAGCGATTCCAATACGGGGTTCCGGGCAACGGGTTTCAAAGAATCACCGGCGCGCGTGTATCGGTAATTCCAAACTTGTTTTTGCATGCCGAGCACTAGCAGTTGATCTCCGTCAAAAAGCCCCACATCGTGGTTGTGGCTAAACAGCATGATCGGCGCACCCGGCGTATCAGCCAAGATATCTCGTCCAAAGAATGGGGCTTGATACGGTAGACCCCGTTTCGGTTTTGTTCTTAATAATCGCGGTGCACTGTTTTCTCTGGATCATGCGAGTCCGAACGTGATTGCACCCGGGAAAAGACCCTTCCACACACTATTGCCAGGCTTTCTGATGAAGGACGGTCTGCCGGTGATGGCATTCGGGCTCATGGGCGGTAGTCAGCAGGCGCAGGGTCATGCGCAGGTGCTGATTGACATGATCGACTTAGGCATGAACCCGCAGGCGGCCTCTGATGCCGCCCGCTTCACGCACGCGCAGGCCAACAATACGCTGCGACTGGAAACGGAGTTATTTAATCGTGTCGGACCGGCGCTGCGCCGGTTAGGGCACCAGGTGAGCGCCGATAATGGCGATGGTATGGGTGGATACCAAGCCATTTGGTATGCGCCGTCTGACCTCACGCCGCGGACCAAATCGTCGCCGGCTACCGTAGTGCCCGGCGTCTATCACGGCGCTTCTGATCATCGCAAGGATGGTCAGGCTGTCGGGTGGTAGGGGCCAGCGTGGATCGGTTCAGTCGATGATAACGAGACGGAACCAATGGTCTGCCCCCTTTTTGGGGCCCCCTAGGCGGTCTGGGTTAAGGGTGGCGGCAGCAATTGGCCAGACGCCAGTCGCCATACGGTGCCGGTCACCAAGAGAGCGATCACAACGTTGGCAAAGATGAATAGCCCCATGGAGAGCCCCTCGATATAGCCATGCTGTCCGCGCAATAAAAAAACGATCGTGTCGAATGCTAATGCCGTCACGCCAAAGCTGAATGCCCAATAGGAGGCGCTGAAGGGTTGCTTTGCAACCCATGGCAATAGGCGCGCCAATAAGCAAACTTGCAGCAGTGCGTAACCGATGAGTGCTTGCGCAAATAAATCAGGTGGCCCACCAGTCAGACCGCCGGTGACGAATAGGTAACCGACACAGCCCACCGCTGGGGGCGCCAGCATGATCCCCATGGTGGGCCGCATGGGTGCGGGCATCATCAGGTGGAAGGTCAGGCGGTGGGTGATGACGGATTCGAGCGACAGCCATGAGGCGAGGCCTGCGCCTAAAAACAACGTACCAATGGCCGGATATCCGAAATAGCCTGCACAAAATGCACTGACAAAGTTGCCGGCAACCGTCGGTAGGTACAGTGCTGGCGAAGCTGTTCCGAAATCGCGATCACCGACCCACAGGCGACTGGTGAAGTAGACCCCATAGGCGAGTTGTGCGATCGAGCCGATCACCGTAAGCACAAGGGCGAGGGTATGGGCATGGGGGGCGATCGCAATGCCGGCCAATAGCGTGGCGACTGCACTGAGGCCTACGAAGCAATTTTGGACAGGGTGGTGCAGTTCGGCGCGTGCCTCCGCATAGAAAGTGCACCATTTGGCTATATAAAGGGCGAGCAGTACAGCCCAAACGCCGAAGGCGATTCCCATAATGGTGTCAGCGATAGAGGAGGGTAAGCCCCACGCCAAGGTCGCTACGCGCCAGCAATCACCCAAGCCGACGAGGCCGAGGACGATACCGAAAAAAGAGGCGGGGATGCGTACGCGGGGTAACGTCATGTTATGTCTCCTAAAAACTTGCGAATGCGCCAGAAAAAAGTTTGGCGGAAACGACGCGCACGCCACAGAGTATACTTATTAAACTTTAACGAATAGTCTCCAATTATTGGGGCTCTCACTAGGCGCAATTGCTCAAAAAACGGTAGCAAAAAGACGCGGAGAAACGAAGCTATGGCATTGCTAGTGTTCGGTGAACCTTCGGTTCGCCAAGCTTATGTGGGTGTGATGCGCTTGGTTGCGACAGCCAATGGCGCTCGCCCCTTTGAGGGTGAACGCGCTGAAATGGTGCGGAAATTTGCAGGTTTGCAAGGGTGCGCAAAATGTCACGGCCTCAGTCGTTCGATCGACTTTTCACATCTGCTGGGCGTTGACGAACCCTGGCCCAATGAGCAGTTGGCATTGGCGGCCATTCGCGGGGGTCTGATCACTGAAAAAGACCGCCTGGAAGCCGTGCACGCAGGACTGCTGGTCGCAATGTTCGCGCCTGAGCCCGATCTCGTCGCCTTGCAGGCCGCCCGATGGGTCGCGCAGGCGTTGGACTGCGATGACCAGTTGGCCGCAAACCTCGAACAGATTGCCAGCCTGAACACCGCTGCCGTTAAAGCCGACCTGTTCCGGCGGTTCTTATCCGAGCGCATCGCAGTCGACGGGGCGGTAATTGCAGCCCACATGGAGCGCCATGACCTCGCAGCGATCACGCGTCCCGCGCTTATCGAGCGTTATCACGGCTTGATGGCATCCGCGCCTCCAGGATCGCTTGGCGCGGAAATGCGTGCATTTTATCGTGATGCGCACTTTGAGGTGCCTGGAATGCCAGGATCGCCCTTGCCAGTTGAATTCCTTGGCTCGCACGACGTGCATCATGTGCTATCGGGGTACAACACGACACCACAGGGCGAGGTATATACAGCAGTGTTCAACGCCGCAAACGCATCAGCTGGGATTGGCTGGCTCGCCGTCGTGCTGTTGCAGTGGCATCAGGGCGTCAAACTCGGGGTTTTCGAGCCCAATCATTCTCATCTCGATCCTGAAATGATGGCTATGGCTGCTGCTCGCGGCGCGCAGACTAAAATTGATATTTACTCGGCGGACTGGGACTGGCTAAGTCTGCTCGCTGAGCCACTCGATGAAGTTCGCGCTGCAATCGGTATTCCTCCTGGCGGCCAAGTTGGCCCGGGGGGGTCATGGGGACTATGATCGCAGCTGCCGGAGCGGAGCCAAAGAGTCAGCCTGTTACGCCAGCCCACACACTGTATGAATAATTTACAGCCTACGGTCAGCGCTTATACGAGGGCGGGCCTGCAATCGGTCTTTCAATTCTTCGATGCGAATGGCGATGGACGAGTCTCTCCGGCGGATCTGGCCAAAGCGCTTAATGAATCCTTGCACAAAAATTTGAGTGATCGCGACGTTTTGGCGTTATTGCTCGATGTCAGTAGTGATGGCAGAGCCGACGAAGGCGACGCCGGTTTTGATGTGGTCGATTTTATTACTTATGTGTTGTCGAAGCGTGCCGACGGGGTGCAGCAGCTAAAAGAAGCATTCACTTTATTAGATAAGGATAAAGACGGGAAAATAACCCGCAATGATCTCAGCGATGCAATGGACGCGCTGGGTTGGAATTCAGACGTTAAGGACCTCGAGGAGACATTTCTCGAACTAGATTTAGATGGTGATGGGGCTTTGGACCTTGCTGAGTTTTCGCGGCCGATCACGGAGTTTTATGCGCCGAAAAAGCTACTAGCGACCGTCGCGGACGCTGTCGTAACAGCGCCCACTGTCACGCCGCAACCGATGTCTGCGGCTAAAGACACAACCCACGAAGCGCCATCCGGGGAAAAACAGCCTGCGGCGGAGAACGAGCTCGCGCATGTGCGGGCTCTGTTGGCGCGCCATCCTCGTGATGTGCCCGAACATGGAAGCTCCACGTTGCAACTGCAGATTGGCCTCTTTAGGCTGATCCAAGGCGCTGCCTACCGGTGTTTTCGCACCAGCTTCTCGGCGAATCACGAGACCCACCTGCCCGTACGGGATCTGCCTTACCGCATTTCGGACTTGGTGCCGTTTGTGCGAGCGGCCATCGAATTGTATAAAGGACTTGGGATTGTCAGCGTGGAGTGTCACTCGGTATTGGATGCAGTCCCGACTTCTCTGGAGGCCGAGTATGGCCGCCTCCTCGCTCGGGTGAAGAATTGGAATAGTGTTGAAAAAACACCTGCGATGCTCGCTGAGGCGCAGCAGATGAGCAACTCTTCACGCTCAGCCGTAACGAACCGTGCGCGCTTCGTCATGTTTGTCGAAAAAGTGCTGGGCAAACATAAGCCGGTTCTCGAATTTATCGATATCGTGAATGAGGTGCTGTCAGCCGAAGAGATGCAGCGTTTGCGCTTGCTTGAGTCCCTGGAGTTTGGCCCTGCAGTAACGCCAGAGTCGACGGGAGCGCCGCGTGATTATCTCGCTCGTTGGAATCGTGTGATTCTAGAGCACGCGAGCGAATCTGTGCCCGGTGCAATGATGCCGGTAGTTTACTGGTATGAAGATTTCATGCCTAAGCTACTCGCGGCATTCAGTGTTGCTTCCGCCTCAGATATCGAGGGCAATACGAACGCTGATGAAGTTGCACTCATGCAATGGTATGAGGAAGCCTCCACTGCCGGCGAGTTCTTGCGGCATGGACCTTATATCCCTCTTGTTTTTCCGGCTGCTATCCCGACAGAAAAATTGCGCATCAAACAGGCGTGGCGTCTTGCCAGGCATTACCTCAACGGCGTTCAGAAGCGGCGTGAACGCCTTGAATTCGGTAGGGAGAGTGGCGCTCTCTCGCAATACGTCGCGTTCATTGATGTGTATTTGGGGAGGACGTTTATTCGGGATGCCGATATGCGCCTTTCCTTTCCGTATTACATTGGGCCAGCGGTATGGCGTTTCCTACACACCACGGCGGAAATTACGGCGACCCGATCTACCGAGGAGCAACTCGTTCTGGTTGAGCGATTTAAAGAGTTTTTCCGTCTGTTCGCGTTCCTTTATCCGTGCCCCTACTGTCGTCACCATTTGAACGCGTATGTTGTACAGAATCGTGAAATCGACATGTATCCTCTTGAATATATTTTGCTTGGGCATGAGCCGTCTTCGACTGAATTGAAGATGTCGCTAGGCGACAAGCTCGCTACAGTGACTGATGGCAGTTCACTGCGCTTTTTCCTATGGAAGCTGCATAACACGGTTTCTTCTTCAATTAGCCGCAGTGAAGAATGGTATCAGCACGATGAGCGTGCGTTTTATACAACACGCTTCTGGCCAAGTATTGATGCGGAGATTGACCGGGCTCGCGTGCGCGAGCAGGTCAGCGTGAGTACAGGAAGAATTGCTGCGCTGTATGAACTTTGGAAGCCGTTGTCGCGGTTGTCTTACATTCGGGCTCAGATGCAGGCTTATATCACGACCCGAGATCCGGCCCGTCTGCATGGGGCGCTCGGCGCTGCGCAAGAACACATCGTGACCCTCGAGGGGGCGGTGATGCAGGGCGGGTTTTTGCAGGAAATTTACCGATTCGATGCCCAGCGTACTGATCAAGATCCCTCTTTCACGCCAGAAGAAGAGGCTTATAGTCGCAGCGCGACGTTTGTTGCGATCTAGGCTTCTAGATTTAGGTAATCGGGTTGTTGTGGCGGATACGCGAGGCGGATAGGGGTTCGCGAGCGAGGCCGAGAGAGAGGAGGGATTTGGTGTGCCCAGAGCCGCCAAGATGACTAGCAGCGCGTCTGTAGCACAGGTGTACGGCCGAGTGACCTGCTGGGTGTTTCCCGGATCAGCTGAAGCTTCAGAGAATGGGTCACTTTCTTCTGGATATGGAAGGTGGCATAGGCTGAAAAGCTCGCGCTGGCGCCACATTGGACGTGATGCACCCGCAGTTTTTCAGTGTAATCAGAGGATTGTTGGCGCTCCCAGAGGGATTCGAACCCTCGTACCAGCCTTGAGAGGGCTGTGTCCTGGGCCTCTAGACGATGGGAGCCGCGAAAACGGGACGATGAGGCGACGTCACGTTAGCCTGCTATTATACGAAATCATCCGAAAACGACAAGAGACCTTGCCCTGAGCACCTCCGACATTCGATCCGCTGCGCAAACGGCCGCAGGCGTCCGCCCCGTGGTTACTCCCCGGGCGCAACACAACATCTCCCGTGCCGACATTTCCCCCGGCGCCCTAAAGGTGCTCTATCGACTCAAGGAGGCCGGCTACCAGGCGTTCTTGGTGGGGGGTGCCGTACGAGACCTGTTGTTGGGCAATCACCCCAAGGACTTCGATATTGCGACCAATGCATTGCCGGACGAAGTCCGACGTGTCTTTCGCAACTGCCGACTGATCGGTCGTCGTTTTCGTCTGGCCCACGTCCATTTCGGAGATGAAATCATCGAAGTTGCGACGTTTCGCGCTGCCGCGGCGCCGAACGAGGTGGATGACGAAGATCATCGAGAAATTGACGATAACCGCGTTCAGGATGGCAGTGGCCGCCTGTTACGGGATAACGTCTACGGCGATATTGACGGCGATGTTTGGCGCCGGGATTTTACGGCCAATTCGCTTTACTACAATATCGCCGATTTCAGCGTCTGGGATTACACCGGTGGCGTGGCCGACGTGCACGAGCGCGTCCTGCGTCTGATCGGTGATCCGGAGATGCGTTATCGCGAAGATCCCGTGCGCATGCTGCGGGCGGCACGATTTGCGGCAAAACTGGGCTTCACGGTGCATCAAGACACGTTGCAGCCGATGCAGGAGCTTGCCGAGTTGCTCGGGGGTGTGCCTGCAGCGCGCCTTTTCGATGAGTGCTCGAAATTATTTTTGAGTGGGCACGGTGCCGCGTCCTTGGATCGCTTGGTGGCCTTTGGGTTGCTACCACACCTGTTGCCGCAGACGGCGCAGGAGTTGCGCAGGGCTCCAGACGGCCCAGCGGCGCGCTTGTTGCATCTAGGCCTTGAAGGGACGGATGCGCGTGTGCGTGCGGACAAGTCCGTGACCCCGACATTTCTCTATGCCGTGCTGCTCTATGGCCCGATCCTGCGCGCGACGGAAGCTCGTGTGGCGTCTGGGACGCCCGAGGCTTTTGCGCAGTCCGACGCGATTGATGAAGTGCTGCAGAACATTATTCGTCGTGTGGCCGTGCCGAAGCGTTTCACGTTGCCCTTGAAGGAAATGCTCGCTCTGCAGCCACGGTTCGATCGGCGCGACGGTCGTCGCGCCTTGGCGTTGTTGGCGCACCCGCGATTCCGTGCGGCCTACGATTTCATGCTGCTGCGTTCTGACGCCGGGCTCGTGCCAGGAGACGTGGCCGATTGGTGGACTGAAATCCAGACGCTAGACCACGATGGCCGGGTGGCCATGGTGGCAGCCGCGCCGAAGAGTCTAGGTCCCGTTGGTGAGGAACCGGCGGAGGTCGCTGAGGGCGATGACCGCCCGCGTCGCCGTCGTCGCCGTCGCCGCGGTCGTGGCGGTGGTGGCGGTGGTGCGGAAGGTGGCGGTGGCGATTCCGCTGGCGCCTGAGGGTCCAGTGGGGGTGACCCGGGCGCTGGTCGCACTGGGCAGCAATCTGGACGACCCGCCACGGCAACTGAATGCCGCGGAGGCCGCCATCCGAGACCTGCCCGGCTGTCGGTTAGTTGCGCTGTCCCCGCGCTATCACTCCGAGCCTTGGGGTCCGCCGGGGCAGCCTCGCTACCTGAATAGCGCACTTGTACTGGACACGACGCTGTCGCCGCTGGAGCTCCTCCGGGCGCTGCGGTCCTTGGAACAGGAGTTAGGCAAAGTGCCCCCAGCCGAGCGATTTGGGCCCCGTTCTATCGATTTGGACCTGCTGGCCCACGGTCAATCTGTTGTGGACAGCTCTGAACTGATCCTGCCACACCCTCGTCTGCACGAACGGGCTTTCGTTCTGTATCCTCTGAGGGACATCGCGCCGGATGACTGGATTCCCGGTCGCGGTTCGGTTCGCGATCTGGCCGCGCTCGTGGACGGGTCTGGTACGGTACTTGAGGAGACTGGTCGAATTCCATGAACGTGCCGTCGTCGACTCCTGCTGGTCATCGCTATGTTGTCATTGAGGGCCCGATCGGCGTGGGCAAGACCAGCCTTGCCGAGAAACTAGCGCCGCTGATGGGTGCTGACCTAGTGCTCGAACATGCCGAAGACAACCCATTCCTGGAGCGCTTCTATCGAAGCCCGCGCACCGGCGCGCTACCGGCGCAGTTGTTTTTCCTTTTTCAGCGTTCGCGACAGTTGCAGCAACTCCGTCAAAGCGATTTGTTTGCGCCGGTGCGTGTATCGGATTTTCTGCTTGAAAAAGATCGTTTGTTTGCGCGCGTCACGCTCGACGATGAGGAGTACTCACTGTACGAGCAGGTCTACGATCGACTCGCGATCGACACACTGAAGCCAGATCTGGTGGTCTATTTGCAGGCCCCCGTAGACGTCCTCATGGATCGGATCGCCCGACGTGGGATCCGCTATGAGCAGGCAATGGAGCGTGCTTACCTGGAGCGATTAGTCGAGGCTTATACGCGCTTCTTTCATCAGTATGTTGACTCGCCGCTGCTGATAGTCAACGCGGCAGATGTAGATTTCCTCGGCAATGAGCAGCATTTTGCGCAACTAGAGGCGGAAGTGAAACGACCTAGACGCGGACGTCATTACTTCAATCCATTTAGCGGTTGATCGCCGACGCGTGACGCGAGAGTGCCCACTGCACGTGCTCTTGGACGAGCGGCGAGGGGTGGTGCTGACGGGCGGAAAGCGCGGCTATCACGTGCCCAGAAGTGGGCGCGTTGCCCAACGCGACCGCAATATTTCTGAGCCAACGATCATGCCCGATACGCCGGATCGCGCTCCCGCGTAGCCGCTCATCAAACTCCTCGGCGGTCCAGGCAAATAATTCGATCAGTGAGCTCGCATCGAGTCGATGCCTAGGTTCGTACACGTCCGACGCAGGTGGGCGTGCAAATTTGTTCCACGGACACACGAGCTGGCAATCATCGCAACCGTAGATCCGATTGCCCATCAGCGCGCGTAGGTCCTCCGGAATGCTCCCTTCGAGTTCGATCGTGAGATAGGAGATACAGCGCCGTGCATCTAGTTTGTACGGCCCGACAATGGCGCCGGTCGGGCAGGCGGGTAGGCATGCGCTGCAGCTGCCACAGTGCTCACCGGTGGGCGTGTCGACCGGTAATGGCAGCGCGATATACAGTTCACCGAGAAAAAAGAAGGAGCCCGCTTTCGGATGAATAAGGTTGGTGTGTTTGCCGATCCAGCCCAGTCCGGCGTTGCGCGCAAGAGGCTTCTCCATGACCGGACCGGTATCGACGAAGACGCGGTGCCCAAACGGGCCGACTCGTTTCTCGATGGCGTCGGCAAGGTCCTGTAAGCGATTGCGGAGCAGTCGATGGTAGTCACGCCCGAGTGCATAGCGGGAGACGTAGGCGCTCTCGGGATCCGACAGGACTGCGAGGGCGTCCCGCGCTTTGGTAGGCCAGTAATCGCTGCGTACCGAAATCACGCGCAGAGTGCCTGGTTTGATCTCGGCGGGGCGTGCTCGGCGGCGCGCAAATCGAGGCATATAGTGCATCTCGCCTGCAAAGCCTGCATCGAGCCAGGCGACTAGGCGTTCCTCGTCTTCAAACAGGTCGATACCGGCGATTCCTACGGCGTCGAAGCCGAGTTCGATCGCGATGGTGCGGATATCGGTGGCCAGCGTGTCGAGTTGTGCTGCAGTGAGGTCCATGGCAGCGCAGTATAGAGTCCCGACCTGCGCGATAATCACCGCATGGACACTCACTTCCTGCCAATTTTGACCACCGCCCGAGTACGAGCGCTCGATCAGCACGCCTCGGCCGTTGTCGGTATTCCCGGCTACGTATTGATGTGCCGCGCCGGCCAAGCAGTCGTCGACCAACTGCAGTCGACCTGGCCAAGGGCCCGAGGCATATTGGTGGTGGCGGGCCCTGGTCGTAATGGTGGCGACGGCTATGTTGTTGCTCGCCTGCTCCGACAGCGGGGTCTCGCCGTGTCGGTTGTCGCGCCCATGGGTCTGCCCCAACAGGGTGATGCCCGTCGGGCCTACGACGATTTTTGCGCGGCCGGCGGACAAATCTGTACGAATGCGCGGCTGACCTTTGACGCTAGCGAGGTGGTGGTTGACGCACTCCTCGGCACCGGGTTGTCCCGTGACGTCGTCGGTGTGGCCTTAGCGGCAATCCGGGCCATGAATGCATCGGGCCTGCCAATCCTCGCGGTGGATACCCCGTCCGGGCTCGATACCGATACCGGGCACCCACGACCGGAAGCAGTGCTGGCGACGCAGACGCTGACCTTCGTGGCGGATAAGGTGGGTTTTTATCTCGGTCTGGGGCCTGATTATGTAGGCCAAACGCGGGTCGATGGACTCGGCCTCCCCGCCGCGCTGACCCGCAACCAAGCGTCGGTGCTTGCGCCGATTCCGGATGTCTTGGTGGCCCGCTGTTTGCCCCGCCGGCGCCGCAGTGCCCACAAAGGGACCCATGGCCGAGTGGTGATCGTCGGTGGTGGCCCCGGCATGCCTGGCGCCGTGCGTTTGGCGGGCGAGGCGGCCCTGCGCGTGGGTGCGGGTTTGGTGACCGTGGTGACGCATCCCTCGCATGCCGCAGCTATTGCTATGGCCTGTCCCGAGTTGATTTGCCTTGGGCTGGATGGCAGCGGTTCTGTTCGGGGCCTGTTGGAGTCGGCCGATGTGGTGGCCGTCGGGCCGGGTCTGGGGCAGACGGCATGGGCACGCGATTTATACGGTGAGGCGCTGGCCTGCGGTAGGCCGTTGGTGGTCGATGCGGATGCACTCAACCTGCTCGCGGCGGATCCGGTCCGGCGGACCGACTGGATCTTGACCCCACACCCGGCCGAGGCAGGGCGCTTGCTGGGGCGGAGCACGGCCGACGTCCAAGCCGATCGGTTGCACGCGCTGGCCGATCTCGTTCACCGCTACGGCGCCACGGTGGTGCTGAAGGGCGCCCGAAGCCTGGTCGGTGCGCCTGGTCTGGTCACCCCCTGGTTGTGTCTGGCCGGTAACCCCGGTATGGCGACGGCGGGGATGGGAGACGTACTGACAGGCGTGATTGCAGGGATCGCCGCGCAGCAGGATCACGCACATCACGCGCGCGCAGATACGGCAGCAGTCGGTGTACAAGTCCATGCAAAGGCGGGGGATTTTATAGCATATGCTAAGGCATATGCTGAAGAGCGAGGCTTCCTGGCGAGTGACTTGCTAGGTGCTCTGCGGGCGCAGGTCAACCCATGAACCAGCACTTAGTGGATGAGGCCGCTACCCTGCACGCCGGTGCCGCGTTAGGCCGTGCATTAGCGCGCCAGACGGCATTCGTGACCTTTCAAGGGGAGTTGGGCGCGGGTAAAACCACGTTGGTGCGCGCCGCTCTGCGGGCGTTGGGTCACGACGGCCCGGTGCGTAGCCCCACCTATACGTTGATTGAAAGCTACCCCTTGTCGGGCGGGCAGGTCCACCACCTCGACTGGTACCGGCTTGGGGGCGCCTCTGACCTCGATGGCTTGGGTTTTCGGGACTTGCTCGCGCCGGGGCACTCCGTGATGGTCGAGTGGCCGGAACGCATCCCGCTGATTGCGGACCATGCTGATCTTGCGGTAACCCTCACTTATGCACAGGACGCGAGGGTCTTGAGCGCCGTCGCCAAAACGGATGTCGGGGTTCAGTTATTGGCGGCTTGGATGACCGAGATTGCTTGAGGTTTATTGCGTAGGTCCATAACGCAATTGATTTTTTATGTTCTTGACGGTAGGGTGTCAGCATGGACATCCTGCCCCATTCGCTCGCGCTATGCGCTCGCGTCGTGATGCTGGGTGCGGTTTGTGGACTGAGTCCGACCGCGCAGGGCGCGACGCGCCCCGCTGCCGTGCAGCGCGTCGCGCTGTCGTCGATTGCGGGTGGCACGCAGGTTGACCTGTCGGTGGACCGTCTCGTCACGGCCCATTTGTTTACGTTGAGCACGCCGGATCGGATCGTGCTGGATCTGGCACCCGCCGTGCTGGATGACCATCATGTGAAGTTTCCGGCGGGTGCGGGGCTGGTGCATCGCATCCGCTGCGCGCCACGTGAGGGCGGTGGGTTGCGGTTCGTGTTTGAGGTCGACCCGCAGACCACGGCGCGCCTGCTCGACGCCGGCCGCGGCCATGTGGTGGTGGCATTGAATCCCATATCCCAAGGTCTCTCTAAGCCCGAGCTTGTGGGGGGCGCAAAGGCAATCCAGAGCGCGCCGGTGCCGATGGAGGCCGGCGTTGTCGCGACGGCTGAGGCGGTGGCGCTCCCGCGATCGGTCCCTATGCGCACCGCAGTGATGGCCCGCGTCAGCGGTGCGCGGGTGCTCGTCATCGCGGTCGACGCGGGCCATGGCGGAGAAGACCCTGGCGCTTCGGGGCCTGAGGGCACCCACGAAAAGGACGTCACTCTGGCCATTGCGCAGGAGCTAGCCGGACGCATTAATGCGGAGCCTGGCATGCGGGCGGTGCTGACTCGCCCGGACGATCGCTTTGTACCGCTCAGAGAGCGTATTCACCGCGCACGGCGCGCGCAGGCGGATCTGTTTGTCTCGGTGCATGCCGATGCTGTGCCTGACCGTAGTGTCTCCGGCGCATCGGTCTATGTTCTGTCGGCACGCGGTGCGAGCAGCGAAGCGGCGAAATGGCTAGCCGATCAAGAGAACGCGGCAGACTTGGTTGGTGGCGTATCACTCGATGACAAAGACAATGTGTTGGCGTCGGTGCTGTTGGATCTGTCGCAGTCGGCCGCCATGAGCGCCAGTATGGGTGCTGCTGAGAAAGTGCTCAGCGAGCTCAATACGGTGGGCGAGGTGCGTAAAGCGCGGGTGCAGCAGGCGGGATTTGTGGTGTTGAAGTCGCCGGATATCCCGTCGATGTTGATCGAAACGGCCTACATCACGAATCCGGGTGAGGAAAAGCGCTTACGGGACGAGCGCTACCAGCAGCGGCTCGCGAGCGCGATCCTTGCCGGAATTCGCAATTACTTCCACGACTCGCCGCTGCCCGGTACGCGACTGGCCTCGCTGCCCGCCGAACATTCGTCCGAGACGCGAACGCGCTAAGGCATGAGCGGCTGATACACTGCGGCGAACCCCGAGGGTGTCCGCGTGCCGATTCGTCTACTTCCCTCCCACCTGGTCAATCAAATCGCTGCCGGCGAGGTCATCGAGCGACCCGCGTCCTTGGCGAAGGAACTCGTCGAAAATGCACTCGATGCGGGCGCTCGGCGCATCGAAGTGAATGCCGAGGAGGGCGGTATCGCCCTGGTGTCGATCCGCGATGACGGGGCGGGCATTCCATCCGATGAACTGCCGCTGGCCCTCGAGCGCCATGCCACCAGCAAAATCGCCAGCCTCGAGGATTTGGAGCACGTGGTCAGTCTCGGGTTTCGTGGTGAGGCCCTCCCGTCTATCGCCTCGGTCGCCCGCCTGCGCATTGCCTCACGGCATGGCGAATCCAGCCATGGGATGGAGATCGTCGCGGACGGCGGCCATCTTTCTGCACCCAAGCCTGCACCGCATCCGCCAGGGACATCGGTCGAAGTGCGTGACCTGTTTTACAACGTGCCGGCCCGGCGCAAGTTCCTGCGCAGTCCAGCCACCGAATTTCAGCATCTAGAACGGACCCTCGTACGGATCGCGCTCGCGCGTCCGAACGTCGCCTTTCTCCTGACACACAACGGACGCCGCACGTTTGCGGTGGAAGCAGCTACGGATCGGGCGGGAGAGGAACGCCGCATTGCCGGGCTGCTGGGCCGCGAGTTTGTCGATAGCGCCGTGCACGTCGAACACATGGCGCTGGGTCTGTCGTTGCGAGGATGGGTCGGCTTGCCGACCTACAATCGGGCGCAACCTGATGAGCAGTACATTGTCGTCAATGGGCGTTCCGTTCGGGATCGGTTTTTGGCGAACGCCGTTCGACAGGGCTACCGGGACGTCTTGTTCCATGGTCGCCATCCCGCGTACGTGCTGTCACTGGATCTCGATCCCGCGCGGGTCGACGCCAATGCACATCCGCAAAAACTCGAAGTGCGTTTCCGTGATGCACGCACTGTGCACGACTTCGTTCGCCGTACGGTGGAAGCGGCGCTGGCGGATACAAGACCATCAGCCACGGTCCCCGGACCGATCGCCTCTTCGGCGTTGGCAGGGCCGTCGACGCTGGCTGCAGCGCAGACGCAGCACAGTCCGCGTTATCAGTCGCCTATGTCCTTTAATGCGCCGGAGGCCATCGGCGGCCGGGTTGACTGGACCCGCTTACTGCCACCGAGTGTTGCCGATGCGGGGGCGCCGAGTGCGCAGTCTGTAGCGGATGCACCGGGTGTGCCGGGGACGGTACCGCCGCTGGGTTATGCGGTGGGGCAATTGCACGGCATCTACATTGTGGCGGAGACCGCTGAGGGTTTGGCGCTCGTTGACATGCACGCAGCCCATGAGCGCGTGATTTATGAACAAATGAAGAGTGACCTGACCGATGGGGGGCCTGCACGGCAGGCTCTTTTGGTTCCGCAGGTGATCGACCTGTCCGAATCGGAGGCTGAGCAAGCCCAAGAACAGGCGGCGGCTCTGGGCGAACTCGGTGTGGTAATCGACCGGATCGGTCCGCATCGTGTGGCGATTCGAGAGGTGCCAGTGGCCTTTGGCAATCGCGATCTCGGTGGATTGGTGCGCGACGCCATCCGTGAATTGTCGGAGCTCGGGACGACTGTGGCGATTGAGACGTTTCGCGAGCGCGCATTGGCCACAATGGCCTGTCACGCTGCGGTACGGGCACATCGCCGTCTCACGTTGCCCGAGATGAATGTTTTGTTGCGTGAGATGGAGCACACGGATCGCGCAGATCAGTGCAATCACGGTCGGCCGACCTGGGTGCGTTTGACGCTCGAGGAACTTGATCGGCTGTTTTTGCGAGGCCGCTGAAGTGGGGCCGGCGATTTTATTAATGGGTCCGACCGGTGCAGGTAAGACCGATGCGGCGATTGAGATCGCGTCGCGATTGCCGGTCGAGATCGTGAGCGTTGACTCGGCGATGGTGTATCGAGGTCTGGATATTGGTAGCGCAAAACCAAGTACTGCGGCGCTGGCGCGCTGCCCACATCACTTGATTGATTTGTGCGACCCCTCAGAACGGTATTCCGCCGGCACATTCCTGCGCGACGTCGTGCCCTTGATGGCAGCTATTCGAGCCCGTGGGCGTTGGCCGCTCCTGGTCGGTGGCACGATGCTTTACTTGCGTGCATTGCAAGCGGGATTGGCCTCGCTACCGGCTGCGGATCCTGTGATACGCGCTGATTTGACCGCACAGGCCTTGGCGTCGGGGTGGCCTGCACTGCACCAGCGTCTCGCGGACGTCGACCCGCAGGCCGCCGCACGCATTGCGCCTCGCGATGGTCAGCGCATTCAGCGCGCCCTCGAGGTTTACCAACTGACCGGTACGCCGCTCAGCGGCCTGCAACAGCAGTCGCTGAAGTCGGCCCGTCCGCAGGACTACCTACGATTGGTCTTGGCGCCGGCCGAAAAGGCGCTGCTCGACGCACGTTTGGCGCTGCGCTTTGACCGCATGCTGCA
>CAIVRI010000040.1 GCA_903908265.1 uncultured Pseudomonadota bacterium
CTGCACGACATTCGCGCCGCAGTGTGATCCATTGGTGGCGGTACAGCACAACTGTGAGGCGTTGCGGTACCGACTACGGGAAGCGGATCAATTAATGCAGGTCGGTCTAGAAAACAGCTGTAAGTGTTTGACTCAAATAATAAATTTAAAGTTATCGGGCGATTTGGTGGGCGGTACTGGTTTCGAACCAGTGACCCCTGCCGTGTGAAGGCATATTTGCCATGTGCGGTAGTGTGCTGTACTTTGTAACCCACTGAAATTGCTCTCTAAGTCGTTAGGGGTGGTTTGCGGTAGGCAGCGATACAAAGTCCGTACAAAGTCCGTATGAGAATCTGACATGGCAAACGAGATCAACAAAGTTCGGGTCCGCGCTTCACTACAGGCCAGAAGAGAGCCGTACTGGGGCGCTCCACTGGGGCGGGGCCGGACGTTAGGCTTTCGTAAGATCAGCGACGGGGAAGGCTCGTGGGTGGCGCGTATGCGCAGCGAGACAGGCCAGAAGGTCTACCGCGCCCTAGGCTTTGCCTCAAATACCTTTGACTACGAGAAGGCACGTGAGGCCGCTATAGAGTGGTTTGAAGCTCAGGATGCCGGAGTCGCAAACGCGGAGATCACGGTCTCTAAGGCTTGCGAGGATTACGTAAAGGACCGGCGGCAGGAAAAGGGCGAGGCCTGCGCTCATGATGCTGAGAAGCGCTTTGAGCGGACGGTCTACGCCACGCCATTCGGGGCGACAGAGCTGTCTAAGCTGCGGACGCCTCGAATTCGTAAGTGGCGTGATGACCTAGAGCTAGGCAAGGCCACGTCAAACCGGACGCTCACGGCTCTGAAGGCAGCGCTTAATCTGGCAGTCTCTAATCGCAAGGTGAATCCCGCCGCCGCCCGTGAATGGGCCGACGTGAAGCCGTACGCCAATGCCTCAAAACGCCGGACCCTGTTTCTGGACTTGAAGCAGAGGCGGGCACTACTCGACGTGTGCAAGGGCGCACTGTACGACCTCGTGGCGGCGACTGCGTTGACGGGTGCTAGAGCTGGCGAGCTGACCTCGCTGACTCGTGGGCAATTTGACGGACGGTTAGAGACGGTCACGTTCCGTGGCAAGACAGGCTCCCGGACGGTACCGCTATCGGCAGCGGCGCTGGCTCTGTTCAAGAGGCTGGCAAAGGACAAGCTCCCGGCGGCGCACTTGCTGACACGTCCCGATGGCAAGCCGTGGGCGCACTCGGATTGGGACCAGTTAGTCCGCGCTGCCGCGTTAGAGGCAAAGCTGCCTAGTGATACGTGCCTCTATACGTTGCGCCATAGTTTCATCACGCAAGCGATTGCGGGCGGTATGACTACGCTCGACGTGGCACGGTTGTGCGGAACCTCTGTCACGATGATTGAAAAGCACTACGGGCATTTAGTGGCGAGCTTTGTAAAGGATCGTCTCGCTGCCGTGATGATGCTATGAGCCGCCCGTCCGCCGCGACCGATGCGAGACTGTGGCCGGCCGCAGTCTGTGCTTGGGTCGTGCGCGAGCGGCGCCGACGCCGTAAACAGCACCCAGTGGTCCCGCACGAGACCGAGCCTGACAATCCGTATCGACGGCAACGGCCAACCCGAACAGGGCTGACGCAGGCAAGGTACTTCACGCGTTTTCTATTCGACTTGGACGCGGCTATCGCGCAGGCCAAGGCCGGATCGACGCGGCACGCTTGGCAGATTGCCGGCATGTACCGGGAGGCGCACCGTCGGGGCAGGGACCGTGATCCCGACGTTCTAAAGTTTCTGGACCGCATTCACGCATTCATGGAGTCCGCCCGCAAGCGTTACACGAAGGATTCACGAAGAAGCATTGGAAAGGCGTTGCGTGTGCATACGGCAAAGCGCGGGCGGCGAACCCGGGCCGCCAGCGTGCGCTCCGTCACCGACGACATGATTACTGAGGCATTGATGATCTACGACGCTGAACTGCGTGCCGGGCGATCTGAGAAGTACGCAGTAAGCATTGCCGTCAAAAAGACGGGTATCCGAGAGCGCGCAATCCGCAGCGCAGTCGCAGCCCGACGCGGACCAAATTCCCGAATTAGCTGCAAGAGTTAGTTGCACACAGTAACAAAGTAGGTATTAGTCTCCCAGACGGTCAACTAACAGCGGAGACCGTCGGATGCAAACAGGTATGGAGGGCGCGACTGCGCCACGAAAGATCAAGGGTAGCGTCCTGCTGCCCTTGGATATCTCCCAGCGTTATTCGATTGAGGAGGCGGCGCGTTATTTGCGCACGTCACGCTGGAGCGTTTTTCAATTGCTGAAAAACAATCAGATCCAGAGGATCAAGCAGGGGAAACGCACGTTTATTCCCGGTTCTGAGATCGCTCGACTGAGCACCATTCCTAACGCGTAAGCAAAAAAGCCGCCAATCCCACTACGGATACGGCGGCTAAAGGATTCTACCGATGAATTATAAAGCCCAGAGGCACCTATGTGCTAGTTGTAAGACACCCCTCAGTCGCACAAAACCGCCCGCTTTCTGTGCCCGCTGTGGTGCCTACGTTGCTCTATGGCACGCGCTCTGCCGCGTTCGCCCCTTAGTGCAGCCGAGAATGCTCCGATGATAGCCGCAGACTATGCGCTTGATCCCGGGATACGGGTTCACCTGATACGCGGCGACGAGGTGAAGCCGGAGCCGATTCGGTGGCTGTGGGATGGCTGGCTTGCTAAGGGCAAGTTGCACGTTCTAGCAGGGCCTCCCGGTACCGGTAAGACGACGCTCGCGGTTGCGCTTGCCGCTGCGGTTACTCAGGGCAGTATGTGGCCTGATGGGAGCCGCGCCCCTACTGGCGACGTTCTGCTATTTAGCGCAGAGGATGATGTAAAGGACACACTCGCCCCGCGGTTGATTGCGGCAGGCGCTGACATGAAGCGGGTTTGGTTTATCGATCAAGTGGCGGTCGTCTCGGGGGGAAGGACCTTTGATCCCGCGACAGACCTAGAGTTACTGGAGGAACGCCTTTCCGAGATGGAATTGCCAGCCCTGCTGATCGTTGACCCCATCGTTAACGCGGTAGCCGGAGACTCGCACAAGAACGGCGAAGTACGTCGCGCTCTCGCGCCGTTAGTGGCGCTAGCTGAACGATATGACGTTGCCGTGCTAGGTATCAGTCACTTCAGCAAAGGGACAGGCGGAAGAGACCCAACGGAGCGAGTTACCGGGTCCATTGCCTTCGGTGCGTTGGCTCGGGTTGTCATGGCAGCCGTGAAGGGTAAGCCGAACGAGGATGGGACGGAATCTGACCGTTTGTTTGTCCGCACGAAGTCAAACATAGGCCGCGACGATGGAGGCTTTGCCTACGCGTTAGAGCAGGTTCCGATTTTAGCCCTAGAGGGCATCGAGGCGAGTGTTGTTCGTTGGCGCGGTCCGCTTGAAGGATCTGCGCGGGAGCTGCTGGCAGCGGCGGAGGTGCGTCCTGACGACGAAATGGGGAGTGCGCTGCGGGAGGCAGAGGAGTTTCTACTTGATCTACTCGCGCCCGGCCCGGTCCCGGCATCGAAGGTGCAGGAGCAAGCTCGGGCCGCAGGACACTCCATGGCAACAGTCAGACGGGCGAAGGGCCAGTTAGACGTGCAGGCGCGCAAGCTGGGCATGGCAGGTGGGTGGGCGTGGTCATTGTCCGAAGGCAATCAAGGAAACGCGAAGAGGCCCACACAAAATAGTACGGGCACCTTCGGGATCAATGATCCCCTTCGGGGTGTTGATGACTCGGAGGCCTTAGAATGACTATTGAGGCTGCGCTCGCCGCGCTGGACGCTGACGGCGTAGAACTTTCGCTAAAGAGTGGACGGTTGCACGCTAGACCAGCTGGGCGGATTAGCACCGCGACCGCGGGCCTCGTGAGGGCGCACGCGGACGAATTGAGGTGGCGCTTAGGGAACCCCATCGACTTTATTGAGGAGCAGGCGGCGCTCCTACAAGGCGGCATTTGGATCCTATGCCATCGGTGTAGATTCTTCAGTGCTCGGCCAGCAAGTCGTCCTGACGGGTTATGCAGTGTTCATGGGCAGACTTGGGCGCGTGTCCCATTGCCCTGTCGTGACTTCACGGCGGCATCTGTATCGAACAGGGAGCAAACAGGCAGAAACGAGGCGGCGGCATGAAGTACGCAAAAGGACAGAGCGGAAACCCCAAAGGGAGACCTCGTGGCGTTGCTGACAAACGGGTCGAGTTGCGGAGCCTGCTGGAGCCGCATGCGGCAGAGTTGGTGCGTACGGTGGTAGAACTGGCGAAGGCCGGTGACGGCGCTGCCCTGAGGCTTTGCCTTGACCGCCTGATCCCGACGCTGAAAGCCCGTGATGAGCCTGTGGGTAGCATGGCGGGTACGTCAGGGGCGGGGGCTGATATAGGGCGCTCGGTCCTGCGGGCAATGGCACTGGGTGAGGTCACACCCGATCAGGCATCCGCGATGATGGCTGCGATAGCTGCGCACTCCCGCATTATCGAGGTCTATGAGCTGGAGCGCCGCATAGCGGCACTGGAAAAACCAGAATGAACAAAAATTTAGAGCGGCGGGTAATCGGCATCGAAAGCGGCCGCCTCGCTCGCACGAAAAAAGGCCTGACGCATTACGAGCTTACAATTCTGTTAACGGACCGATTCCTGGCCTATGAATGCCGCGAGCTGGAACTGGCAAAAATGACTCCTGACCGCCGCGCCGCCGTCCTGCGTACCGAACTAGAAGCCCGCCGCGACCAGTGGGCCGAGGAGACGGCGAGGCCCTCTACAGCTGCCCCCAGCGGCAATACGCATGCTCTTGAGACGCGTGCACAGCAAGAGCTAAAGCTGCGGATTTTGGAGGCTGAAGGCGTGCCCGCAGCTATTATTGAGTCAAAGCGTGAAGCCTATAACCAGAGGTTCCGCTGGGGGGCGAGGCATATGGGTCTTTGACAATAATCTCTGCGACTCATTGGGGTGCATACTATTACTGTCTTGATTAAGACTCGCTAAATCGGTCGCAGGTCGGCGTATTCGGTATACAGAACGCCTATCCGCACGGCGCGGTGGGGTGGCAAAGTTCTACGCTCGATAGTGAAAGTACACGCCTAAAAAAGGGGGAGTCATGTGGAGAGTTAGAGCAGGGATGTTGACGCTGGTGATTGTCTGTAGCACGGCTCAGGCCAGTAATTGGGTGACGATAGGCGAGAGCAACGATGGACTCATTGAAACTTTTATTGACGTTTCCAGCATCCGGATTGAAGGCGACGTCCGACGTGCATGGTTTAAGTCTGTCTACAAGACCCACACGAAGAAAAGCACCGGTAACGGTAAATACTGGAGCTATTACGTTGACAAAGATGCAATAAACTGCACTCAGGAAATGCGGCGTGCAGAGGCCGATATCATCCACTACGAGGACGGTGCTTACGAGAGTATGCCAGCAGAAAATTATCCAAAGCCATGGGCACCGGTGCCGCCGGACACGCTAGGCTCAGTGAAGATGCAGTTTATTTGCACTTGGAAGTCTTGAGCGACCGTGCCATGAAACGCACTCTAATGCCCCTACTTGCCTCGATTCTCTGGGTAAGCCTCGGCTACGCCCAGTCAGCCCCAAGCGGGCCGCAATACCCAACCCCGAAGCATGACCAGTCACACGGTGGTCACTACCAAAAGGGTCGTGGTTCAGCCCACAAGGGTGGGCACTACGTGAATCCGGCTACCCAAAACCATTACCGCAAACACAAGAAAAATAGGACGCAGCAATGAAGAAGTTTCTGATTTCGCTGAGCCTACTAATTCTATTGGCTACCGTGCTTGCCACCTCAGCGTGGGCTGGCCCATTAGAAGATTCGCTGGCGGCCGACGCCAAGGGCGACTACGCAACAGAGTTGAAAATAAACAGGCCGCTGGCTGTCCAAGGCGTGGCTTGGGCGCAGTTATTACTCGGCGTCATGTACGACAATGGCCAAGGCGTAGTACAGGACTACGCCGAAGCGGTGAAGTGGTACCGGTTAGCGGCAGCGCAGGGGAAGGCCCGAGCGCAGTACAACCTCGGCAACATGTACGCCAAAGGCCAAGGTGTGGCGCAGGACTACATCCGTGCTCACATGTGGCTCAACCTAGGCGCAGTCAGCGGAGACAAAGACGCTGTCGCGAACCGCGACATCGTTGCCAGCAAGATGACATCACAGCAAATCGGGGAGGCGCAGAAACGTGCGCGTGAATGTCAGGCAAGACAGTTCAAGAACTGCGATTAGTAGACATCTAGATGCATAGATGGGCATGGCAGGTTTATCGCCAGATGGGAGACGGATAATGACTTTAAATTCAGAGTTTCCTCACCTCGTAAGCGATTTAGGCGCGCCATCGTTGTGGCGGCCAGAAAACTTAATGGCAGCTCTAATGGCCGCGGGTATTCTTACGTTCGGATGTGGTTCTGAGCGTGCATTTGCCGCGGTAAGTCCCAGCGCCCCTGTCAGTAATAAGGCTAATGACCTAAAGGCACGGCAGGACTTCTGTAAGAAGATCACGGTGACTGACGGTACGGAAGATATAGGGGCAGTCGCTCCAGTCTCAATCCGGGGTTATTGTGAAAGGAAGTGCTCCGACGATTTTTCGAGCGAACTTCCATTGGCAGCAGGACGTTGCGAGAGGGAATGCCTATTTGATCGGTGTGATAATCCGACCACGCTCAAAAAGGAGTCGCTAACCGAGAACTCTGGTTCGCCAGTAGCGATGGGCAGCGATAGTTCTGCGACTGCCGATCCTATGGTCGCCTGCCTGACTTTATTGGCCGCGGAACCCAGATTCGACGAGATGAAAAAGAAACTTCCTGTACCCGATATCCGGAATATCTCTTTCGAGATGATGGCTAATGAATCGTTGCCCAATCCAAAAGAGCGCAAAGCAATTTCAGACTGGTTCTTAGGGATGGACGTTTGCAAAGATCGCGCAGCAGCGTGGAGGGAGTCACACTACCCGCCGGAAGTAAATGCGCTTGCGTCGGCAATCTATACCAAACTCCAGTTGATTGGAGTCGAGCTGTACAAAGGAGCATCAACCTACAGTAGCGCGAACCAAAGAATCGCTGTAATTAGAGATGATTACACAGCGAAACTTACTGAAGTAGTGAAGAAATACGAACAAGAAACACAGGCCCAAAAATTGCGCGATGCGGAGGCTAAGGCTGCCGAAAAAGCGCAGGCTGAACGGCGGCAGAGTTATGCTGATCAGCAAAGGCAGCAGGTGCAAGACCGACAGAATCAGGCCGACTATCAGGCTCAGCAAGAGCGATTAGCGCGTCAACAAATGATCGTGAGCTACCTACAGAGTCGCCCGCTATTACAGTTGCCTGTGATGCAGCAACTCCCAGCAAACCAGATGATTTTAGCGTCGCCCCCGCGGTCGACGCAGACCAATTGCCATTGGGTGGGCCAAACGTGGACCTGTACGACCCAATAAGAAGGGATGACGAGACGCTGCGGTCCGGCAAATCGCAAAGAAATGGCGCTGCCTAACTGAGAGTCCCTCAGCGCGCAAAAATTCGCGCGGAGAATCCGTACCAGCGTCCGTACCAGAGTCGCGGCACGGAGCGATTCTCTCTTAAGTCTTTGATTTGATTGGTGGGCGGTACTGGTTTCGAACCAGTGACCCCTGCCGTGTGAAAGCAGTGCTCTACCGCTGAGCTAACCGCCCACCGAGCGAATCGAGGTGCCGAAGTGTACGGGGGTTCGATCACTCTAGCAATCCATGCGGCCGGC
>CAIVRI010000041.1 GCA_903908265.1 uncultured Pseudomonadota bacterium
AGCCTCTTTTATGGCGGTCGCATATCGGATCATGTCGGTCTTTTTTCTCAGTTGACCTACAGTGGCCCGGATCAAACGCTCTCGTGGGACAACATCGATTTGCGTTATGCGCGCAATATTGCGCTCGGTAGTCATTACGCGGTCTTAGGTCTATCCGTTAACAATAACCCGACGGATCAGGATCTGTGGAATACCACGGCTGCTTGGACGTTCCCCTACATCAGTTCAGCGCTCGCGCCGGCGCCTGCGGCCGCGCCCTTTATCGCAGGGATGGGCGGGGCATCGCTTGGCGCTAGCGGATACCTCATGATCGACGGTGCGCTGTATCTGGAGGCTGGTGGCTACCACGGACTGTCCGATCGTTGGTTGACCAATTTGGGCACCGGTGCCGACGCCAATCTTCATTTGCGGGGTGTGGCGCCTTATCTTCGCGTCGGTCTTGACAAAGAAATGGGTGCGAATCATCTACATGTTGGTGCGTTGTGGTTGGACGCTAAGGTTTTACCTGACCCTATGCAGGCAAAAGCAGACCGGTATAAGGATGTGGGCCTCGATGGGATGTATCAGTATTTCGATGGAGGCTCCCAGTCGTTGACCGTCAATGCAATGGTGGTGCACGAAACACGCAGTCTTGAGGCGACTTATGCGGACGGTGGGGCTGACTCTCCTAAGGGCCATCTGACGACGACTTCGGTCGATGCCACTTACGCCTACAACAGTACTTACTCGGCCAGTGTGGGGCTATTTGCTATCGGCGGTAATGCCGATAGCACTTACTATCCGGCTGATCCCTTTTCCGGGTCTGCCAATGGCCGACCGGATAGTCGAGGATTTACCCTGCAGGCGGCCTATATCCCTTTTGGAAAGTCTGCCTCGATCGGACGGAATTGGTTGAATCTACAGGTCGGCGTGCAATACACCGCGTACTCGAAGTTTAACGGTGGGTCCGACAATTACGATGGTAATGGTCGCAACGCGTCCGATAACAACACCCTGTTTCTGTTTGCATGGTTTATTTTGTGACGCACTGCCCGATCGCCTGCGCATTTCTCTACCACGTCTCCTAGGTCGCGCTTGCGACTCAGTGTAAGCGTAGTAGCTACGAGGTGCGGGGACGACGGGCTATCGAATCAGCGCATTGCCTCTGGGGGTGGATCCTAGATCCGCCCCCAGAGGCAGGTTCGGACTGTAGATAATGCGTCACTTTTTCTTGCGCCGACGTAGGGGGTCTGCGCGGCGTTCGAAAGCGATTAACGGTTTCAGTAGCAGCCAGGCCAAGCTGAAATACAGCGCGGCGACTAAAACGATCGGGAAAAACGCTTCAAAGGTGCGACTCCGAATCAAGTCCCCCGCTTTCGTGAGGTCCATTACCGCGATGTAGCCGACGACAGAGGTCATCTTGAGTAGAGAGATAAATTCGCCTTTGTAGATCGGTAGAATCCTCGGTAGCGCTTGCGGGAGCACGATCCGGAAAAACGTAATGCGCGAGGAGAAGCCTAGCGATAGACCGGCTTCCTGCTGACCGGCGTCGATCGCAAGGATCGAGGTGCGAAAAATTTCCGCGCAATAACCCCCAAAGTGTAAGCCAAAGGCGATGATGGCCACAACGGCTGCGGGTATCGGTATTGCAGCGAAGACGACGTAGAACATCAGCATCAGTAGTACTAGAGCGGGCAAGCCACGAAGTAAATAGACCGATAGCGCAGCGGGGAGTCGTAATGTTCGGCGCGGTGACAGCATGCCGGCACAAAGTAGCGCGCCGATCAGCGTTCCACAAATTCCAGAGCCTAGAGCAATGAGCGTGGTCTGCCATAGACCCTTGAGGACTAATAAGTAACGGTGCTCTTGCAGGAGATTCTTCTGCACACTCCGCCAGAGCGTGCTCAGCAGCGACTGCTTAGTTCCGGGCGGGGCGTCAAGTGGGGCTCCTGCAATGGCCGAGTAGTCGGTGTTCGTAGTGGGCAGTCGGCTACGCAATACATACGCGACGGCGTTTAGATTGGTGTAGGGATCGGAAAAGCTGATGCGCTGTTGGCGCTCGGGCGTGATGAAAATAGATGCGCTGATGAAATCGACTTTTCCACTGGCTACCGCGGCGATCAGTCCCCCGAATTCCATATTCTGAAAATCGACGCGTCGGTGTAATGCGGCGCCGAAGCGCAATGCCAGTTCAGCATCGATGCCGACGGGTTCGCCGTCGCTAAGGTACATGTAGGGTGGGGTGCCGATGGTGGTGCCCATCCGTAGTACGCCAGCAGCCCCATCATTTTCGATCACCGGCATGTGGCGATCTTTGGGATCATGCCAACGCGCGAATAGACGGTCGTATTCGCCCGTAGCGTGTAGATCCGTGAGCAGCCGATTGTAGGCAAGGCGCAAGACGTCGCTGGATTTGCTAAAACCCACGCCGAGGGGGAAGCCGAAGAGCGGTTCAGGGAGGATATGCAGCGAGGGTTCGGCGCTGACAATTTCGACTACAGGCGGCTCGTCGCCGAACACCACGTCGATTTTCCCGGATTTCAATGCAAGGACCAGATCCGCGGCGCTGGCGCTGAAGCCTACAATGGTTGCGTTTGGAAAATGCGCGCGCGCGAAAGCTTCTTCCGCAGACCCCGTATCCACGCCGATCCGTAAGCCATCGAGGTTGCTGGCCGAGGCGATAGGGCGTTCAGCGGCAGTGGCGGCCGCCAAGCCGAGTAGGGCGCATACCGCGAGGTAACGAACTGGGAGCATGGATCGCCCACTGAGGAAAGAAGGGAGGCTGAACAATCGGGCAGTGCGTACTTGCACCGGTGGGGTTCTCGGTTGCTTTGGATCCGTTGGGCGGGCCTGCGGCGGTATATGGCGGAAGGTTCTGCCCTCACGCAGGATCTTGAGGCCTTTAACGCGCTTTTGCTACCGGAGCCGTGTCGGGCGGCCACTGGGGGGTATCGCAGGCGGCATAATTTCCCCGTCCACGCCCTTATACTGGCTGCATCTTGCAACAGAGTTGGGTCCTACGATGGCCTCTGCCGATGAGATCTACTTGCGCCGTGCGCTTGAGCTGGCGTCGCGCGCAGAAGCGGAGGGCGAAGTGCCGGTCGGGGCGCTGGTTGTGGTGGGTGACACGATTGTCGCAGAAGGCTGGAATCGTCCGGTTGGCCTGCATGATCCCACGGCACATGCGGAGATTTTGGCGCTCCGTGCGGCGGGTGCTCGTCTGGGCCGCTACCGACTACTCGACGCGACCGTCTACGTCACGCTAGAACCGTGTGCCATGTGTACAGCCGCCATGGTGCATGCGCGGGTTCGTCGTCTTGTATTTGGTGCGTGGGACCCGCGGCAGGGCGCGGCGGGTAGCGTTTTCGATCTTGCACATGCGCGTGCATTGAATCATTCGTTGGATGTTTTTGGCGGGGTGCTGTCGGCGGAGTGCGGGGCGCAGCTCAAAGCATTTTTCCAGCGACGCCGGTCTCAACCGGGCGCGGGACCGAGCACACCGGAGGGTGCGGCCCACTCGAGCACATCGAGGTAGCTGCGGACGTTGTCGACGAAGCGCGCGGCTTCCCAGCCGCGGGCGTAACCGTGCTTCGTGCGTTCGTACCACGGTGCGGAGGATAGCAACGGTAAAAAATCCCGCACGTCGAGCCAAGAGTCTGGGTCTCGGCCAGCAGATTCGGCCAGGACTCGGGCATCTTCTAAGTGCGCATAACCAATGTTGTAAGCTGCGAGTGCAAGCCAAGTGCGGTCCGGTTCTGGGATGCGATCGGGGATGGTTTCTTGCATCTGGGCGAGAAATGCCGCACCGCCGTGGATGCTTTCTGCGGCATTGTTTCGATTGGCTACACCGAACGAGCCGGCGGTGTCTTCCGTCAGCATCATAAGTCCGCGCACGCGTGTGCGTGAGACTGCATCCGCATTCCAACGTGATTCTTGATAACCAATGGCTGCCAGAATACGCCAGTCTTGATGAAATTCTCGAGCCGCATGTTCGAACAAAGGACGTATTGCGGGCAGACGATCCTGCAAGTCGCGCACAAGGGCGCGCGCGCCCGCATAGTCATAGCGCTCATCCGGCTCATAGTAGCGGGCGACGATGTCCGGCTCGATGCGTTCCAGTTCGCTGAAGTAGGATGCGACGCGAAGCACGATGTCGGGATCATCCTTCGGCAGGGCCCAGGCCAGTTCGTCGGGCGTCGGTAAGTTAAAGGCAATCCGCAGTTCTGGATGATAAGGACGTGTCAGAAAGAACTCGTTGCGATCGGCAACCGTGGCGTCCAGTTCACCGCTCCAAACGCGGTCCAGTAAGTCTAGCGTCGATACGTTCGGCACTTCGCTGATGTGTAAATCCGGCACTGACTTTGCAAGATCACGCAAGGCGTAGGCATGCGCGCTGCCGGCGACCACAGCGATGTGGCGGCCGCTGAGTGCTTGCAGGCCCGTGAGTCGAGGGGCACCGCGACGGTGCACGATATGTAATTTGACGCGTTGATAAGGTCGAGAGAATAAAATGGTGCGCTGCCATTCTGGGGTCACCGCCAGACCTGCGGCGGCGATGTGCGCGCGGCCGTGCGCGACCGCCGAGATGGCGGCTGCCGCAGAGGGATACTCGATCATCTCAAGGCGCAGCCCGAGCGAACGTGCAAATCGACTGGCGAGCGCGTACTCCGGCCCCTCCGGGCCATGGGCGCCAAGGTAGTAGGCTGTCGGGCTATTGTAGGTCGCTACCCGTAGGGCGCCGACGGTATGGGCTTGTGAGACCACGCCTGGGCGCACCGTGCAGGTGCCCAACAGCGCGAGTACCGCAACGGCGGTGGGTACCCGCCACGGCAACCCACTTTCTGGCAATCGAAACAGACCAAACATAGCCGCTAAGGATACGCGAGCCTGCCTAGAGACGCCGGGATCGTCGTTAAACTCGGTCTGGCCACGACAGGTTAAGTCGCAAATGGCCAAATTCTGGGGAGGCTTCCATTGCAGGCTAGTCGGCTAGGGTGCTGTATTGCGGCTGACTTGGTGTACTATGCGCCCCCCCGATCGCCACGTCGGGGCCGGCGGAGAGGTGGCAGAGTGGTCGAATGTACCTGACTCGAAATCAGGCGAGGACTTACGTCCTCCGTGGGTTCGAATCCCACCCTCTCCGCCAAATTTTTCTTTATAATCATATAGTTAAACTGATTCTTGGATCGGTTTAGGCTTGGTTTAGCCCCCGCTTTTTCTCAATCCAGCATAGATGGTTGCCGCGGATCTCAAGCGGTCTGGGCAGCAGACGCAGCGCGATATGATCATCGACTGGGTACAGTGTTAGAGGTGCGAACGACTTTCCCGTGTGGTAGCCCATAGCGCGTGCGTTGGCGTTGGCCCGTGCGTTGAAGGGCGCCGAGTGCAACCGAGTGCATGAGGTCGCGACGGGGGGTCGTGGCTGGTCGGGCGCTGGTGCGGCCTCGTGAGTCCTGTGGCGGGCTCACTGCCACCGCGCGTCGCTGAGTTGCTGGTCGTCGGGGGAAGGCCCAGCCGCTCCGGTGTCAGCGGCGAGGCCCAGTTGGCCGTTCAGTGAGGGAAATCCTCTCTCCCATTGCGCTCTCGCCATCTGCCCAGTGCGAGAGTCCGCACACTTTGCAGTCCTTCACTCGCCCGGTCACCTTTTCGAGGATAATACGAGGTTTGTACCGGCGCGGAGATTGTCCCAGTGTCCAGAAGAATCAAGACTGTAGCGATACTGGTGATTGCGACAACGGCCTTGGCGGGTACTGTCTGGTACACCCGTTGGCGTGATCCGGTCCCAGCGGGCGCCCCGAATAGGCCGACCGGCGGCAAGGGTGGCTGGCCCGGTGCGGGCGCGAAGGGCGGTGGTATGCCGGTGCCGGTGCGTACGGCGATTGCACAAGAGGGTTCGATCGATGTGACCCTCGATGTTCTCGGTTCGGTTACGGCACGCACTTCCGTTATCGTTCGGGCGCGCGTTGATGGGTTGCTCGAGCACATTCGCTTCAAGGAAGGGGCGGAAGTGCACGAGCACGATGTCCTGGCGGATATCGACGCACGCCCGTATCAGGCCGCGCTGAAGCAGACCGAAGGCCAACTGGCCCGCGACGAGGCTTTATTGGAAAGCGCAAAGGTGGATCTGGAGCGCTATCGCATGCTGCTCACGCAGGATTCTATCGCCAAACAACAGGTCGATGACCAAACCGCACTCGTGCACCAGTATGAGGGCGTGGTGTTGAGCGATCGCGGCACCGTCGAAGCTGCACGCCTGAATCTCGGTTGGACCCATATCAGCGCGCCGATCTCAGGGCGCGTCGGCTTGCGGCAGGTGGATGTTGGCAATATGGTGCATGCGGCTGACGCCGCTGGCATTGTGGTGTTGACGCAGACGCAGCCGATCAACGTGACCTTCGCGGTGCCTGCTGAAAAGGCGTCGGCGCTGGTCAACCATTTGCATCGTGGCGAATCCGTCGCCGTGGATGCCCTCGACCGAGATGGCAAGACATTGCTCGCCCGGGGGCACGTGGAGAGTGCTGACAACGTCGTCGATCCAGCGACCAGCACGGTCAAGCTCAAGTCTCTTTATGATAATCGGGACGGCGCGCTACTGCCGAATCAGTTCGTAAACGCCCGCGTCACGTTGCAGCGCCTCGATCATCAGGTGCTAATCCCCGCGACGGCCGTACAACATGGAACGCCGGGTGCGTACGTCTACCTCGTTGGGCCGGATCACACCGTCAGCGTTCGGGTGATCATCCCTGGACCCCAGAGCGCCGACCGAGTCGCCATCGCGCAAGGCCTTGCAGTAGGCGATGAGGTGGTCATTGATGGGACGGATAAACTCCACGCGGGCTCGAAGATCATGTCAGCGCACGATGCGCCCGCGGCCGCCGCGGACCCGGCGTATGGTCATCATGGCAAACGGGGTGGGCATGCTCCACCGCTCGGCGAACCACGTGCCGGGACTGATTCCAGCGTAAGGTCGACGATGCCGCAGGCGCCACCAGACGCAGAGTCAACCCGTTCCAGCGGCTGGGCAATGCACCCAGGCGGCCCCCCCGATGAGGCGGCTCGCGCGGCTTGGCGACGCCGCCGTGAGGCCGAACGGTCGCAACCGCCCGCGCAGCCGTGAACCCGTCTCGTCTGTTCATCGAGCGCCCGGTCGCGACGACGCTCGCGACGGTCGCCATTGTGCTGGCCGGGGTGCTCGGCTACTGGGGACTGTCGATCTCGGCACTCCCGGAGGTGGACTACCCAACTATACAAATCACGACGCTCTATCCGGGGGCTAGCCCCGATGTCATGACGAGTGCCATCACCGCACCGCTCGAGCGGCAGTTCGGGCAGATGCCCGGGCTGACGCAGATGACCTCGACGAGTTCTGGCGGTGCGTCCGTCATCACGCTACGTTTCTCTCTGGATCTCACGCTCGATATCGCGGAGCAGGAAGTGCAGGCCGCGATCAATGGCGCCGGCACTTTTCTGCCAACGGATCTGCCGATGCCGCCGACCTATGCGAAGGTCAATCCGGCAGATGCACCCATCATGACGCTCGCGGTGACCAGCGAGACGCTGCCGCTGCCTCAGATCGAGGACTACGTCGATACCCGTCTCGCACAAAAGTTGTCGGAGGTGTCGGGCGTCGGCTTGGTGACGATCGGTGGCGGGCAACGGCCCGCCGTCCGTGTGCAGGCCGACCCAATGGCGCTCGCCGCCAATGGACTCACGCTGGAGGACTTGCGCACAGCGATCGGCGCGGCCAACGTCAATCAGGCAAAAGGCAGCTTTGATGGCGCATCGCGCGCCTCGACCTTGGATGCCAATGATCAACTACAGACCGCGGCAGACTATAAGAACATCGTCCTTGCCTTCCATAATGGCGCGGCGATCCGATTATCCGATGTCGCTAAAATCATCGACTCAGCGGAGAACACAAAACTTGCAGCGTGGGCGGGTTTTGAGGGACGCACTGTTCCTGCAGTAATCCTCAATGTGCAGCGTCAACCCGGCAGTAACGTGATTCAGACTGTCGATCGGATCCGCGGGCTTCTACCGCAACTGCAGGCTTCGATGCCGGGATCTGTGCAACTGCGCGTCCTGACCGATCGCACCAATACGATCCGATCGTCTGTGCATGATGTGGAGTTTGAACTTGCGCTTTCCGTGGCGCTTGTCGTGTTGGTTATCTTTTTGTTCTTGCGTAACGTGCCGGCGACATTGATACCGAGTGTTGTGGTGCCTGTCTCACTGATTGGCACTTTCGGCGCCATTTATCTGGCCGGGTTTTCCATTAACAATTTGACCATCATGGCGCTGACGATCGCCACAGGCTTCGTCGTCGACGATGCGATCGTGATGATTGAAAACATTTCCCGTTATTTAGAAGAAGGCGAAACGCCATTGCAGGCGTCGTTGAAGGGCGCCAAACAGATCGGTTTCACGATCATCTCCTTGACCGTCAGTCTCATTGCCGTTCTGATTCCTCTTCTTTTTATGCAGGAGGTCGTTGGCCGCTTGTTTCGTGAGTTTGCGATCACGCTGGCCGTCGCCATCGTTCTCTCAGCGGTTGTGTCGTTGACCTTGACGCCGATGATGTGCGCGCGGCTGCTGGTGAAGCGGGATGCAAGCAAAGAGCCCGAGTGGTTGGCGGGTATCGGTCGCGCGTTCGATCGTCTGTCGTCTTTTTATGAAGCGTCTTTGGAGTGGGTGCTTGCGCGTCGGCGCGAGACCCTGATGGTGACGATCGGCACGGTGATTTTGACCGTCGTGCTGTATGTCTTTGTGCCCAAAGGGTTCTTTCCATTGCAGGATACGGGGGCCATTCAGGGGTTAACGGATGCGCCGCAGACGATTTCTTTTGGCGCGATGGCGGCGCGTCAGTCGGCGCTTGCCGATGTGCTTTTAGCGGATCCGGCGGTGGACAGCGTCGCCTCCGTCATCGGTGTGGATGGGGTGAACGCGACTTTGAACAGTGGCCGCTTGCAGATTGAGCTGAAGCCACATGGCACGCGCGCCGACATCGCGACCATCATGGCAAGATTGGGTGAACGGGCCAAGGCTGTGGCCGGCATTCAACTGCATCTGCAGCCTGTGCAGGACCTGACGATCGAGGATCGGGTCGCTCGCACGCAGTATCAGTTCACACTGGAAGACCCCAACGCGATCGAACTGTCGCGGGAGACCAAGCGTCTGGTCGCGGCCTTGACTGCCTCGCAGCTGTTATCGGACGTGGCCAGTGATATCCAGGACGAAGGCCTGCAGGCCTATGTTGATATTGATCGATCCAGTGCCGGGCGCTTGGGCGTGACCGTTGCGGCCGTCGATAACGCGCTGTACGACGCTTATGGGCAGCGGCTGATCTCCACCGTATTTACACAGGCAAATACCTATCGGGTGGTACTGGAGTCCCGGCCCTCAGACACGCTCGGACCGGACGCGCTGACCCGGCTGTACGTGCCCGGTGCCGCGGGTCCCGTGCCGTTGTCGAGTGTTGCGCGGATCACAGAGAGACCGGCGACGCTCGCTGTGAGTCATTTAGGCCAGTTTCCTGCGGCTACCATCTCCTTCAATCTGATGCCTGGGGTCTCGCTGGGCGCGGCCGTCAGAGAGATCCGCGCCGTGGAGGCAACGCTGCAATTGCCTGCGAGCATTGCCACGAGCTTCCAGGGCGCTGCATTGGCCTTCGAGTCCTCTCTGTCCAGCACTGTTTGGTTACTGCTGGCTGCCATTATTGTGATGTACATCGTGTTAGGTGTGCTCTACGAGAGTTACGTACACCCCATCACGATCTTGTCGACCTTGCCGTCGGCGGGAATCGGCGCTCTTTTGGCGCTGCTGCTGGCGCGGTCGGAACTGGGAATCATTGCGATTATCGGCATCGTTCTGTTGATTGGCATCGTTAAAAAGAACGCGATCATGATGATCGACTTCGCACTGGCCGCGGAACGAGATGAAGGCATGGCACCGCTTGATGCGATTCGACAGGCGTGCCGCTTGCGTCTGCGCCCGATTCTCATGACGACGGTAGCGGCGCTTGCCGGAGCCTTGCCATTGATGTTGGGTAGTGGCGTCGGCGCGGAATTGCGACATCCATTGGGCATCACGATGGTCGGAGGTTTGTTGGTGTCACAGGTATTGACCCTATATACGACACCCGTGATCTATCTCGCCTTCGATGGGCTCAGTCGGCGGTGGCGTGGTCGCCGCGCGGGATTTGAGCCCGCGTGAAACAGGATGGTTCCGTGTGGAATTTGTCCCGACCGTTCATTGATCGGCCGGTGGCGACCACGTTGCTGACCGTGGGCGTAGCCTTGTCAGGCGTACTTGGATATTTCGGGCTCCCAGTTGCCGCGTTGCCGCAGATCGATGTCCCGACGATATCTGTTTCGGCCAGCCTCCCAGGCGCTAGTCCGGCGACGATTGCGTCCACAGTGGCGGCTCCTTTGGAGCGCACCCTTGGGCGTATCGCTGGCGTAAATGAGATCACCTCGTCGTCCTCGCTCGGGAGTACGCGCATTACCTTGCAATTTGATATGTCCCGAGACATTGATGGTGCAGCCCGGGACGTGCAAGCCGGGATTAACGCTGCCCGAGCGTTGCTGCCCACGGCCCTGCCGAGCAATCCAACCTGGCGCAAAATGAATCCGGCGGATGCGCCCATCATGCTGCTTGCCATGACCTCGGATACGATCCCCTTGGGTGATTTGTACGACATCGCCTCGACCGTAGTCGCCCAGAAGTTATCGCAAGTCCAAGGTGTGGGGCAGGCCACACCCGGTGGTGGATCGTTACCCGCGGTGCGCGTCGAATTGGACCCTGTGGCATTGGCGCATCAGGGACTCTCGCCTGAACAGGTCCGCGCAAGCATCGCCCAAACCAACGTGGATCGACCAAAAGGCATCGTCGAATCAGGCGATCGAAGTTGGCAGGTGTTGGCCAACGACCAAGCGCGGACCGCGGCCGACTATATTCCCACTGTGGTGAGCTATAAAAACGGCGCTGCCGTACGGATTGGGGATGTGGCTTCTGTCGTCGATTCGGTGCAAGACGTACGCAACGCCGGCCTCGCCAATGGTCGCCCGGCGATTCTTATTCAGATCTTGCGTCAGCCCAATGCGAATACGGTGGCGACCGTGCTGCGTATCCGCGATGTCTTGCCGCAGATTCAGGCATCGATTCCTGCGGCGGCGAAGGTGGAGGTGATGGTGGACGCCACCGTCTCCATTAAAGGCTCTTTGCGCGAAGTGGAGCGCACGTTAGCCATCGCCGTGTTGCTGGTGGTGCTCACGACTTGGCTCTTCTTAGGCCACTGGCGGGCGTCGCTGATCCCGATCATCGCCGTGCCGGTGTCGCTGCTGTCGACCTTCGGGGTCATCTATCTGCTGCACTTTAGTCTGAACATCTTTTCCTTGATGGCACTGACTGTGGCAACGGGCTTTGTGGTTGACGATGCGGTCGTCGTGCTGGAAAACAGCATGCGGCATATCGAGGCCGGGCTGTCGCCGCGGGAGGCAGCCTTTAAGGGCGCCCGTGAGGTGGGCTTTACGGTGGTGGCGATGAGCTTATCGCTGATCGCCGTGTTTGCCCCGGTACTGTTGATGCCGGGTTTGCAAGGTCGGCTGTTTCGTGAGTTTGGCATTACGCTTTCGGTGGCGGTGCTCAGTTCGTTGGTGATCTCCCTAACGACCACCCCGATGATGGTGGCGCATGTGCTGAAGGCGCGGCGGCCTGATGCGATCCCTGGTAAGGAGGGGGCATTTGCGCGTTGGTTTTTGGGGACGCGCGCTGATTATCGTAGGTCTCTTGAGTGGGCGCTGGATCACGGACGGCTGGTGTTATTTCTACTGGCGGCCACTATCGCTTTAAACGTATTCCTGTATGTCGTGGTGCCTAAAGGTTTCCTCCCGCAACAAGATACAGGCCGTCTGATGGGTGGCGTGCAAGGTGACCAAAGCCTCTCTTTTCAGGCGATGCAGGAGAAGATGCAGCATCTCGTCAGCGTGATTAAGGCGGATCCGGCGGTCGAAAAAGTAGGTGCTTTTACCGGGGGCGGGCAGCGTAATGGCGGTTTCGTATTTGTCGCACTAAAGCCGGTGCGGGAACGCGGGATCAGTGCGGATCGCGTCATTGCCCGATTGCGGCCAAAACTCTCCCAAGAACCTGGGGCCAGTGTGTTTCTGCAAGCAGCGCAAGACGTGCGCACCGGGGGTCGACCCAGCAGTGCCCAGTACCAGTACACCCTGCAGGCGGACTCACTGTTAGCGCTGCGTGAATGGGAGCCCAAGGTCCGTGCGGCGCTGTCCGTACTGCCCGAGTTGGCTGATGTGAACACCGACTCGCAGGACAAGGGGCTTGCGACGGTTGCGACTTTCGACCGCGATAGCCTGGCTCGGGTCGGGCTTAATTTTCAGCAAGTGGATGCGACCTTGTACGACTGGTTTGGTCAGCGTCAGGTGGCGACCATTTACAATCCGCTGAATCAGTATCACGTCGTCATGGAAGCCAATTCTAACTACCTGCAAAGCCCCAATGCGCTCAGTTCTGTGCTGTTTCAGTCGCCAGCAGGGCATGAGGTGCCGTTGACGGCTGTTGCGAACGTGGTGCCGGGAACCTCTCCGCTGTCAGTCAATCACCAAGGGCAATTTCCGGCGTCCACTATTTCGTACAACTTGGCGGAAGGCGTCGCCATGTCGAACGCGTCGGCCGCGATTGAGCGCGCATTCGCCAATCTCGGCGCCCCGCCCACGGTGCAGGGTAGCTTCCAAGGCAGCGCTAAGCTCTACCAGAGTTCCTCCCAGAATAATCCTTGGTTGATCCTGGGTGCCATTGTGGCGATGTATTTGATTCTCGGTATCTTGTACGAAAGTGCGCTCCATCCCGTGACTATCCTGTCGACCTTGCCATCGGCCGGCGTTGGCGCCTTGTTAGCGCTGATCGCAACACGATTTGATTTCACGTTAATCGCTTTGATCGGTGTCATCTTGCTGATTGGCATCGTGAAGAAGAATGCAATCATGATGATCGACGTGGCGATTCAGTTGGAACGCGATGAGGGGCTTTCGCCGCGGGACTCGATTCTGGAGGCCTGCACGCGGCGTTTCAGGCCGATTTTGATGACAACCGTAGCAGCGGCGGCCGGTGCCCTGCCGCTCGCCTTTGGGCAGGGAGACGGTACCGAAATGCGGCAGCCCTTGGGCGTGGCCATTGTCGGAGGCCTGCTGCTCAGTCAGGTGCTGACGCTGTATACGACGCCTGTGATTTACCTTGGACTCGACCGCTGGCGTGTGCGTCGCGCCGCGTTGCGTGCCCGATTGTCTCTATTGGAGCAAGCATGACCCCTATGAGAGTGTTGGTGGCGTTCACGGCCAGTCTGGCGCTGGGTGCTTGTGCTGTCGGCCCAAATTACCACCGCCCGGCGCTGGTCGTGCCGGCGGCGTTCAAGGAAGCCTGGCAACCCGCTCAGCCGACGGACGCCGCGCCGCGCGGTGCGTGGTGGAGCGTCTATGGTGATTCCGTGTTGGATGGATTGGAGCAGGATGCCGATGCGGCCAATCCGACAATCGCGGCGGCCGAGGCCAGTTGGCACTCGAGTCAGGCCTTGATGGCGCAGGGCATTGGTGCGCTGTTGCCGACCGTGTCCGCTACCGGCAGCGCCATTCGGTCCCGCGGGGCGGTTTCGCCCAATGTGCCGTTGGCCTCGGTGACGGTACAGACGCAAGATCGTGCGGGGCTCACGGGTAATTGGGAAATGGATTTATGGGGTCGCTTGCGTCGCGGACTAGAAGGGGTGCAAGCGACCATCGCGGCCAGTGAGGGTGACCTTGGCGCTGCGCGACTCTCGATCGAGTCACGGCTGGCCACCGACTATGTGCAACTGCGCGCACTGGACTCGAGCCGGGCGCTGTATGCAACGACTATCGACTCCTACCAACGGTCGCTCGAAATCACCCGCAATCGGTATGCGGCTGGTATCGCCGTCCGTACCGACGTGACGCAGGCGGAGTCCACTTTGGCGTCAGCGCAGGCCGAGTACGCAGACCTTGGGGCGCAGCGCTCGGTGCTGGAACACGATATTGCGGTGCTCACGGGTCGCACGCCAGAGGCGCTGTCCTTGGTCCCGGTCGCCGCGCTCCCGAGCCTGCCGCCCGTTCCCGGCTCCCTGCCAGCCACTTTGTTAGAGCGACGGCCTGATGTGGCGGCGGCGGAACGACGCGTCGTCGTCGCCAATGCGCAGATCGGTATTGCCCGTGCCGCGTGGTTTCCAACGCTGTCTCTGAGTGGCACGGCCGGTTACTCTGGGTCTGCTTGGAAAAATCTTTTCAAGGTGCCGGCAGAGTATTGGACTTTTGGACCGCAGATGGCCGAGTCCCTGCTTGCCAGCGGCACGCGGATCACCCAGAACCGACAGGCCAAGGCGAACTACGATGCGGCGGCAGCGAACTACCGCGGCGCCGTTCTGGGGGCCTTTCAGTCGGTGGATGATGCCTTGGCCAATCTACGGGCGTTAGAGACAGAATCGGAAGCGACGGGACGCGCTGTGGCGGCGGCACGCGCAACGCTGCGCGTAACGGAGAACCAGTACCGAGCTGGCACCGTTAGTTATTTGAATGTGGTGATCGCAGAGGGCGCAGCGCTCAGTGCCGAAACCACCCACATCACTGTGGACAGTCGTCGCCTGCAGGCGCATGTGGCGCTGGTCAAGGCGCTGGGCGGGGCTCCCTAGAAACCAGTAGTAGGGATTCTCCAAACAGACTCTCTAGCAACGGTGCAAAAGAAGAGGCCGACTTGCGTCGGCCTCTTTGCGGTGCAATCACGCCGCGTCGATGTGGGCTGTTGTGATCAGAACTTGAACTCGATGCTAGCGCCCAGCACCCGGGGCCGCAGCGGCGTCTGCGCCACAATGAATTGATCGGTGCTGGTAAATACCGGCACATTCGCATCACTTAAATTTTCGCCATACAGCGTGACGATCCACTGGTCCTTCGAGAAGCCCAAAGAGGCATCAAAGGTGGTGTACGCAGGATCCTCGAAGCGTAGCCGACCGGTCGTAATCGGGTCCCCCGTCACGAGTGGTGGGTTTGCACCCGCTTGTGTGTAAGAGTGCGCCACGTGCGAGGCACCGACTTGGAAGAAGCCTTCCACAGTATCGCTATACGAGAATTCGTACCGTGCCCGCAGGCTGAACTGTAGCGGCGGCGAATCGGCCGTCGGTGAGCCTGGCGGCCCGTAGACGTTAGAAACACCTACACAGTTGCTGCCAGTGGAGTCGCAATTGGTCGTAATTGGTTTGCCGAAATTATTGCTGTTCGGGTTGTTTGCGATCAAGGACGGCGAATTGGTCTGCTTGCTTTGGTTCCATGATGCGGCCGCTTGCAGTGTCAGACCGCCAATTGGACGGAAGACCAGCGACGTTTCCAACCCTTGTAGATCGAAGTTCTGGCCGTTCGAATTGTAAAAGACATTGCCAACGAGGCCGGGATTGAACAGAGAGACTTGCACGTTCTGCCACTTCTCTTTGTAGAAGGCGCCGTTCCACTGCAGGTGTCCATTGAGGAACGTCGCTTTCCAACCGACCTCATTGTTGTCGAGCTTGTCCGGTGCGTAGGAACTGGGCACAGCGTACTGTTGAATGCCATCCGTACCATAGGCATGCAAGGCGCCGCCGTTCTGGTTGAAGCCACCTGGACGGAAACCCTGACTGAAGGTGTAGTACAGCATCATGTTCGGTGACAGGTGCCAGGTCAGGTTGGCGCGGCTCCTCCAGCCGGACTCGGTATCCGCTAGCTTCTGTTGGTTAAGGTCGTAGCCTTTGATGCAGCCGCCAGCGATCACGCCCTGTTCAAAGCAGTAGAAGCTGGTGGCAACGTCACCTTTTAACGAGTTCTTGAACGAGAAGTGCCGGGTGCCGACGGTCGCGGTTAACACCTTCGGAATGAGGTCGTAGTCGACCGACAAGAAGAAGGCGGTTTGCTTTACTTCGCGCACGTCATCCTGATAGAAGGAACTGTTCGCGTCGCGCACGCCTGGGTTGACCACGGTGGTGCCGGGTACGGTGCCAGTTGGCGTAAAGCAGCCATCGGTGACGCTTGCAGAACAGCCCGGGACCGTCTTGTAACGCCAGTCCGACTGGTCATACAACTTGTTGTCTTCGTAATAGACGCCACCAAGCGCACGCAAGCGCCAATCGTCCGGCGTCGACAGCCGCAGTTCGTGCTGTAAATGCTCATTCCGTTCCACAGAGCGCCAGATTACGGCGGGTGAAAAACAGGTGGCATCGAGTGAGGCGCCGCTCGGTCCGGTGTGCGCTCCGTAGCATTGGTAGTAGTCCGCGTAGACGCCGCGCGAATAGTTCGTGTAATCGCTAACCTGCGACACATTGCGGATGAGATAACCGCCAGTGTAGACCGCCTTCAAAGCGCCAATTTTTCCATTTAAGGTCCAGGCAGTGCTCTGAAATTGGTCATGGTTGTAGGAGGGGTTGAATAGCGTGACTTGCAGCGGCTGCAACTTCTCGCCATTCGAGCCGTAGGGCTGCTGGTAGAACACGCCGGCCGTATCGAGGGTCTGGTAAGTTTGCGAAACCAACAGGTCCCAATCGTCATTGAACTGATACTTGCCGGAGACCCGCAGACCTTTGTAGGTGGCTGGGTTGATCGCTCTGCCAGCGATGGCATTGTTGTTGACCGCGGCGGCATTAGGCGGTACGCAGTAGCCATTGTTGGGCAGCATGTCGGGGCAGTTGCCATTCGCATCCGCTGGGTAGTTCGCGTAGTGAATGCCGACGTCCGTGTTCTTGCGCGTGAATGTGGCGGGTACATTGTCGATGTAGCCGCCGCGTTGATCGTTGTAGACCACGGCGCGCAGCGCGAATTTGTCGTTGATCGGGAGGTTGATCACGCCTGTTGCGTTCGAGTTCGGGTCGCCGTGCGCGGTGATGCTATAACCGGCCTTAAAACTACCTTCGAACTTGCCGAGTTTCGGTTCGTTGGTGATGTAGCGAACCATGCCGGCCTCTGCGCCGGAGCCGAATAGGGTGCCCTGTGGGCCTTCCAGTACTTCGATGCGGTTCAGGTCAGCCGCATAGACATCCAGATTGCGGCCGGGGAGTTGGCCGGACTGGTTGTCGAGGTAGATAGCGACGTTCGGGAACGCAGCGGTCGTGCCGGATCCTTGACTAGGTTGCGAGCCGGCGGACAGGCCGCGCATGAAGATTTCATTTTGCCCAGGACCATTGTTCGCTGAAGATACGTTCGGCAAGTATTTGATGTAGTCATCAAAGGTCTGCACGTGCAGTTCTGACAGCGCCTTTTCAGTGAAGGCCTGCATGGAAATGGGCACGTTCTGCATATTTTCTGAACGGCGCTGTGCCGTCACGATGACCTCGTCGAGCGCGTCATTATCGGCGGCGACCGCATTGGCGGTCGCGAGACCGCCGAGGATGGCGGCAATCGCATAGGAGAGCTTGGAACGCATGGGAGTTTTCCTCTCGAGAAGATGAATCATCAGTCGCTAGTAACGAAGCAGAGGCCAGCCCTGTCCACTCGGCCGGGCAAGCGGTTGGCGGTGATCAGCAGCAGCAATGTTGCGATGCCGCAACAGAGGGTCGCTTTAATGAAGCGTAGCATACACGGATGTTTAGTTGGCCCGCCATGCTTGGGGAATGGGAGCCACTGGGGTGTTGGGCTAGTGGGGTTCCGTCGGCGTTGTGCGGGCTGCCCTACGAAGTCTGACTGCCCTACGGCCCGGTCGGCTATGCTCAGCGCCCCTCGACGACCCGGACGTCTGCTATGACCGCCCCGTTACCGCCCTGCCCACAGTGTGCTTCGACGTTTACTTATCACGATGGCACGCAGTGGGTGTGCCCTGAGTGTGCGCACGAATGGTCCGACGGCGTGGCCAGCGCGCCGGTGACCGAGGACGATGCCGTTGTCCATAAGGATGCAAATGGCAAGGTATTGGCCACCGGAGATACGGTCACTGTAATCAAGGATTTAAAAGTGAAAGGCGCCGGTTCAGCGCTGAAATCCGGTACCAAGGTGAAGAATATCCGGCTCACCGAGGGTGATCACAATATTGATTGCTGGATCGAAGGGTTCGGGGATATGAAACTGAAGTCGGAGTTCGTGCGCAAAGTCTGATCCGCTATAGGCGACCGAGGGCATGCCGGAGCTGATAATTTGCCCGTGCAGTATCGTAGAACGCGGTGTCGCGCCGTAATTGCGCTTCTGCGCTGGCGCTGGTCGCCTCGAGGACCGCGGTATTGGTTACAAGGCCAGTTTGGTACAGGCGTAGGGTGAGCTTCAAGTTTTCTGCGCTGGCGGCGACCGCGTGGGTGCCTGCTTCCAGGCGGGACTGGGATTCGGCTATCGCACGCAGCGCAGCGTTGACCTCGCGGCGGATCCCGACCTTGGCCTCATCCAACAGTCGCGCAACAGCCCGTGACTTGAGCTGCAAAGAGGACACGCGGGCGGCCGTCTGGCCACCGTCAAACACCTTCCACTCGAAGCCGAGTCCGATGGAGGCCACGTCGTTGCGGTCCAGAATCTGTGTCTCCAAATGCTGCCATCCGGCCCGCAGGCCAATTTGGGGTAATGCATCGGCATGCGTGGCACGTGCTGCTGCTAGAAGGGCCTCGCGCTCGGCCGCCAATGCCTGCAGTTCCGGACGGTGCTCTAAGGCCTCCGCGGTCAGTAGTGCCAGGTCGCCACGGTCATGGTTCACCAGTGGCGTCGGTTCGTCCAATAGGGCAGCGCGCTCGAGGGGCTCACCGACGAGCTCGTTATAAGCTTCCTCGGCTCCCTGCGCGGAGCCGGATGCTTGGAGTGCATCGGCCCGCGCGTTCTCCAATACGACTGCAACGGCTAGGAGATCTGTTTTCGGAACCCCTTCGTGCTCGTACAGTCGTTGCACAGTCGTTGCATGCGACTGCAATGCATCAACACGGGTCCGCCCCACAGCCACGGCTGCGCGTGCGCGCAGAACTTCTAAGTAAGCGCCAACGACGGCGAGTCTAATATCCGCATCCGTACGCACCGCATTGGCGTCTGCGAGCTCAGATTCGGCCTTACTGGCCGTGATACTGCCAGCAAGCTTGCCACCGGTATAAAGCGGTAGGGTGATGTTCGCGCCCGCAATCTTGATAGTGTTGTCTTTGAAAATAGACGGTGATTGCAAGCGACCTGCTGGCGTCATCATATCCAGTGTGGGGGAGTGTTCCAGTCGGGCCCAACTGCCGTTGACGTCGAGCGAGGGAAGTCGGCTGCGCTCACTTGCCACACGGGCCGAATGGGCCGCCTCTGCAGAGAGCGTTGCTGCCGCGATTGTGGTATTGGCACGACGGGCCATGGCCAGCGCCTCGTCGATATTCTCGGCCCCAGCGCCCAGCACAAGGACAATACACAGGCCGAGCGCGCTGACCATGCGCTGCATTAATTTCTTCTCTTGAGAGCAGAGTCGTTTAAGCGTCTTTCGCACAAAGTCACGCAATGGTGTTGCATTGGAGCTCAGTGGCGGAAGCCTAGCCACCGCGCTCTTGCATAAGCGAAGTGCGCTCGCGATGCTCGCAACCGCAGCGCCAATAACGCTAGTTTGCTTCATGATTGCACCCCGCTCTGGAGGGCTCCGTGCGTTCGGGGCTCGGTGCGCTGGCGGTAGCCGAAATACAAAACTGGGATTAGGACGAGGGTGAGCGCGGTTGAAACAAGAATACCGAAGATCAATGAAGTGGCCAGACCGTTGAAGATGGGGTCATCGATAATGAAAAATGCACCCGTCATTGCGGCAATGCCCGTCAATAAGATGGGACGCGTGCGAATGGCGGTCGCGCGCACGACGGCGTCGGCTAATGCAGTACCGGCACTTATTTCTCTATTGATGAAGTCAACCAAAAGAATGGAGTTGCGTACGATGATGCCCGCTAAGGCGATCATGCCGATCATGGAGGTGGCCGTAAATTGAGCGCCCAATAGAGCATGACCTGGCATGACCCCGATGATCGTCAGCGGAATCGGTGCCATGATCACCAGCGGGATCCCATAGGAGCCGAACTGCGCCACGACCAGCAAGTAAATGAGAATCAGACCGACAGAGTAGGCCAGCCCCATATCGCGAAACGTCTCATAGGTAATCGTCCATTCCCCATCCCACCGCACAGTGGCATCGGTCAGTCGACTAGGTGGCGATAGGTACGCTTGCTGGATCCGGATACCGGCCGGCGGCGCACGCGACAATTGAGCGCCAATGCGGAACATCCCGTACAGCGGACTGTCCAGTCGGCCGGCCATGTCGCCGGTGACATATTCGAGCGGCAGCAAATCTTTGTGGTATCGCGCGCCATCCCATGGCGCG
>CAIVRI010000042.1 GCA_903908265.1 uncultured Pseudomonadota bacterium
GAAATGCTGCTTCGCGGATTTAGGGATGGCTTGTCTGACAATACGAAAGCTCTGCTCATTTCAGAAAAAGAGTTAAAAGCCATCATGTCGCGCGTGCAGCAGGAAATGCGCAAGAACATGGTGATGAATCGAAGGCAGCAAGGCGAGCGCGCACGCCAAGATGGTGCGCAGTTCTTGCAGAAGAACGGGACCGTTCCCGGTGTGGTGATTACTGCCAGTGGGTTGCAGTACCAAATTGAGAGCGCCGGTGCAGGCGTCAAGCCGACGCTGCACAGCGTTGTGCAAGTGCGTTATCGCGGCACTTTGCTGAGCGGCGTGGAGTTCGACGCCAGTCCCGAAGATGGATCCGCCGGCCGACTGATTGTGGCGCAGACGATCCCGGGCCTCAAAGAAGTGCTGCAGTTAATGCCGGTGGGCTCTCGATGGAAGGTCGTGCTGCCTGCGGCATTGGGCTACGGCGAACGCGGCCGCGACAGCGACCTCGGTCCCCATGAAGTGTTGCGCTTTGATCTCGAACTAGTGGGAACGGAGCCGCCGTGAAGACGCCTGGCATCCGCAGGCGCTATGTAGAGGCCTATCGAGTGCCCCCACTGGGGCGTGGTGTCGCCTGTGTCCTGCTGATGCTGTCGATGCTCGGCGCCCGGTCCGTGCAGGCGGATGCGGTGGGTCGCAGAATCTATGAGGACGGTGTCCTAGGTAACGGCGCCTTACTAACTGGTGTACGCCAAGGGGCTTCCATTGAGCCCGGCGAAATTTCAGCCTGCGCGCACTGCCACCGGCCTAGTGGGATGGGCGGAGTGGAGGGGGAAGTGCAGACACCCCCTATTACCGGAAATGCGCTGTTTGGTGCCGGCGATCGAGTCATTGCGACGATGGACCCCCGCACAGGCAAGGCCTTCAATTTGCGGCACGAGCCCTATACGGACAATGAAGTGGGCAATTTGGTGCGCAGCGGCCGTTATCCGGATGGGCGACTCGCCAGTGCAGTGATGCCTCGCTATGCGCTGGAGCCTGCGGACCTGAGCGCATTGGTGGGCTACCTCAAAGGCTTGTCAGTGAGCTGGTCCCCCGGCGTCACGGCTGACACGATTCGCATTGCGACGGTGATTACGCCGGATGTCGCGCCGGCACGGCGCGCGATTTTCATCGATATGGTGACGCGCATTGTGCAGCAGAAGAACGGCAGCACCAAAGTGGCCGGGTCCGTCACACGCCACCACATGACCTCTGCGGCTGAACTGGTGTTAGGGACAGAGCGCCGTTGGGCGCTCGATCTTTGGAAACTGCAAGGTGCACCGGAGACCTGGTCCGAACAGCTCGACGCGTTGTATGCAAAAGCGCCGGTCTTTGCGCTGGTCTCGGGTCTCGGCGGCCACGATTGGGGTGCGGTGGATGCGTTCTGTGATCGTGCGGCGGTGCCGTGCTGGTTTCCGAGCGTGGCCTCGCCCTCGGTGTCCCCGCGCTACACGCTCTACTTCAATGCCGGCGTGAATCTGGAGGCGCGAGTCCTCGCCCACTATTGGCGTGAATCGAACCCCGCGCCTATCCGCCGAGTCGTACAATTGCGCGGTACCGATGTCGCAGCCACAGCGGCATGTGCTGTGCTCACCGGGGCGTTGTCTGGATCCCGTATCCAGTCCACCGTACGGGTGCTGCCACAGGGAGACCACGTCGCGCTGGCCACCGCGATGGCGGATCTGACAGCAGAAGATGCGGTCGTGATCTGGTTGCCCGCTGAAGAGTTGCCCGCATTGGCCGATCTGACTCCGCCCCGTGGTCAGATCTGGTTCTCCGGCACGCTGGGCGTGGCCGATCCGACTGTATTGCCAACACCGTGGCGCTCGGTCTCCGGTGTCATCTATCCGTATGAGCTGCCGGCGCTAAGAACGGGAAATTTGTCGTACTTTCGTGCCTGGCTCGCGCAGCGCAAGCTGCCGCTAGTGGATGAGACGATGCAATCGGAGGTGTTTTTTGCGTTTTCGTTTTTCACTGACACCATCGCCGAAATGCTCAACAATCTGCACCGCGATTATTTGATCGAACGTGCGGAAGCAATGATTGATCGGCGCGAACTCGCTCGCGCCGAGTCGGAATATTTCAGCAGTACCTCCAGCCACGTGCGTCTGCAGGAAGGGTCAAACACCGGGGTAGCCTTCGAGAGTCGTGGACCCGTGGCGCTACAGTCCTTGCGCGGCGCAGGCAGCCGTTTCCTGCAAAGAGAAGGCACGACGGTTTACCCCCGCCTGTCGCTCGGATCAGATCAACGCTTTGCGTCCAAAGGCGCCTACCTCGTGCACTTTGGCCCGGATGGGCAGGTGGTACCCGAAAGCGATTGGATCGTGCCGTGAAACGGAAGTCTTACCAGGATTGCATTACCCGCGCCGGCCTTTTAACCGACGCATTCCAATATCCCCGTATGGAGGGATCTGTCATGAAGAGATTATTGCCGTTACTGTGTTGCTGCGCTGTGCTGCCCGTTGTGGCGCAGGCCGTCGCTGTCCAGACCACTTACAGCTGTACGGACGCCGCTGGTACGCAGTCCCTGACGAATATACCCACCGCCGGCGCAACCTGCGTGGTGTTGTATACGAGCGAGGTCGCCGACACAGTCCCCGCGACGACAGCGGGATCTGCACCGGAGACGCGGGCCGCTGCCACGCTAGCGGCAACGGTAGTCCCTCCAGCGGCCATCGCCAAAACCGCGGCGCCAAAAACGCCGGATGCAAACGCGCAGGCAGGCACGCGCGCGCAGGCGAAGTCCAACGCCGCTCGGGCCGCGTCTGCGAGAAGGGACGCGGTGGTACGGGAAACGGCGGCAGCTTACGCGCGCGGGGCACCGAAGGAGGGTAACCCCGCGGTGAGTCGCCGTTACCTGAAGACCGATCGAGCGACTTATATCCAACAGAACGGGGTCGTGTCCCACTAAGGCCCGCGCGGAGGTCGAGAATCACCAGGGCGCAGGTCGGTGGTCGCGCCGCTGCGAGGCGTAAATGCCTCGTGATGCGCGTCTACTGGTGGTGCACGCAGGCCCCAAAACGAACACGCCCGCACTAGGCGGGCGTGTTGCGATCGATAGATGCTCCGATCAGTGCTTGTGTTCGGCTGCGGCCAAGTCGTCGATCAGGGTGAGCAACTGTGGTTCGCCGCCCGACATGCCGACGTCGGTGGTGTACTTACCGTTGACCACAAAGAAAGGCACGCCCGCGACTTTATAGCGCTTGCTCAACTCATCCGCGCGGGCCAACTTGCTCTCCACCGAAAAAGAGCGGTAGGTCTTGTCAAAGTCGGCTGCACTGACCCCATTTTCCGTCAAGAATCGCTTCTGTAACTGCTCGGTTTCCTGTTCGTCACCCGTGCGCGAGACCAGCGGATTGTTCTTGACGTGGATCTCTCGGAAGGTCACCGAATGCAGTTGCTCGAGCTTGCCTAGCGCCGCAATCGTATAAAACAAGCGCGCGTGCGCTTTGTGCACGGGGCCCCACATTACTGGCACTCGGGTGAACTCCACGTAGGGGGCCTTGGTTTTGTTGCGCCACGCTTCCAGCGACGCGTCGATTGCGAAGCAATGCGGGCAGCCGTACCAGAACACCTCCACCACCTCGACTTTGTCGGGCGATGCCGAGGTCGGCTGCGCCGGCACGAGCGTGGCGTAGTTCTTGCCATCGATCCAACGCGAGGGGATCGCCGCAGCGACGGATGGGGTCGTGGCGGCAACTGCCGCGGCAATGGGCGAAAAGCCGGATGGCACGTCTGCTGTATCACTTTCTTCGGCCATACCGCTGGTTTTTTCACTCGCCCCGGTGGCGGCGTTATGCACGGAAATATGCGCAACCGTAGCGCGGTGCGCAACGCTGGAATGGCCCGCATGGCGCAGCATCCCGACGGTCGAAATGACCACCGTGAAGAGAGCGATCACGGCGATGCCCATCAGAAATTTCTTCATGGAGACTCCTCGTTTCGGCCGAGCCGATGTTCGGCAATGCAGAACAACCCCTCACCCGCGATGCGGCTGAGGGGTATGGGTTTTAGCGCAGACCTTGCAGGTAGGCAGTCAGCGCTTTGATATCGTCTTCGGTCAGACGCTTGGCGATGTCATACATTAATTCTGCGCCAGTAGGCGTCCCTTTGGCGTTTGCCTGGTAACGAGCACGGGCTGCGTAATGCTGCAGTTGGGTGGTGACGTAGGCCGGTTGTTGTGCCCGCACCTGCGGCCAACGCGCCGGGCCATTGCCCCGTCCTTCGGGGCCATGACAGGCGGCACAGGCCGGAATACCGCGCGCCGGATCGCCGCTGCGGTACAACTTCTCGCCCGCCTTCCAGACCTCGCTGCCCGTCTCCAGGCCAACGAGCGTCTGTTTCTCAAAGTGGGCAGCCAGATCCGCCATGTCCTGTTCGGACAACGCAGCGGCCATGGGGTTCATCAGGGGCGCCACGCGGACACCTGACTTGAGTGCAGCCAGTTGCTCAACGAGGTATTCGTGGTGCTGGCCGGCGAGGCTCGGCCATTCGGGGTTCACGCTATTCCCGGTGGCGCCGTGGCAGGCGCCGCAGACGGCCGCCTTGGCGGCGCCGGCGTCGGCGTTACCGACCGCGCTGCTGGCGCGAGCGGGCATGGCGAGATGCAGGGCAATCAGGGAGGCGGCCAGGGTGGCCGCGGCAAGTCGACTCTTCATAGATCCGATGGCTCCGGTTGGGCAGTCGCTCGGCCCTGTTAGACTCCTAGGCCCAAGCGAACGCTGGATTCTACACGATGTCGGCTTTTCCCCATGCACACTACCTCGCGGGCGCCCATGAGCCGAACCAGTTCATCCCCGATACCGGGGCGGAAGTCTGCTTCGGCGGCCGTTCGAATTCCGGAAAATCGAGCGCGATCAATGCGATTACGCAACGCAATGGCCTGGCGCGGACCTCGAAGACCCCCGGACTGACGCAGCTGGTCAACTTTTTTGAGCTCGAGCCGGGCCGACGCCTGGTCGATTTGCCCGGCTACGGCTTCGCCAAAGTGCCGCGTCCCCTGCAAGAACACTGGAAAAAGCTGCTAGAGGCCTACTTTAGCAGTCGCTCGACGCTCAAGGCCTTGTTCCTGATTGTCGACGTCCGCCGCGGACTCGGTGAGCAGGACCTGCAGATGATCCAGTACGCCCGATCCTGTGGCCGGGCGGTACACGTGCTACTGACCAAAGCGGACAAGTTGACCCGTAATCAGGGCGCATCCGTGTTGGCTGGTGTGCGCCGGCAACTGGGAGATACTGCCACGGCCCAGTTGCTCTCTGCGCCGAAAAAAACCGGTGTGGATGAGGCGCGCAAGGCGTTGAAGGCGTTTCTGAGAGAAAAAACCCCAGCGGGGGATGGGCCACCGCCGGGTTAGAGCAACAGTCCGGCCAGGGGTGGGCCGGACAAAACCCTGCCAAGGGAGTCGAGCAGGGTGCGTCTTGCAACGCACAGTGATTGAGACCGGGGTCTGTACTAAAAGTTCCGGTGCCCGCGTCAGAATTTTAGAAAACGCGCTAGTGTGCCTCGTCCCAATTGCGGCCGACCCCGACGCTGACCTCCAGGGGTACACGCAGCGCGGCGGCACCCACCATGAGGGTGGTGAGGCGCTCGCGCACCGAGTCGACTGCGCCTTCATCGACTTCTAACACGAGTTCGTCGTGCACTTGCATGATCAGCGTGGCCGGTGCCGCGCTGGTTTGAATCCACGAGTCGACCGCCAGCATTGCGCGCTTGATGATATCGGCTGCCGTCCCTTGCATCGGCGCGTTGATGGCTGCCCGCTCCGCGTATTGCTGCAACTGCTTGTTACGAGCGCGGATGTCCGGCAAATACAACCGTCGACCCTCGACGGTTTCGACATAGCCCATCTCCCGCGCCCGCGCCCGCGTCTCGTCCATATAGCGACGCACGCTGGGGTAGCGATCAAAATAGCGGTCGATGTATTGCTGCGCTTCTGGGCGGCTGACGTCGAGACGTCCCGCCAACCCAAAGGCGGACATGCCATACATCAGCCCGAAGTTAATGGCCTTGGCTGCACGACGTTGTTCGCCCGTCACCGCTGATGGGATCACACCGAACATTTCTGCTGCGGTCGCTTCGTGGACGTCGCGCCCTTCGGCAAAGGCGCTCAGCAGACCGGTATCGCCAGATAGATGCGCCATGATGCGCAACTCAATCTGGGAATAATCCGCAGCCATAATGAGCCGACCGGCTGGCGCCACGAATGCTTGGCGGATACGACGGCCTTCCGGTGTGCGGATCGGTATGTTCTGGAGATTGGGGTCAGACGAGGACAACCGCCCCGTTGCGGTCACTGCCTGATGATACGAAGTATGGATGCGACCGGTCTTTGGATGTACTTGAGCGGCCAGCGACTCAGTATAGGTGCCGCGTAATTTTGCCAGCCCCCGATACGCCAAAATCAATTTGGGCAGGGGATGCGTGCCGGCCAGTTCCTCCAGCACGTCTTCCGCCGTCGAGGGTTGGCCGGTGGGCGTTCGTCGCACCACGGGAATGGCGAGCCGTTCAAATAAGATTTGTTGCAGTTGCTTGGGCGAGTCCAAATTGAAGGGGCCGCCGGCCAGGGTGTGGGCTTCGCTCTCCAATTCGGTCAGTCGGCGCCCGAACTCATTGCCGAGTGCGCGCAGAAACGCGGGGTCGACCCGGACGCCGGTACGCTCCATGCGGGCCAGTACCCGGGCGACGGGCTGTTCGAGGGTTTCGTAAAGCGCCAACAAGCGCGGCTCTTGCACGAGTTTGCTATACAGCAGCGCATGCAAGCGCAGGGTAACGTCCGCATCTTCGGCCGCATAAGGCGCCGCCGTTTCAATAGGCACTTGATCAAAACTGATCTGCTTGGCGCCCTTGCCAGCGACCTCCTCGTACTTGACCGTGGTGGTGCCCAGATAGTGCTGCGCCAGCGAGTCCATGTCGTGCCGGGTGGCGACGGAGTCGAGGACGTACGACTCGAGCATGGTGTCGAAGCGCGCGCCTTCGAGTTGTATGCCCGCATTGGCCAGTACGTGGGTGTCGAATTTGCCGTGCTGTAACACTTTGATCCGTTGAGAATCTTCGAGCAGAGGTTTCAATTGACCCAATACGAGTTCGGCGGACAACTGGTCTGGCGCACCTGGATAACGATGTCTGATGGGTACGTAGGCCGCAATGCCAGGCGCCGTGGCAAAGGACACCCCGACGATTTCGGTGGTGATGTAGTCCAGCGAGGTGGTTTCCGTATCGAAGGCGAAGTGAGGCGCCGCCACAAGGCGGGCGATCCAGGACGCCAATTTTGGCTCGTCGCACACCGTTTCGTAGTGTCGGGGTGCGGCCAGCATCGCGGTGATTGCCGGGTCTTGCGGCGCCGCGGTGGGCGCGGCGGTATCGGTGCTCGCTGGTGGCGCCATGGGCGCAACGCCGGGATCCACGCCCAGTTCGCGCAACAGTCCACGGAATTCGAGGTCCCGGTAGAGCGCAGCGAGCAGGGTGGTATCCGCCGCCCGTAAGCGCAGATCCGCCGGCCCCATCGGCAGTTCGACATCGCAGCGGATCGTTGCCAGTTGTCGCGAGAGATCCAATTGCGCCAGATTTGCCCGCAGGCTTTCTCCGACTTTGCCTTCGATCTCGGCCGCATGCGCCACGATCGCATCGATGGATCGGTACTGCGCCAACCATTTGACAGCGGTCTTAGGCCCGACCTTGGGTACTCCGGGAATGTTGTCGGAACTGTCACCGATCAACGCCAGATAGTCGACTATTTGCGTGGGATCGACCTCGAATTTGGCGCGCACACCGTTTGCGTCCATCGCGCTCCCGGTCATTGTATTGACCAAGGTGATTTGGTCATCGACCAACTGCGCCATGTCTTTGTCGCCAGTGGAAATGACGACCTGCATTCCGGCCGCCGCGGCGCGTCGGGCGAGTGTGCCGATCACGTCATCGGCTTCAACCCCTTCGATGCGCAGTAGCGGCAAACCAAGACCTTCTACTGCAGCCAGCACCGGAGCGATCTGTGACCGCAGGTCGTCTGGCATAGGGGGGCGATGTGCCTTGTATGCCTCGAATAAATCGTCGCGAAAAGTACGGCCGGGGGCGTCAAAAACAACGGCTATATGGGTGGGTCGCGTCTCGCGCAGAAATTTTTGCAGCATGTTGACTACCCCGAACACAGCGTTCGTGGGTTCGCCGCGGGCATTTGCAAATGGCGGCAGCGCGTGGAAGGCGCGATACAGATAGGACGAGCCGTCGACCAGATACAGTCGTTCGGTGTCGCTCATTGGTGGCTGCTTGCAGGCGGCGTGAGCGGGCTGGGCAGCGCGACTTTCGGATGGGGGGCAGAAGGGCGCACGAGAGGGCCTTTATTGCCGCACGCGGCCAGACTCAGGGTAATCAAGCCAAGGGCAATCCGCACATAAATCTTCATACAGTGCTCCCACGTCGCTCCAATATTGCACTCGTCAGGCGCGAGACGGCGATCAGCTGACCGGCATCGTCGCGCAATTCAACCTGCCATACCTGACTACGCGCGCCTAATCGCAACGGTCGCGCCGTGGCCGTGACCGCGCCGGCTTTTGCCGAGCGCAGATGACTGACATTGATTTCCTGCCCCACTACACACTGTCGGGTCGCATCAATGCAGTGTTCGCCGGCGATGCCGGCCGTGATTTCTGCAAGTGCTGCGGAGGCGCCACCGTTTAATAGTCCGTCGCCCTGGGCAAGGGCGGCAGTAATGGGCATGGTGGCGGTCAGCGACTCGTTGTCGAAGTCGGTGATTTGAATGCCCAGGTGTCGGGCCAAGCCGACGACATGGGTGCGGTTGATCTCGTGCAGATCGGGGGGGCGGGTCCAGATGCTCATGGCCGCGAGGCTACCCACCGGGCGGGCGTCCGTCCATGCCTGTCTCAAAGGCGTCTTGTGGCAGAGTATCCTTGGCGTTCCGGAGCCCCCGGCGCTTTTTGGGAGCGGTTCATGCAGGTCTCGGTACAGCTCGAGGATCGCTATGCGCTGGAGCGCGGCCGGGTACTGTTGAATGGCACGCAGGCCTTGGTGCGATTGCTGCTGCTGCAAAAGGCTCGCGATACCGCTGTGGGTTTGAATACAGCGGGTTTTGTCAGCGGCTACCGCGGCTCGCCGCTCGGCGGATTGGACCTGCAGTTGGCTGCAGCGCAGCGCCACTTGGGCGCCGCTGGCGTGCATTTTGAGCCAGGCGTCAACGAAGATCTCGCGGCGACGGCGGTCTGGGGTACCCAGCAGGTGGGCTTGTTGCCTGGGGCCCGCGTCGATGGGGTATATGCGCTCTGGTATGGGAAGGGGCCGGGGGTGGACCGTTCTGGCGACCCCATGAAGCATGGTAATCGGGCCGGAACATCGCCGAATGGCGGCGTACTTGTGGTCTTTGGCGATGATCATGGTGGAAAAAGCTCTACGGTATCGCACCAGAGTGATCCGGTGTTGGCGGCACACGGGCTGCCGGTCCTGTATCCGGCTACGGTGCAAGAATTTCTCGATTTGGGGGCCCATGGTTGGGCGTTGTCTCGCTACGCGGGGGTCTGGGTGGGCTTCAAGACGGTGAATGAGACCGTCGAGGCCACGGCCACGGTGGATGTCTCCCCGGACCGTTTGTCCATCCTTACACCGGACGTGCCGACCCCGGCAGGCGGCATCCACATTCGGATTGGTTTTGATCCGCTGGGCGAAGACGTCCGGTTGCAACGACACAAAATTCCCCGTGTGTTGGCTTACGTGCGCGCGAATCGTCTGGATCGGGTCACTCACGGGCACGCCGCTCCGACGGGGCTCGGCATTGTCACGGCCGGCAAGGCTTGGTTAGACGTCGTGAGCGCCTTGCCGTTGTTGGGTTTGGGCGATGCCCGTGCGCTTGAGCGCGCCCGACTACGGGTCTACAAGTTGGCCCTGATCAGTCCGCTGGAGCCCGAAGGCTTGGTCGAGTTTGCGCGCCACCAACACGAGATTCTCGTGATTGAGGAGAAAGTCTCGTTCGTTGAAACCCAGGCTGCGCGCGTGTTGTATGGCCTCGCCAATACCGAGCGGCCCGCGTTGTCCGGCAAAGTGGCCCCGGATGGCAGCCCGTTGCTGCCCTTGGATGTACCACTGGATCCACAGGTCATTGCCATCGCGATCGGCCGCCGCCTGCTTGCGGGTGGCCTCGGTGATGCGGACTTGCAGCAGCGTGTTGCGCGGCTAGAGGCAGAGCTGATCGAACTCGATCAGCGTGTTGCCGTGGGTTTGTCGCGCACCCCGTATTTTTGTTCGGGCTGCCCGCATAACACCTCAACGAAGGTGCCGGAGGGCAGCATCGCGTTCGGTGGTATCGGCTGTCACACCATGGCGCTATTCATGGATCGCCATACGCTGCCACCGACCCACATGGGCGGGGAAGGCGCGAACTGGATCGGGATGGCGCCATTTACCGCAGTGCCCCACGTCTTTCAAAATCTAGGGGATGGCACTTATTTTCACAGTGGGCTGTTGGCTGTACGCGCGGCCGTCACGGCGGGCGTCAACATCACTTACAAGGTTCTTTATAACGACGCGGTAGCAATGACGGGCGGTCAGTTGGTCGAAGGACACTTGTCGGTTGCCGAGATGACGCAGCAGTTGCGCGCCGAGCGCATCCAGCGCATTGCGGTGGTCAGCGATGACATCGAAAAATATGGGGATGAACCTGGCTTTGTTACTGGGACAACGGTACACCACCGGCGCGAACTGGAATCAGTCCAACAAGAATTGCGCGTCGTTCCTGGTGTCTCTGCGCTGATCTACGATCAGGTTTGTGCGACCGAAAAACGTCGTCGCCGTAAGCGCGGGCGGATGGTAGATCCGAATCGTCGCATGGTGATCAATCCGCTAGTTTGTGAGGGCTGTGGTGATTGTTCGAAACAGGCCAACTGCGTCTCCATTGAGCCACTGGAGACCGAATTTGGCCGTAAGCGGCGCATTGAGCAGTCCAGTTGCAACAAGGACTATTCGTGTGTGGAGGGGCTATGTCCTTCGTTTGTTTCCTTGACCGGTGTCCGGCCGGCGCGTCGTGCATTCAGCGTGCAGGCGCACGATCTGGCCTCGCTACCCGCGCCTACCGCGCTTACCGGTAATCGTTCTGTGTTGATCGCCGGTATTGGTGGCACGGGGGTGGTGACGGTGGGTGCGGTGCTGGCGATGGCGGCCCACCTTGAAGGGCTCGAGGCCAGCGTCTATGACATGACCGGCCTAGCTCAGAAAGGCGGCGCCGTTTTTTCGCACGTCAAAGTCGGGCCCGCCGGTCGCGGACCGGTCTCGCCACGTGTCGGTCCGATGGAGGCTGATCTTGTTCTCGGATGTGATCAGCTGGTGGCGGCGTCGACCGAAGCGCTGCGCTGTATTGGGCGCGGTACAACGCAGGTCGCGCTCAACAAGCACCTCGTCCCGACTGCGCATTTTCAACTCAATCGCGACATTGATTTCCGCAGCGGTGAGCAGTTGGCGTGTCTTGAAGCCGCCGCCGGCATTGATGCGGTACGTGGCCTGGAGGCGACCGGCGCCAGTGGCGTTCTGCTCGGCGACGCCATTGGCGCGAACACAATGCTGTTGGGCTTTGCTTTGCAGTTGGGCTGGTTGCCTGTTGGCCTTGTGTCGCTGCAGGAGGCGATTCGCCTGAATGGGGCCGCGGTCGATTTGAATCTCACGGCGCTCGCGCTCGGTCGACTAGCGGCGGCGGATCCAGATCGCTTCGCCGCTTTGCTCTCAGGCCGTATCCGACCCGCGGCGGTGGCGCCTGCGGACCGCGCGCAACGGGCGGCATTCCTTGTGGATTATCAGGACGCCGCGTATGCGGCGCGATATGACACCTTCGTGCAAGCGGTTGCGCAAAGAGAAGCGTCGGTTGCTCCGGGTTCGACGACGCTGACGCACGCGGTCGAAGTCAGTTACTTCCGCTTGCTCGCCATCAAGGATGAATTTGAAGTTGCCCGTTTGTTGACCGCCCCTGCGTTTGCGGCGCAGCTGGCCGCGGAGTTCGAGGGCGCACCGCGCCGCTCTTATCACCTCGCGCCCCCTTTGTTTGCGCGCAAAGACCCGATCTCGGGTCGGCCTCTAAAAATGGAATTCGGGCCTTGGTTCACGCCAGTGCTGCGCGGATTGGCAAGACTACGTTCGTTGCGGGGCGGTTTGCTTGACCCGTTCCGTTGGTCTAACGATCGACGACTGGATCGCGAATTGCTTACGCAGTACGAGGCGACGATCACGGAAGTGTTGGCAACACTCGATGGCGAGCGCATCGATTTGGCTGCTGCGATTGCGGCGTTGCCGACGACGGTGCGCGGCTATGGGGTCGTGCGCGAGCAGGCGGCGCACGCGATGCAGTCGCGACGCGAAGACCTACTGAAACAATGGCGGACGGAGCGCCGTTAAAGGCGCTCCGTTTTGGGGTCAGGGTTTAGCGCTCGCTAGTGAATGAATCATAGAGTCCCAGAACACCAGGCCCTGATAGTAAGACACCACCGGAATGCGTTCGTCGAGTCCATGCGAGAACGTCTCACTATCTTTCCAGAAGATGCTTTCGGTACCGTAGGTCGGAATGCCGTGGTTGCGGAAAACCGAGCCATCGGTGGCGTAAGGCACCTGTTCTGGGATTACCCGTACCGGTTCCCCGACCGATGTGGCCGCCGCCTTTTCAACGGCGGCGAGCACGTCGCTGCGCAACGGCGAGGGGTCTGATTGAATCGGCTCGTATTTGCGCGTGACGCTGATCGATGCGCCGGCGAGTCGTTGCAAAGTGGACTGCACTTCATCGGGCGGAGTACCCGGGAAGATGCGGCAGTTGATGGTGGCGGTGGCCGATTGGGGCAGCGCATTCTCGGCATGTCCGCCCTGCAGCATTGTCGCCACGCACGTGGTGCGCAACTTGCCGACATAGCCGCCGTCCCGTGATAAGGCGTCCGTCGCTTGCGCATCGTCGTGATGGGCAATGAATCGGCCCAGGTAGGTGGCGGTCTCGCCGCGTACCGTTTCACTGGCGGCCTTCAAGTCGGCTAGTGTCCAGTCATTCCAGCGCACCGGGAACGCGTAGCCCTGAATGGCCTTTAGTGCGGTGGCAAGATCATAGATCGCGTTGTCAGGACGAGGACGTGAACTGTGTCCGCCTGGGTTGGTCGCTACCAGAGAGAAGCCGACGGAATACTTCTCGGCGCCCTGCAGGAAATAATGCGATGGTTTGCCGGTCAATTCAGAAAGAACACCGCCGCCACCGTCACCGTTCAGTGCGAATTCCACGTCGACCAGATCTCGATGATTAACCACGAGATCTTCGATCGTCTCCTGCGCGGTTTCTTCGTCACCGCTGAATATGGCAATCAGGTCACGGCTGGGCACAAAACCTTCCTGTTTGAGCCGCAGCAGCGTGGCGCTGATCAAGGCTACTTCGCTTTTGATATCGAGCGTGCCGCGTCCATAGAAATAGCCATTCTCCTCGGTGAGCGTGAACGGATCTCGCTTCCAGTCGGAGCGGTTGGCTGCAACCACGTCCATATGGGCCATGAAGCCCAATGCTCGCCCACCCGAGCCGTCCCCGCGGTAGCGCACGACCAAGGAGGCGGTCTCTTTATAGGGGACGATGTGGATGTCGGCGTCGGCGAATCCCGCTTTGCGAAAACGATCCGCCAGATAGGCCGCGAGGCGAGGGACTTGGCCTTTGCCCAGCGAGGTCTCCATTTGCACGGAGGCTGCCAGTAACGCCCGTGCATCGGCTTGGGCCTGCGGCGACAGCGGTCCGATCGCCCAGCTGCTGGTCGGGGCCAAAGAAATCGCAAAAACGAGGGCAAGGACAAGGCGCATGGGGGGATTCCTAGGGCAGACAGGTATCCAACTATAGCGAGGTTGAACCACTCCCGCAGACCGTGCACTCTGCGTTCTTCCAAAACGTCCTCGAGTTGTCATGAATACGCCGTTCCTTGCAGCCCTCGCTCGTGACCTGCCCCTGGGCACTGTGCTCGTCGGCGAGGACGTTGGTGCACGCCACCACTGCGACTGGACCCGCCGCAACCCCCATCCGCCGATCGCGGTGGTGCGCCCGGCGTCCACCGAGGAGGTCGCGACCATTCTCCGGCACTGTCATGCCGCGCGGCAGGCCGTAGTGGTGCAGGGCGGGCTTACCGGTCTGTCGGGTGGCGCGACGCCCCGTGGTGGCGAATTGGCGCTCTCGCTGGAGCGAATGACGGGGGTAGAGGCGCTGGATGTTGAGAGCAGCACGATGCAGGTGCGCGCGGGTACCCCGTTGGTGCTGATCCAGGAGGCGGCCGAAGCGGTGGGTTTGCAGTTCCCCCTGGACCTCGGCGGGCGGGGCTCCTGCACGATTGGCGGCAATATTTCGACCAATGCCGGCGGCAATCGCGTTATTCGCTACGGTATGGCGCGTGAACTCATACTGGGGGTCGAGGCAGTCTTGGCGGATGGCACGATCGTTTCGTCGCTCAACGCAATGCTAAAGAATAATGCGGGATATGACCTCAAGCAGTTGTTCATCGGCACGGAAGGGACGCTAGGCGTTGTCACGCGCGCTGTGTTGCGGCTGCACCCGGGTGCCCGCGAGCGCCTGACGGCCTTCGTGGCAGTCGACTCGTTCGATGCGCTGGTCGCTCTGCTGGTGCGCATGCGCCGCGCGCTCGGCGGGCAACTGTCCTCGTTTGAGGCTATGTGGTCGGATTATTACGAGTTCGCATTTCAGGCCCTGCTGCCTGGCCCGCGTCCTTTTGCGCAGCGCCACAGCCACTACGCGCTCGTCGAAATGGAAGCGTTTGACGTCGCGGCCGACCGCGGGCGCCTCGAAGAGGCTCTGGCCGACGCGCTGGCCTCGGGTGTCGCTGCCGACGCGGTTCTGGCAAGTTCGCTGAGCGAGGCGAACCGGCTATGGACGGTACGTGATTCGGCCGGGCAATTAATCCCGACTTTGCCGCACCCGGTTTCTTATGACGTCTCGATGCCGATCGCCAAGATGACGGACTATTTGGCGCAGGTATCACAGCGTGTCACCGGCTTGCTCGGCAAAGAATCACTCTGGGTCTTCGGGCATTTGGGCGATGGCAATTTGCATGTGATCACGAATTTGCGCGACGCGAACGATGCGGCAGCCTCTGACCAGGCGGTCTATGAGCCGCTCGCGGGCTTCGGCTCGGTCTCCGCGGAACATGGCATCGGCGTGCTCAAGCGCGACTGGCTGCACGCTTCGCGTAGCGAGGCCGAGCGTGGCCTGATGCGGCAACTCAAATCGGCCCTCGATCCGCAGGGCATTCTCAATCCAGGGCGAGTCATTGGATGAAATTACATACTTTTTGGCGCAGTTCTGCCGCTTACCGCGCTCGTATCGCATTGGGGCTGAAGGGCCTCGGCTACGAGAGCGTAGCCCACCACCTAGGTCGTGGCGAGCAGGCAGCTGCCGCCTACACGGTGCTCAATCCGCAAGGCCTGGTGCCGATGCTCGAAGACGATGATTTCGCGCTTGGCCAGTCATTGGCGATCATTGAATACCTCGACGAAATGTACCCGCAGCCACCGCTGTTGCCAGCGACTGCGCGAGGCCGTGCCACGGTGCGTTCCCTGGCCTTGGCGATCGCTTGTGATATTCACCCGCTCAATAATCTTCGGGTTCTACATTACCTGCGGTCCCACTTAGGTCAGGAAACGACAGCGGTAGATACCTGGTACCGGCATTGGATCGGCACTGGTTTTGCCAGCCTGGAGGCATTGGCCCGTCAGCACAGTGGCGATGAGGCCCATCTGTATGGGCGCACGGTGACGCTCGCTGATGTGTGCTTGGTTCCGCAGATGTACAACGCACGCCGTTTTCAGTGTGATTTGACGGCATTTCCTACCCTAGTGGCGATCGATGCCGCGCTGCAGGCCTTACCGGCCTTTGCCGCGGCCGCGCCCGCGCGCCAGCCTGATGCGGAGTGACTCCGGTGGGTAAGTCGGCGATACTCGATAAGCTTGACTGCCTGTTGTGCCCAAAAGAAATCATAAACGGGGAATCCGAATCATGAAGACACGTGCCGCTGTAGCGTTTGCCGCTGGTAAACCGCTGGAAGTGATCGAAGTTGATCTGGAAGGCCCGCGTGCGGGCGAAGTTCTCATTGAGATCAAAGCCTCGGGCGTCTGTCACACCGACGAGTTCACGCGTTCGGGTGCTGATCCGGAAGGTCTGTTTCCAGCCATCTTCGGCCATGAAGGCGCAGGGATCGTGGTCGAGGTCGGCGCCGGTGTGAAAACGGTCAAGCCGGGCGATCACGTCATCCCGCTGTATACGCCCGAGTGTCGCGAGTGCAAAAGCTGCACCTCCCATAAGACCAACCTGTGCACAGCGATCCGCGCAACGCAGGGCAAGGGTGTGATGCCGGATGGCACCAGTCGCTTCTCCCTAAACGGAGAGATGGTGCACCACTACATGGGGTGCTCGACGTTTTCCAATTACACGGTGCTGCCGGAAATCGCGCTCGCGAAGATCCGTGAAGATGCCCCGTTCGAAAAAGTTTGCTATATCGGTTGCGGCGTAACCACGGGCATTGGTGCCGTTATCAATACCGCAAAGGTGGAGCCGGGCGCGAATGTCGTGGTGTTTGGCCTCGGTGGGATTGGCTTGAACGTGATCCAAGGCGCTCGTTTGGCAGGCGCCAATAAGATCATCGGCGTGGACATCAATCCGGCTCGCCAAGAACTGGCGACCAAGTTTGGTATGACGCACTTCGTGAACCCCAAGGAGGTCGAAGGCGATCTCGTCCCCTATCTGGTCGCGTTGACGGATGGCGGTGCTGATTACTCGTTCGAGTGCGTCGGTAACGTCAATTTGATGCGCCAAGCGCTGGAGTGCTGCCATCGTGGTTGGGGTGAATCCATCATCATCGGTGTGGCCGGGTCCGGTCAGGAAATCAGCACGCGTCCGTTCCAGTTGGTCACCGGTCGGGTCTGGAAAGGAACAGCATTCGGCGGTGCGCGCGGTCGTACCGACGTACCCAAGATTGTCGACTGGTATATGGATGGAAAAATCCAGATCGATCCGCTGATCACGCACGTGATGCCGATCGAAAAAATCAACGATGCGTTTGCTCTGATGCACTCTGGCGAGTCGATCCGTTCGGTCGTGACGTTTTAATGCGATGACGATCGATACGCTTTCGGAGCAGAGTAGTTTCGGTGGTCGGCAAGGCTTCTACCGTCACCACAGCCAAGAAACGGGCACCGCGATGCGTTTCGCGGTTTATACACCGCCGCAGGCGGCCACAGCACCGGTGCCGGTGCTGTGGTTTCTTGCAGGGCTGACTTGCACGGAAGAAAATTTTACGGTCAAGGCGGGCGCACAGCGCGTGGCCGCAGAGCTCGGTCTGATGTTGGTAGCGCCGGACACTAGTCCGCGCGGCGAGGGTGTCCCGACGGATCCGGAGCATGCGTATGACTTCGGACTCGGTGCGGGATTTTACCTCGATGCGACCGAGGCCCCTTGGTCGACGCACTACCGGATGTACTCGTATATCACCAAGGAGTTGCCGGCCCTCATCGGCGCGCATTTTCCAGCGGATATGGCCCGGCAGGGCATTACGGGGCACTCGATGGGCGGACATGGGGCCCTGACGATTGCGTTGAAGAATCCCGATACGTTTCAATCGGTCTCGGCCTTTGCGCCTATTGTGGCGCCGTCTGAGGCGCCCTGGGGCCAGAAGGCTCTGGGGCTTTACCTAGGCGCGGATCGGGCGCGGTGGGCTGAATACGACGCCTGCGCCCTTATACGCGCAGGCTGCCGGGGGCCCCTGCTGCTGGTCGATCAAGGCGAAGCGGATCCGTTTCTTGCCAAACAATTGCAGCCAGAACGGCTCGAAGATGCGTGCGCGCAAGCTACGCAGCCGTTGCTGCTGCGCCGCCAGCCGGGCTATGACCACAGTTATTACTTCATCGCCTCGTTCATCGAGGACCATTTGCGTTGGCACGCGCAGGCCTTGCGCGCCGACTGACCCAAGGCGCTTGAGGCGCCTTGCGATTACTCGCAGCCCTTGCCTACTTCTTGCCGACGAGTTGCTCGCCCACACGACGGTAAGCCTCGCGGAAGGGGATGCCTTCATCGACGACGAGTCGGTTGGCTTGCTCTGCGGCATGAATCGATGCATCTAACCGGATGTTTTCGGCACAAAACGTCACCCCGACCAGTGCTGCGGGTAGGATATCCAACGTTGCGATTGCCAGATCGATACCGCGGAAGAGCGGCGCCTTCAGCAATTGCAGGTCCCGTTGATAGCCGGACGGCAGTTTGGCCATGATGCCAAGCGCCTCGACCAGATACGCCTGTGCCGACATGCTGCGTCCACGAATCAGCTCGAACACATCCGGATTGCGCTTCTGCGGCATGATCGACGAGCCCGTCGTAAATGCTGTTGGCAGCGAGACGAACGAAAATTCCTGCGTATAAAACAGCAGCAGATCAGCCGATAGCCGACCCAGATCGGTCATCAGCAACGCGATTTCAAACAGCACCTGAGACTCGGCCTTACCGCGGGATAGTTGCACTGCTGTCACCGGCTCGTGCACGACGGGAAATGCCAGATGATGCATCGCCGACTCGCGGTCCAATGACAAGCCGGGCGTGCCGTAGCCGGCCGCCGAGCCGAGCGGGCTCTTGCCTATACGCCGCTGCGTACTCTGCAGTCCCTCGGCATCGTCGTGCAATTCCGCGGCGAAGCCTTGCGCCCAGAGCGCCACGGAGGACGGCATGGCTTGTTGCATATGGGTATAGCCTGGCAACGCCAACTCTGCGTGACGGGCGGCCAGCGCATGCAGTGCCTCTGCCACGCCGAGCGCACCGTGGCGCAGGGCCTCCACCGCATCGCGCAGGTACAAGCGTAGCGCCGTCAACACCTGATCATTGCGCGAACGGCCCAGATGGATACGGCCACCCACTGGGCCGACTTTTGCAGTCAGCAAGCTTTCAATCGCCGTCTGTCCGTCCTCTTGTTCGAGAGTTATTTGCCACTCGCCTCGCGCATGGGCCTCACCGATCTCGGTCAGCGCGCGCGTCAGCGTGTGTAAGTCTCCCTCTGTCAGCAATCCTGCGGCGTGTAGGCCAACGGCATGCGCAATGGACCCCTGCACGTCGTAGGCGACCAGTCGGTCATCAAGCGCATGATCCTCGCCTGCCGTGTAGCTAAGGACGCGCGCATCCAAGGGCGCGCCTTTGTCCCACAGGCGACTCATGCAGAGACCTCGGGCTGTTGCTCAGCGGCTGATAGCGCGCGCACATCAGACACAATCAGCGTGCCCAAGCCTTCGTTCGTAAATACCTCGGCGAGCAACGCATCGACCGACTTGAATGAAATCACATGCACGCGGCGCACGCCGCCGCGGATAGCGGCCTCGATGGCGTTGGCCTTCGGCATCATGCCGTCAGCGAAGCTACCCGCAGCTTCGAGACGCTTGAGCCCAGCCAGGTCGGTGTACGACACCAGAGTGGACGGATCAGAAAGATCCTCGAAGATGCCCGCCGCGCCGGTGCATAGCAGCAGCTTTTCGGCGTCCAGTGCGGCGCCAATGTTAGCGGCCACGGTGTCGGCGTTTATATTCAACACGTGTCCGTGTTCATCGCACGATAGCGGACTCACGATCGGCATATAACCGGCATCGAGCAGCTTCAGTAGTACATCGGGCGCAATGGACTCGACGTCGCCAACCTGCCCGTAGTCTATAGTCTTGCCGTCCGCACGGCCCACGGGTGCGCGCTTGCGCGCTTTCACCAGGCCACCGTCGACGCCGGAGATGCCAACGGCGTTAATGCCGAGCTCGCGGCAGATGGTAAGCAAGCGGGTATTCAGCAGGCCGTTCAGCACCATGATGGTCACTTCGAGCGTTTTCTCATCGGTGACTCGACGGCCATCGACCAGTCTTGGCTCGACGCCGAGTGAGCGCTGCATGTCATCGACCTGCGGGCCACCACCGTGCACGAGCACAACCTTGATGCCAACTTGATGCAGGATTGCGACCTGCTCTACGAGTGACCGGGTCGTTGCTTCGTTGGCGAAGATGCCACCGCCAACCTTCACGACGAAGACCTTGCCTTTGTACATTCGGATGTAAGGCGCAGCGTTACGCATTGCGCGGATGGCGGCAGCTTGTTCGGGACGATAGTTCATGCGCGGGGCTCCGGGAAAGCAAATAGAGGCAGAGATGAGGATCAGGCCAGTAGGCGGTGCAGAACTGCCATCTGTACGACGAGGCGGTTATGCGCCTCTTGTAGGACGACGCTGCGTGGTCCGTCGAGCACTTCGTCTGCGACGGCTACGTTGCGGCGTACTGGCAGGCAGTGCATCAGGCGACAGTCAGCGGTAGCGCCGACAAAGGTCTCTGCGGTGACTTGCCAGTCACCGAGAGTGGCACGCAGCGCGGCATCGACGGCGGCATCGCCGTACGCGCTCGTGCAACCCCACTCCTTGGCATAGAGGATCTGGGCGCCTTGCATCGCGTCGGTGCGGTCGGTGGTTTCCGTCACGGAACCGCCAGATTGCGCAGCGGCCACGCGGGCGCGCGCCATGATGGCTGCAGGCAGCGCAAAGCCGTCCGGTCGCGCCACGACGACATCATGGCCTCGCAGCGCGGCCATGTGCAGTGCTGCGGCGGGCACCGCGAGCGGTAGCGCTCGTGGGTGGGGCGCCCAGGACAAGACGAATTTTGAGCGCGGCGCAATTGAAAGGTCGTTTAGCGTCTTCCAATCCGCTAAGGCCTGACACGGATGGTTGATTGCCGACTCGAGATTGATGAAGGGCTTGTCGACCAGTGCTGCCATGGCCTTGAAGGTCGTGTCGGCGCAGTCTGCCGCCAGGTCCTTGCCGTCCGCAAAGGCGCGGATCGCGAGGGCGTCGCAGAACGAGGCGAGCACGGGCAAGCCTTCACGGATGTGTTCGGCAGCGCTGCCGTCCATGCGCACACCTAACCGAGTCTCTAGACCCCAGGTGCCTTGACCGGGTGTGATGACAAAGGACGTGCCGCCAAGGCGGGCCATGCCGGCTTGAAAGGAGGCCAGCGTGCGCAGCGACGGATTTAGAAAGACCAGGCCCAGAATTTTCCCTTGTAAGGCACTCGGCTCGGGGTGGCTCTGCAGATGGTTCGCTAGTCCGATCAAGTCCTCGACTTCTGAGCGCGTGAAGTCGGCAAGATCCAGGAAACGAGAGAGGCTCATGCTGCAATCTCCGCAAGAGCCTGCGCGAGGAGATCGACGTGGGCGGTTTCGAGCGTGAATGGAGGGAGCAGGCGGATAATATGTGGATCGGCAGCCGTGCCCGCGAAAATATTTTTTTGCATCAGCTCTTTTTGAATTTCCTTGGCCGGGCGCGTGGTGCGCAAGCCCAACAACAGGCCGGCACCCTGTACGTCGACCACGGGGCCTACGACACAACGCTCCTGGATCACGCTCGAAATATGACGAACATTTGCAAGCAAGTCCTCGGACTCGATGATGTCGATCACCGTCTCGACAATGGCGCAGGCCAGTGGCCCACCGCCGAAGGTGGTGCCCATATCCTCTACACGCAGTTGGGATGAAACGGCTTTGGATAGCAGCATGGCGGAAACGGGGAACCCTGCGCCGAGCGCCTTGGCAGTGGTCAGAATATCGGGCGTCACGCCCGCACGATTCGCCCCGAAGGGATGACCGGTACGACCGACGCCGCATTGCACTTCATCGAAGATCAATAACGCGCCGACCGCATCGCAGCGCCGACGCAGGGCGACTAGTACCTCAACCGGGACGTCATAGGCGCCTGCGAGGCCCTGAACAGGTTCCACGATGACACAAGCCGTGTTGTCATCGATCCCGGCCACCGCGGCATCGGCGTCGCTGCGCGACACCCAACGCACATCGAAAGGCGCTTGTGGAAAACCATACCATTTGTCCCGTGCGCCGTAGGTGACGGCGCCGGCGGCAGCGGTGCGTCCATGCCATCCCTGTTCGAGGGCCACAGCGGTGCGTCGACCGGTCAGCCGGAAGGCAATGCGTAGCGCATTTTCATTGGCTTCAGCGCCCGAGTTCACAAAGAAAACATCCGGTAGATCCAAACCGGAGAATGCGACGAGCCGAGTGGCTGCGCGTTCACGGATCTCCATCGGAATGGCATTAGTTTGAAACTGCACCGCGCGCGCTTGGCGCTCGAGCGCCGCAATCCAGCGCGGGTGCCCGTAACCGAGTGCGGCCACGGCATGTCCACCGTAGTAGTCGAGAATGCGTCGGCCATCGCGGGTCGTCAGCCAAACGCCCTCAGCTGCAACGATCTCCAGTGGGTACTGGGAAAACACTTGAGCCAAGTGGCTGTGTGCAGAGGTAATCGTCATTAAGAACTCCGCGTGGATACTCAGGTCCAACCGGCCGACGGGGCCGTCAAGCCCAGCGTCTGGTCCCAGCCATACAGGCGATTCAGCCACTGTATGGCGCCACCAGCGGCACCCTTGGTGAGATTGTCAAGCACGCTCATCACGGCCAAGGATTGGCCGTCGGTGCTGGCGGATAGCTGTGCGTAGTTGCTGCCGATGATGTCCTTCATATGCGGCGCATCAGCCAGCACACGCACAAAAGGCTGATCGGCATAGAAACTAGCTAGCGCTTCACGCACGCCGGCACTGGAGATTGGCCGCAAGAGTCGGGCCTGCGTTGTGGCGTGGATGCCGCGCGCAAATGGACCAGAGTGCGGCACGAAGTGCAGTTGCGTGGTGCGGCCGGTGAGTCTCTCCACGATAGCGGCGACTTCTGGCGCATGGCGATGTGCTAACGCACCGTAACTGTACACATCGCTATGGCGACGCGGATGGTGGGTCCCTTCGATGGGCGCACGGCCAGAGCCGGTACTGCCGGTGATGCCGCTGACATAGAACTCAGGTGCAACCAAGTCCAGTGCTACCAGAGGAACTAGGGCGAGCAGCATGGCGGTTGCGAAACAGCCTGGATGCGCAACGTGTGGCGTTGTGAGTGTGGGTAAATGCTCAGGTACTGCGCAGGTAAACTCTTGCAAGCGACTGGGTGCCCCATGGGGGTGCTTATAGACGGCTTGGTACGCATCAGCGCTTGCGAAGCGATAGTCCGCAGAAATGTCCACCACGCGAGGTTTTGTGCCCGCGGTGGTAGCCACTGACAAAAGACGATCGATCAACGCAGCAGAAATGCCATGCGGGGCTGCTGCCAGTACGGCCAGATTCGGTGTGGCAGCGACCAACGACTCGGTGTCTTCTACAGACAGGTAATTGGTATCTGGATAGGCGACCGCCAGATGCGGAAAGGCCGCCGCCACCGGTTCGCCAGGTTTTGAGTCAGACAGAATGCCGGCAAGCTGCAGTTGCGGATGGCCGGCGATTAGGCGGAGTAATTCGCCGGCCACGTAGCCGGTACCGCCGAGTACCAGAGTCGGGATACGAGCCGTTCCACTCACGTGGGCTTTACCGGAAATTTTTTCGCCAACCCGACCGTTGCGATCAAATGGTCGCCAAGTTCAGCGCCTGAGGTGATGGCATTGATCGCGGTGACGTTTATCTGCTCTTGGATGATGTCGATTCCCACCTGGTTATCGGTCGAGGGGCCGGTGACCGCGGCAGGCTCGATGCCGAAGCGTTCGCGTAGCAACTTGACCCCGCCCCATGCTGCCACTGGGTCATTTGCTGAAAGGACGACGGCGGTGAGTGTGCTGCGGATATCTGCTGCAGAAAGAATTGCCTCGACGCCATAGGCGCCGAGCAGACCATCGCCTAGCTCAAAGACGATCACGTCGGGTTGGTCTATGGCCATCGCAGTCAACATCGCACGCGTCAGCGCAGGACCCACGGCCGCGGTCGTCGTGCCGATGCCGAAGTCGGTGAAGATCATGGTCTTGCGAGCGCCCGAATCCTCAAACGCCAAAATATCGCGGCGTAAAGAGACGCCAGTTGCTTTGAATGCGTGCACGGCGAGGCCGCGGTGGCGCATACGGGCGATCATCGAGCACGCGGCAGCGGTCTTGCCGGCCTCCATGCAGGTGCCGGCGAGGGCGATGACCGGCACCCCCTGCGTGTCCACCGTCACATTGTGATCGAGTGGACGGTAGCCGATGCGGGCGGGCAGACCGATCCGTTCGCCTAGGTAGGGGAAGTGCAGCACCACACCCAAGACACGGCAATCAAATGGCCGGCCCTTGTCGGGATTGGCGGAATCGCACACGCCGAGGACACCACCGATGTTGAGCATCTGAATGATGTCACCGGGCTTTAGTGATGCCGGCACATGTCCCGAATAGCCGAACAGCGCTTTGCGATGGCCCAGCGCGCCGACGACGATGTCACCTTTGGTGACCTTCGCCATACGACCTGAGGTCAGTTCGAGGGTGTTGTAAGTGTTCTTGTTGGTGAGCACTTCGACCACCACGACGACGCCTTCTTCGCAGGGAATGTCGGCGGCAACGCGTAACTCGTGCTTCAGCCCGAGCGCTTGCGTAATGGAGGCGATTTTGTCGACGACGATGGACTTCACGTTGTGACTCCGGCCTGCTGGCCTGCACGGGTGTGGAACATGCCCGTTAGGGCTAACATTTTGGAATAGCCCAGCGCATCGGCAGGCGACCATTCGCCAGCCGCTTCACCGTAAACTCCTTTGGAGGCAGCCATCAGCGACCAAGGCGACGTGACCCCCTCGACAAAGCAACTGCCGGGGCGAAACAGTACCTTCACCGTTCCGGTGACGCGTGCCTGCGACGACACGAGCAGGGCTTCAATGTCACGGCAGACCGGATCCAGATGGTGCCCCTCATGCACGAGGTCGCCATAAGGGGCGGCCACTAGTTCTTTGACGCGCGATTGGCGCCCAGTGAGTACCAGTTTTTCCAGTTCGCGATGGGCGGTGATCAACACATCCGCAGCGGGGGCCTCGAAGGCCACGCGACCTTTGGTGCCGATTACAGTGTCACCCAAGTGGATGCCGCGTCCGATCCCGTACGGTGACGCCAAGGTCTCGAGTTGCTCGATCAGTGTGACTGGATCTAATGCAACCCCATCGAGTGCGGTGGGTACGCCCTGCGTGAAGCCAATGGTATGTTGTTCAGGGGTCTTCGGCGTGGTGAAGGCGTCGCGAGTCAGCACCCAGGCGGAGTCGGGGATGCTGCCGTCGGAGGTAAGCGTTTCCTTGCCACCGATGGTCACGCCCCACAGCCCGCGATTGACTGAATAGGCTGCCCCATAGGATGGGATCGGCAGCTGGCGCTCTTCGAGGAACGCCAGTTGCTCTGGGCGTTTGAAGGCACGATCACGCACCGGCGCGAGAATCTCCAGGCCCGGTGCGAGTGTGCGCAGTGCGACCTCAAAGCGCACCTGATCGTTGCCCGCCGCGGTGCAGCCATGGGCTACCGAGGTGGATCCGAGGGATTTCGCCATCTCGGCGATCATCTGGGCCTGCAGTACCCGTTCGGCGCCGACGCAGAATGGATACATCTGGCCGCGACGGGCATTGCCGATGAGTAGATAGCGCAGCACACGATCGAAGTACGGACCCTTGGCGGCGACGATGTGGTGCTCGATCGCGCCCAATGCTTTGGCGCGTACGGCCAGCATCGCCGCAGCGTCAGCATCGATACCGCCGGTATCGACGGTGACGGTGATTACGGGGCGTCCATAGGTCTCTTTGAGCCAAGGCACGCAGAAGGACGTATCAAGACCGCCGGAAAAAGCGAGCAGGATCGGTGTAGTGCCTGGATTTGTCGTGGGCATAAAGGCGGCCTCTAGCGGCGAGCGAGTGAATGGAGTCGATCGATGAACGCGCGCTGGCCGGCCTCGTCGAGGTTGGCGACGAACACGGTGTCATCACCTGAAATGGTGCCAACGACCTCCGGCCAACGCGCCTGATCGATCGCGAGCGCGACGGATTGCGCTGACCCGACCGTGGTTCTAACGACCGTGAGATTGGGCCCCGCCGTTAGTGCGGCAACCACGAAGGCGGCGACGGCACTGAATGCGGCCGCGGGAGCGGGCGTTTCGCCGGGCAAGACGTACCGATCGCCGACTTTGGCTACACCCAAGTCACGTAGGTCCCGGCTCACGCTAGATTGCGTGACCGCATAGCCGGCCTGCTGCAGACGGCGGACCAAGTCCGCCTGTCGGCCAACCAAACCCTCGCGCACGATGCGCAGTAGCGCCTCGCGCCGTTCTTCGTGAGCGCGATGCATGCCGGGGCTGTGAAAGCTAAGGTTTTGCATAAAGTTGCAACATAGTTGCATAAATATGCCAATGTGACAAGGCCTAAGGCGGTGGTATGTCCTGGGCCTCATCCAATGTCACGAGCACTCGTTCGGTCGGGATGCCGGTGGGTCCGTAGCTGGTCTCCTCGACCCAGCCCCCTCCGCTGTGCTGCAGGACGCAGACGGTGGTGGAGCGTGTGCCATAGTCGGGCTGCACGATAAAGGCGGGTGACAGTCGGCGTTCGAGGGCAATTGGTAAGCCGGTGCTCGGCAAGAGAGCGTCCGGCGTCTCGCGACGGTCCAGTAACGTCTCTCTCAAGCCCTTGGCATCACAGCCCGCTGCAAGACTGCGGCGCAAGGCGTCCGTGCCCGCAATTGCTTTGGGCCAAAGGCTGTCGTGGGCGCCATTGCCGAGCGCGTGGTAACCCGGCGTGAGGCGATGGATGCCCTCTGGATTTTGGTTTGAGTGCAGCCAGACCCCTGACCGATCACCCAAGAGTAGGTTGTAGCCGGCATAGCGAGTTGCTACCGACTGTAGCGAAGTGAGAAACGCCAGCGGCGACTGCGCAGAGGCAAGGTAGGCAGGAATCAGTTCGCCGCGTGACGGGGCTTGTGGCGGTGCCGTGTAGCCACGCAGGTTGGTGACGACACCAAAGCGCCCTTGCCGATCGACGGCAAACCAAGTGCCGCCGGCTTCTAGGTCTTGTCCGGCTAGTAGGGCGGGCTGTTGCCACCAGCTAAGCGCTCGGGTACGTCGCAGGTGAAACTCATCGCGATTGCCCACCAGCACGAGTCGCTCAGGTTCGCTCTCGGACAGTCTCAGCACGACTAGGCACATCGCTCAGGCCAGCCCGGCCGCGCATAGATTGCGATCGCTGTGCACGGGCCGCAGGACGTGAACTTGCGGTGCAGTCAGACCCCGTGGCGTCCTGCATATGCAGGCGGTATCCGTACGCGTCACGACCGCATCGGCCACGGTGGCCCAGTGCGTAGCGATGAACCGGTTTGCGTGTAGAACCAGTCCTCTATTAAGCGAAACGAAATCGAGCTAGAGGGTGGTAAGAGAACGGCGCCTGAACCGATGTCCTGAATGGAAAAGAAACGTGCATCTTCCAACTCCCCATCGGGGCATAGCACCGTGCTTGTAGTCGCTCGCGCCTGGAAACCCAGCATGAGCGACGACGGAAACGGCCACGGTTGGGAGGAGCGATAACGGACCTGGTCGACCTCAATGCCCGTTTCTTCGCGGACCTCGCGCACGACGGCGTCCTCTAGGCTTTCACCGGGCTCTACGAATCCCGCGATCGTGGAATACCGACCCGTAGGCCAATTGGCCTGCCGGCCAAGAAGGGCGCGATCCCCATCCACCGCCAGAACGATGATGGCCGGGTCGATGCGTGGAAAAGCCGCATGACCACAGCCAGCGCAGCGCATGACGTGGCCCCCGTCTCCGGCCACCGTCAGTTCCCCACAAGCGCCGCAGTAGCGATGGCGGGAACGCCAGTAGAACAAGGCACGGGCGTAGGCCAGCAATCCGGCCTCATCCGGTGGCAATAGGCCGCCGATGCCGCGCAGGTCAGCGAATCGGTGCGCGTCTCCCAGAGCTGGCACCTCGGTACCGTCCGCTTCGATGGCAAAGACCGGGTGCCCGCGAAAATGCCCCAGAAAGATCCCCTCGGGATCGCTCGCGCTGTCCGGTCGTGTCCTCAAAAGGGCGGCATTGGGCGCGTCGCCGACGGTCACCAGACTTTGCAGACTCCAGACTAAAAGCCACCGCGCCAGCGGATCGGCACGCCACATGGCCAATTGGGCCGCATCGGCGCGGACACTACTGGCCCGATCGACGTAGGGACCGGCGTAAATATTGGGGTTCTGGGCTGTCATGGCGGTTGTCCGCCGGGATTCTAACGCGGCCGGTGGCAAGGGGCGTGGCCAACGCGGCAGGATTACTGCTGCCGCCCCATTCGTCTTCGCACAAAGGGCAATGCGGCGGCATTCGCCGTTGTGTGTCGATGATCGTAAAGGCACTACAGGCGCCACAGCAGCCCGGACGTAGATCGGTGCCGCGTTGCAACGCCTCCAGCAGGTAGGCCCCGTGCTCGAAGGTAATCCCAACGCCGAGGCCCAGTTGTAGGTACGTTTCGTAGGCCTCGCAGAAGAGTTCGGCCCACGCGGGGGAGGGGCCGGCGGGACCGACCCGCGCCGTGTCAGCCCGGAACAGACCGAGCAGCGCGTAGAGCCCGCCTAAGGCAGCGGCCTGACGCCGCAGGTCTGCGTTGCGCAGGAAAAAAGCGGACTGCCGCGGCGGCTTGCCGCGGTGGCGTCGGGCCATCGCCCCCGCATCGCAGACATATTGACGGTGCAGTTTGCGCACCCGGTCCGCCGTTAGACCCGTCCAGGACTGGATTGTGGCCGTTCGTGCCTCGTGCCGAATCATGCGCATGGCAAGGTCGAGGCGGAGTTGATCTCGGTGGTAGCGGTCGTCGGTGATGCGCATGAGGGGGCTATGCCTAAGTGTTTTTTTGGTAGTATCTAACCAAAATCAAACAACAGCAAGAGGGCGGAACCACATGGACGGAGACTTTTTGCCAACGCGGACTGGGGCCGCTCGTGAGCTGCCAACGGCCCGTCGGCCGGTATTGGAACCGTCACTGATCGAGGCGGTTTGTGCTGCAAACGCCGCTTTTCTCGATGAGCTTGCCTCGACGGCAGGCTGCGCCGGGGCTTTAGGTGGTTTGCTGCCTGCACCGGTGATGGCAACGCTCGTCGGCCTGGATGGAAGCGAACGCCGTCGGGCGGCGGCGGTGCCCTTTACCCTGTTCTCGCTGCGGTTTGCTGACGCCCCGTATTGGCGCAGCCTGATTGACGCGCCCCCCACGCTGTCGCGTCGCGCGCTGCAGGGGGAAGGAGTTGCGCGTACGGCGATATTTCTAGCCTGGCACCTCGTACAGGCGCGTCCGGCTACCGCTGGCCTCGCCATGGGCATGTCTGTGGAGGTCTCGGCCCTTTACCGAGCGCTGCCTTTGTCACAATTGGAGAGACTGGGGTCCCCCTGCTCTGCTGTCCTGGCGCCACGTTGGCCCACGCATGGACCTTTCTGGGCGCGCCTTCTTGCTGCTGCACGCTCTCGGGCGGCGCAGGAACGCGCCCGTTTCTTCGGTATGCAGCTCCTGGCTGGCGAATGCCTAGCCGACGCGCCAGCGCGCCCGGTGGTACGCTTGTCATCTAGGCGCCCTGTTCGCCTCAGTTGAACACCGCGAGTCCGCGCCGTACGCTGCGGACTTGCCTTACACACCGAGTGCGTCGGTGATGCGGAGTCCTGTGCAAGCTTTGTCGATTCGTAATCTACGCAAAACTTATGGCAACGGCGTTGAAGCGCTGACCGGCATAAACCTCGATGTGCCCGAGGGTGAATTCCTCGCGCTGCTCGGTCCGAATGGGGCCGGTAAAACCACTACCATTGGCATTGTGACGTCCTTGGTTAACAAGACCTCGGGTACCGTCGAAGTCTTCGGTCATGATCTAGACCATGATCTGGCCGGTGCCAAATCTTGCGTCGGCATCGTTCCGCAGGAAGTGAACTTCAACCAGTTTGAAACAGCAGAATTGATTTTGATCAACGCTGCCGGTTTTTATGGGATTCGGCGTGAGGAAGCGCGCCGCCGCGCGGAAAGATACTTGCGCAAACTGCAGCTCTGGGAGAAGCGTGGCGCGATTGCGCGCAGTCTCTCGGGAGGCATGAAGCGACGCTTGATGATCGCGCGTGCCCTTATGCATGAGCCGCGCCTGTTGATCCTTGATGAACCGACTGCTGGCGTTGACGTGGAAGTGCGTCGGTCGATGCAGGACTTTTTGCGTGAAATCAATGAAGCAGGCGTAACGATTATCCTCACGACCCACTATCTTGAGGAAGCCGAAGAACTGTGCCGTCACGTTGCGATCATCGACAAAGGTCGAATCATTGAAAACGATCGTATGGGTACGGTGCTCAGCAAGCTCCACCTTGAAACTTATGTGCTGGATCTGCGGTCGCCCATCGCAGTCTGCCCCGACCTAGGTGAGGCGCGGGCGACATTGGTCGATGCGCGGACCCTCGAGGTTGAAGTGGATCGCGGCCGTGGACTCAACGATATCTTTGTACGGCTGGTTGCTGCAGGTATTGAGGTGTCGTCCTTGCGAAACAAAGTCAACCGTCTCGAAGAGCTCTTCATGAAGCTGGTCCGCAATGAGACGGGATCGGGGAGCAGCAAGTGACCGACCAACTTGTCAAAAGAGCGCGTCGTCAGACGAACTGGATCGGGGCGCAAACCATTGTTGTGCGCGAGTTTTCCCGCATCGTTCGTATTTGGGGCCAGACCCTCTTACCGCCAGCAGTGACGGCGGGGCTGTACTTTGTGATCTTCGGTAGCCTCATTGGCGGGCGAATCGGCCAGATGGGTGGCTTTGGTTACATGCAGTACATTGCGCCTGGCCTGATTATGATGTCGGTTATTACGAACTCCTACGGTAATGTCGTTTCGAGTTTTTTTGGTGCACGTTTTGGCAAGTACATTGAAGAGTTGCTCGTCTCCCCACTGCCCGATTGGCTGATCGTTCTTGGTTATATGGCAGGCGGTTTGGTTCGGGGCTTATCGGTTGGTTTGATCGTGACGGTCGTCGCCCTCTTCTTTACGCATTTGACGGTTCATTCGGTGCCAATTATTTGCGCTGCCGTACTGCTGACCTCGATGGTCTTCGGTCTTGGCGGGTTCATCAACGCCGTGTTTGCGAAAAATTTCGATCACATCTCGTGGTTTCCGACCTTCATCCTGACGCCGCTGACTTATCTGGGTGGGGTTTTCTATTCCATTGAGTTGCTGCCGCCTTGGGCGCGAGTTATCTCGCACGCCAATCCAATCCTCTACATGGTGAACGCGTTCCGATACGGATTTCTCGGCGTGTCTGATGTTGATGTCTCGCTCGCGTTTGCAATTATGGTGCTGTTTGTGGTTGTGCTATTTGGCATCGCCGTTGGGTTAATGCGTACAGGCATCGGTATCCGCGAGTGAGCCGAAGAGACTTGCGGCAGATGGGGAGTGAATGGTGACGGCAAAAAGGGCACTGATCGTTGACGACTCCAAGTCCGCACGAGTCGTTCTATCGCGTCTATTGGAGAAACATAACCTCGAGGTAGAGACGCGCGAGTCCGCCGAGGGCGCGCTCGAATACCTGGAGCAGCATCGGCCTGATGTGATCTTTATGGATCACGTCATGCCGGGTATGGATGGACTGAGCGCGGTGCAGTTGATCAAAAAAGATCCTGGCATCGCGTCGATTCCGATTTTGATGTACACCTCCCAAGAGGGTGCCATTTACGCAGATGCTGCCAAAGCAAGCGGCGCCGATGGCATTTTGCCAAAGCAAATGTCGCCGTCCGATATCACCGATGTATTAATCCGTCTCAAGGTCATACCGGCGCGGACGCCTGTGAGTGCGCCTGCAGCGACGGCCGCGGAGGGGGCGCCTGCCGTCGTCGTAGCGCCCGTGTTGAGCGCAGCCGACATTCGGGCGAGTGTCGAACCTTTGGTTCGAGAGCAAGCCGTTGAACTACGTCGGCACCTGACCGCGAGTTTGGATGGGTTGTCGATCAAAGTAGCCGCAGATATTGCGCGGCAGATCGAAAATGCCGCGGCAGACGTTGTGCGTCGTCTCACCCCGCCACCGCCCGAGCCGGTGCGTCCACCCTCGCGTCCTTGGTTGCTGATCTGTGCCTTGTTCCTAGCGTTGGGCGGTGCCGCTGCGCTTGGGATGCTAGTACTCCGTGGTCAGAATGAGCGGGTGGGACTACGGGCGACGGTTGACCGTCAGGCCGCGGCGCTGACTGCTGCATTGGCGGCGGCGGCGCCGGCCGCGTCGGTACCGAGCGCTCCTTGGCCGACCGAACGCCATCAGTTGGGGTACGGGGAGGCGCCGTTTACGGCTGCCCGTGTCGCGCAGCTTGCCAGTTGGCTCAATACCCTCGAACAACGGGGCTTTGTGGGGACCGCCCGGGTGGTCGTCTCCGTCGCTGACTATTGCCTGACGGGCAACCCCGGCGATGGCTACGAGGTGGCACCGTCTGATATGCCGGTCTCCGGCTGCGATTTGCGCGGAAGCCCCGCGGATGAAATACGCACCTCTATACAGCGTGAACCACCTGCCTTGAATGCGCTGGTCTCGGCGATTACCGAGAGAACCCATGGCGAAATTGATGCGCGCGTGGCGTATGCGAAGGCATCAGGCTACCCGGCAACGGGTGCCAGTGCCGGGCAGTGGAATGCGGCCGCCATAAAGGGCCATTACGTAGAGTTTGTCGCACAGCCGCGCAATCCCTGATCGATCGCGTGGCTCACCCCGTTTTTCGGCCGGGAGTTTTGTTGCGGCCGGCGCATCTGCAGACCATTCTGGCCAGCAGTGGGCCGAGGCGTCTTGTGGTGGCGCGCCGGTCGGCACAGATGGTCCGGCGCAGTCAGGATCTGCTCCTGGATTGTGGTGATGGCGTGCGCTTAATGGCGCGTCATACTCGGCACGACGGTGCTATTCGGGATCTGGTCGTCCTTCTGCACGGCTGGGAGGGCAGCGCGGATTCCCAATATGTGCTCTCCGCAGCCGCGCATCTATATGACGAGGGCTACGACGTGCTGCGTCTCAACCTTCGTGATCATGGGCCCACGCATCACCTGAACCGCGAGCTGTTCCACTCTTGTCTGATTGAGGAAGTGATTGGCGCCCTTGCTGCCGTTGACGCTACGTTGCCGCACCGTCGGTTACTCTTCCTTGGCTATTCGTTGGGTGGAAATTTCGGTCTGCGTGTGGCGCTGCGGGCCCCTGCACAGGGTATTCAGCTGGATCGCGTAGTCGCTATTTGCCCCGTGCTAGATCCTCGCAATACGATGCGGCGCCTCGAGTCCAGCACGTGGATTTACCGACACTATTTCGTGCAAAAGTGGGTCCGCTCGTTGCGGCGCAAGGCCGCCGCCTGGCCAGATGTCTTCGACTTCTCCGTGATCCTGAAGGATCCATCGTTGGGCTCGATCACCCGAGGTCTAGTAGCGGCCTATAGCGGTTTTCCTAGCCTCGATGCGTATATGCAGGGTTATGCAGTCGTTGGCGACGTATTGGCCGGGCTGACCATACCGACCCTGCTGCTCGCAGCGCTCGATGATCCCATTATCCCCGCCGAAGATCTCAGCCGGCTCAGTCGGCC
>CAIVRI010000043.1 GCA_903908265.1 uncultured Pseudomonadota bacterium
CCGGGCTGGGAGGCGACAAACGCCGCCAGTGTGGCGGCGCGGCGCATCGCATCGGTGGGTGCTGACCCGCGTAACAACTCGTCCAGCAGCATGCAGAGGAAGGCATCGCCGGCGCCAATGGTGTCCGCAACACAGATCCGCACGGCAGGCTGCGCTACATAGGAACCGGCATGCCACAACCGGGCGCCTTGTGCGCCTGCCGTGACGCAGAATGAGCGCACTGAGAATCGTGTGCGCAGTATTTCCCACAGCGCTTCGGCGGTCGGTTGCACGCCAAGCCAGTGGCTAATCGATACCACTTCCTCCGCATTCAATTTCACGAAGTCCGCGTGGGCAAGGCTGGTGAGCGTCACGTCACGATCATCGTGTGGTGCGCGCAGGTTTGCATCGAAGACACGCCATGCGGCAACGTGCAGAAATTCCGCGATCGCGGCACGCGAGACGACGGCGCGCTGGGCCAGTGTGCCGTAAATCAATGTCGCTCCACAGGCCGCGGCCAGCGCTGTTGGCGTGACCTCTAACGCGTCCCATGCGCACGGAGCGGGGAAACGGTAGGACGCAGACCCATCAGGTCCGAGTGTTGCTTGTGCGATGCCGGTAGGACGTGCCGGGTCGATCTGTATCAATGATGTAGGGACGCCGAGCGACGCGATCTGTGCACGCGCCCGTTCACCGCGCGCATCCGTACCCAGACGACTCACTAGGGTGACGTTGCAGCCGAGGCGTGCGGCATGTAAGGCAACATTCAGCGGGGCGCCACCAAGAAACTCCCCGCTCGGCAGGACGTCCCAAAGCGTCTCTCCGATGCAGAAAAACCGGGGACTCATCTCATCGGACTCCTGGTAATGCGCCGTTCGCCGTCAGTCGTGCAGTACCACAGCCTCGACGGTGTCGAGGCTCGGCCATGCCTGGGGATCCGCGTACAGGTGCACCCGATCGCCCAATGGCGCCCAGGCCAGTACCGACTGCGGCCCGTACAGGGCGATGAGTCGACTACCGACCGCCGCAGCGAGGTGCCCGGGACCGGTGTCGTTGGCCACTACGGTGCGTGCTCCAGCCAGCAGCGCTGCGTACACACCGAGATCCGTGCCGAGCAGTTGCACGGCTGCTGGCAGTAGTTCGGCCGCGCGATTCTCTTCACCGGGGCCGGGGCAGACCACCGTGCGCAGGCCAAGACGGCTCAGACGCGCACCCAATTCACGGTGATAGGGCCATATCTTGCGACCTGCCTGATCGTCCGCGCCGGAGAAGGGGCAGAGCACGATGTATTGATGGTGTTCGAGCCCGTGCTGGCGCAGCAGGGTGCGCGCCGCGTCTTGCTGTCGCGGGCTGGGCGACAGAGTGGCCGAGGCCGGGTAGGGCGCTTCCTCGCCAAGGGCCCTAGAGGCCAGATTCCAATACAAATGTGCGGCGTGGACGTACCGTGGTAGTGGAAAGGCTGCCGTCAGTAAGGGTGTGCGACCGTCACGGGCATAGCCGATAGGTCGCCAGCCCGCGAATCGGGTTTCCAGCGCCGAGGACAAGGACTTTGTAAACAACAGTGCTTTCGGATGCGGCGCACCGAGCGAGCGGCGCAGTCCGTCCCATGTCCGACGCGCCGCCAGTAGGGTGCCGGGGCGACGATAGACCGGCCAGGCGCTGCCCTCGAGCAGTGCGCCGGCCCAACCCCGGCCGACCAAATGCAGATCGTAACCAGCGTCTTGCAGGCGTCGCAAGGTCGGCATCATGAGTACCACTTCACCCACCCAATTGCACAGGCGGATGCCGAGTGGCGCGCGGCGATCGGGATCGAGGCGGGGAAGGACAGGCGACATGTTGCAAGTATAGCCACTGGCCGGCAGCAGACTCTCGCTCCCGTATACTCTGTTGATGCAGGCCGATGAGACGACGAGCGAGGAGTCCGAGGTCACAGCAGTCGCTGCGGTGGTGCTGCTGCGTGCGCGTGAGCGTTTGGCCGGTGTTGGCGCGGCACTGGATCCGGCCCTGGAAACCGCGGTGGTCGCCAGCGAGTTCGTCCTCGATGCACTGGTGCTCGACGCGGCGCTGCGTGCGGATCCTTGGACCTTAGAGCCCACGCCTTTTGCCAGCATCGACGAGTCCGCTGATGAGGCGACCGTCATGAGTGCGCTGCGTAGCGCACGTCGCAGAGCCCTTGCGCGCATCGCTTTGCGCGACATTGCCGGGCGATCCTCAACCGAGCAGACGCTACGGGATCTCTCTGCACTCGCTGATCAGGCGATCAAGGCCGCAATCGGGCATGCGCAGCGCTTGGTCGCGCCGCGCTTTGGCTATGCGCGCTATGCCGATGGGCGACCGATGCCACTGGTCGTCATTGGGATGGGCAAGTTGGGTGGTGGCGAATTGAACTTTTCCTCGGACATCGACTTGGTCTTTCTTTACCCCGAGGGTGGCGAGACGGATGGGCGGCGACCGGCGGACCACTTCGAGTACTACACACGCTTGGGTCAGAAGGTCATCCAATTACTGGATGCGCCCACTGTGGATGGCTTTGTGTATCGCGTTGATATGCGACTGCGACCTTTTGGTGACTCCGGTCCGCTGGTCGCGAGTTTTGCGGCCTTGGAAGACTATCTGCAGCAGCACGGCCGGGATTGGGAGCGCTACGCCTGGGTCAAAGCCCGAGCCATCACCGGGACCGAAGCGTATGCCGAGGCCTTTGACGCCATCGTTCGTCCCTTCGTGTATCGCCGCTACCTCGATTTCGGCGTATTCGACTCCCTGCGCGAGATGAAATCGATGATTGCGCGCGAGGTAGTGCGACGGGATCTCGCCGACCACGTGAAACTCGGCCGCGGCGGTATCCGCGAGGTGGAGTTCGTGGTGCAGGCGATGCAATTGGTGCGTGGTGGTGGGGACCCGCGCTTGCGCTCATCGAGTCTTCTGGCCGTGTTGCCGCGGCTTGCGGGACAGAAATTATTACCGGATGGTGCAGCTGCTGAATTAGGCCAGGCTTATCTGTATCTGCGCCGTCTAGAAAACCGCCTGCAGATGTATGCAGACGAACAAGTACATAGCCTGCCTACGGATGCGCTGCGTCGTGCGCGGTTGCTCGGCGGATTAGAGCTGCCGAACTGGGCAACGTTACGGAGTGCGCTCGATGCGCAGCGCGACCTAGTTGCCGGGCATTTTGCTGCGTTGGTATTGGCTGGCGCAGGCGACCGGGCCAACGATCGAGGTCCATTCGAAGGTCTTTATGCGGCGGGGGCTGATGCGGCAGCGCTGGCGGATAGTCTCGTTGACGTGCCTGATGACCGGCGAGCGGACATCGTAGAACGGTTGGTCGTGTTGCGTGGCTCGGGCTATTACCGCCGCCTCGGTGAGGTGGGGCGCACGCGGCTACATGGCTTGCTGGCGCGTGTGGTGGCCTTGTTGGGTCGTGAGGCACAGCCGGACGTTGTACTGCGTCGCGCGTTATCGGTCATCGAGGCGATTGGTGCCCGTACGGCCTATTTTGCGCTGCTCAATGAAAATCCGCTCGCGCTGACCCGCCTGATGGATTTGTGCCGGTTAGGTAATTTTCTCGCCGCACAAGTAGCGGCGCACCCCTTGTTGCTTGACGAGTTGATCGACCCCAGTCTGTTTGTATATCCGCCCGCTCGCGCACAAGTGAGCGAAGAACTGTCCTTGCGGTTGGCCGATTGCGTTGGGGACACCGAGCGCGCCATTGGTGCCCTGCGGGATGTGCAACGTGCGGCCGTGTTCCGCATCGCGCTATATGACTTGACGGGCCGATTGCCGCTGATGCAAGTCAGTGATCGGCTTACGGATATTGCCGAATTGATTTTGGCGCGTGCGATGGAACACGCCTGGGCGGACATGGTTGTTTTGTACGGTGTGCCGATGGCCGGGGGCGCAGACGGGCGACGTGTTTGCCGAATCGCGGCCATTGGCTACGGCAAGCTTGGTGGGCGGGAATTGGGTTACGGGTCCGATCTGGACTTGGTATTCGTGCACGATTCGGCCGGAGAGGTACAGGAGACTACGGGCCCCAAAGTCATCGACAACCAGGTCTTTTTTCTGCGTCTAGGGCAGAAGATCTTGCACCTGCTGACCGTCCATTCGGCCGCTGGGCGATTGTATGACGTCGACACGCGGTTGCGGCCGAGCGGTAAGGGCGGCCTGCTGATGACGCAAATGGACGCTTTTATCCAATACCAGCGCTCTGAGGCGTGGACTTGGGAGCATCAGGCCTTGTTGCACTCACGTGCTGTGGCGGGTAGCACTGCGCTTATGCAGGCCTTCGAAAAAGCGCGGATCGATCTGCTGCGGGATGCGGTCCGTCGGGACCGTTTACGCGAGGATGTGGGCGAGATGCGCGAACGCATGCGGCGCGAACTTAGCCTTGCCAAGAGTGGGGAGTTCGACATCAAGCAGGATCGTGGCGGACTGGCAGACATTGAGTTTTTGGCGCAGTACTGGGTCTTGCGTCATGTGTGCGATTACCCGCCGTTGGCTACTTTCCCCGACACCATTCGCCAGTTGGAGTCGGTCGGATCGGCGGCGTTGGTGGATCATGGCGTAATCGACCGATTGGTCGATGCCTACCGCGACTATCGACTGGTGATCCACCGTCGCTCGCTGGAAGGTCTGCCCCGAGTGGTCCCGGCGGCTGATCATGCGCAGACGGCAGCCTGGATCGCGTCGGTTTGGGATTTGGTCATGGTGCAGGATGGCGAACCCCTGAGCGCTACCCGTCCGCTATAATCGGGGCCCAGTTCGCTGTTTGAGACTATCGCCATGAGCGCCCCGATCGTGAATGACCCGACGCTGGTTCAGCCAAACACCCAGCACCGTTACGAGGTGACTGCAGCGGATTTGCCGCTATCGTGTCCAATGCCTGGCATGTACTTGTGGAATTCGCACCCCCGCGTCTTCCTGCCGGTGGCAGTGACGGGTGAAGCGAAGTGCCCCTACTGCAGCGCTGAGTATTATCTGACCGTGCGCCGCGCCGGTTAAGGCGCGCCGGCGTCGGATATAGTCTCAGCGATACGAGGCGTAGCTCTTTTCTTCCACAATGGTCGAGCCGAGCGCCGTATTGATGCGCTTCTTGATCGCTGCGCGCTCGTCATTTTCGATATAGACAGACCGGGCAAGCGCGATAAATCCGGCGTCGAATGCTTTTGCGCGTTCCTTGTCGCGAATGTCATCTTCAATGACCCACAGGCGCTCGTTCACCGCCTGTAGAGCGGCTTCCTCGGCTGAGATGTTTTGCTTGCCGTAGGCAGAAGCGCTCCACGTCCGTTCGAGAATCTCCAACTCGCGCTTCACATTGGCCAGTTTGCCCGCGTCGTTCATGCGGGCGGCCTTGATGCGCAGAATCGTAATCTTATCCATCACCTCGCCGGGCGATACGGGTACTAGCATCTCAGACATCGATTCTCTCCTTCAATCGGCAGGATCGGGATAGCAGTGTCTAGTTTGGCACGGCTGCGGTCAGTGGCGGGGCAGCTACAGGCCCACCCAGCAGATGCAATGCCTCATCGAGTATGGATCGATACGCAGCCAGTGCTGTAGCGGCTTGCTGCACCGCGGGCTCAAGCGCATCGAACTGTCGTTCCTCAACGGCTTCACGGACCCCTGGCAATGTTTTGACGCCATAGCCGGTAAAGGTGCCTGGGGCATAAACAACGTGCCGATACCAAGGTCGGCCTATCAAGCCGGGGTTGGCGAGGAGCGCCTGTTCGAGGTGGCGCAGGCGGGCATTGATGGCCCGCAATGGCTCGGTCGGTAGCGGAGCGCTCGATGCCAATGTTGTGGTGAGGGCAAGATCAAAGCGGCGCGCACTCGTGACCAATGCGGTCGCGGCGTTTCTTAGTGGTGCGAAGTTGAGGTAGGGCACATCGGCTTCGCGCAGGGGTGCGCTGGCCGGGTCGTTGTGGCTGGGCGCAAGCTTATAGATGCCCATTGCCTGCAACTTCGATTCTTGCTCGGTCTCGCGCCGCATGCCGTTGGCTGTTGCTTCGATTTCATCCACGTAATGCGCAACGGCGGCCGCTAGGTCTTGGGTGCGCAGTGGCAGCACGTCTGCATCGGCTAAGCGCAGCATGGCGCGGCCGGCAACCTGGGCGAGGGTGACCCCATAGCGTAAATCCGGGTCGTTATAGCGCACGTAGTGATCAAACGAGTCGTAGATCGAGTGGTAAACGCCACCCGGATCGTCGTCACCGAAACCCAAGTTCAATGAGGCGATGCCTGCGTGCTGCAGGAATGGCGTGAAGTCCGATCCAGAGCCGAGCGCCTCAAGAGGCATTTCGCCGCCTTGCAGAAGCTGCTCGACGAGACGACGCGACTCTTCATCACCATGGCGGTCGGTGAGGATGGTTTGCGCGCGTGCTTTCGCCAGTACGGTTGCGTCGGAGGAGGGGTCGCGGACACTGCCCGCAATCTCGTTCATCATGCGCTGCAGTGAATGGCTGCCGCCCATGCCGAGGAAACCCGCTGAATTCGAGTCCGAATTCACGTAAGCGACGGCCTTTGCGGTGAGTTCCGCGGCATGGGTTTCGACCCACTCCGTTGAGCCGAGTAAGCCGGCTTCCTCACCATCCCAGCTGGCGTACACGAGCGTGCGGCGTGGCCGCCAGCCCGTCCGTGCGAGCGCGCCGATGGCCTTCATCTCGCCCATCATCGACACATTGCCCGAGAGGGGATCCTCAGCGCCGAATACCCAACCGTCGTGGTGGTTGCCGCGGATCACCCACTCGTCTGGAAATTCACTGCCTTTGAGTTCCGCAATGACGTCGTAGACCGGTCGTAGCGACCAGTCTGAATTTACCGTGAGGTGCACGCGGGCCGGCCCGCTGCCCAAGTGGTAAGCGAACGGCAGACCGCCACGCCAAGAGTGTGGTGCGAGCGGCCCACCGAGCGCCGCCAGAATGGGCTGCGCATCTGCCCAAGCAATGGGGAGGACCGGGATTTTGAGTAAGCTTTTGGCCTCGGCGATGGACAGTCGTGGGGCATCTTCGGTCGCGCCAACGCCGGGCGTGAGCGGGTCGCCGGAGTACAGTGGCAGGTCTGCCACCGAACCGCGTTGCACACTGCGCTCTGTACGTCCAGGTCCGTCGGGATAAGTGTCCGCCGCTCCATAGCCATCATCGCGTGGATCGCTATAGATCAAGCAACCCAGTGCGCCATGCGTCTGCGCGAGCTTAGGTTTGAGGCCGCGCCACCCGCGGCCGTAGCGGGCGATGGCGATCTTGCCCTCGACCGAAACGCCGCGTCGGGCCAGTTCTTTGTAGTCGTCGGGCATGCCGTAGTTCACATATACGACGTCGGCAGTGATATCCCCGTCGGCGCCATAGACGTTGTAGGGTGGCAAGATCTCTTTGGTCTGCGCCGATGTGTGGTCGCCCGCGACGGCCGGTTCGATCAGCGTCGCCTTGAATTTGTGTGGAGCGAGCAACTCCAAGGCGACCTTCTTTGGCGTCGGATAGAGCACCTTGAAGGTTTCGATACGCGCATCGAATCCCCATGAACGGAATAGGTCGAGCATGAATTCCGCATTGGCGCGGTCATGCGACGATCCGACCTGGTTTGGTCCGCCTGCCATGCGCTCGAGCCAAGCGCGCATCTCCCGCGCATCCAGTCCCGCGTCAAAACGGGCTTCGAGTGAAAGTTGCACGCGTGCGTTGGCAGCAGTGAAGCCGATCGGTGTGGTATCCGGGACGCTGGCCTGAGCGCTTACTGCGCTCAGGAGCGTGATGCAGGCGATCGACAGCCGGCAGATAAAGTGGTGCATGCAGGTTCCTCGAATGAGAGCCATAGTTGACTATTAGTCTGAGTGATCGAACGAGAATAACTCGGGTACGGACGAATGGGGCGGTGTAGTGAGTTGAGCGAGTTTTGCAATGACCGCTTCGATGGAGATGAGGTCCATGACGCCGGGTTCCTCAATTTTTTCGGTCCATGGAATTGCGCTGACGGCGCGGCCGCGAAAGCGCATGGCGGCCTCTGCATACGCGTCCACACAGTGTTCCCGACTCAGGTAGGGGCCGCTACGGACTGCGTTTGTGGCTGCATAGAGCCCAACGACTGGCAGTCCGACCATGGAGGCCATGTGGGCGGGTCCAGAGTCAGGGCTGAGCAGGGCCCAGCCACGCTCTAGCGTGGCTAACAGCTCGGGCAGCGTGTCTTTGCCGACTTGATCGAGCAGTGGCACGGTTGCGGCGGCTTGGATGGCGTCGGCCATCGCACGCTCGACCGCGCCTGGGCCTCCACACAGCACGACGCGCAGGCCCCACTGTTCGACGGCATGGCGGGCCACCGCGGCGTAACGCTCGGGTGCCCAGTTGCGCAGTGGGTGGCTAGAACAGGCGCTGATGAGGAGCGCGCGCCCGCGTTCGGGTAGCAGTGCCGCCGCATATTGGCGTGCGGCGGCAGGCAACGGTAGGTCCCAGCGTGGCGCAGTACGTGCAACGCCGAGTGCTTCGGCGAAGCCCAGCAAGGCATCCAACACGTGCTCATTTTGGCGTGCGGCGATGCGCCGGTTGGTGAACAGCCACTGCAGTTCACGGGCGCGCGCTCGATCGAATCCTAAGCGCAGGTCGGCGTGGACGAAAGTGCTGATTACGCTCGCCCGAAAGGCCAGTTGCGTGTGCAGCAGCACATCGAAATGGCGCCCCTGCAGGGCCTGACGTACGGCGTTCAGTGACCTCAGGCCGCCGCGCTTGTCGTAACTGATAAACTCAACCTCGGGCACGAGCGACATCAACTTGTGCTCGACACGCCCGATGATCCAAGTAAAGCGGGTTGTCGGCCATGCCGATTGCAGCGCCCGCAACAGCGCGAGCGCATGGCAGGTGTCGCCGATCGCCGAGAGGCGCAGCAGACACACGGTGGCCGGGGGTAGGCCCGAGAAGGGAGTAGTGGACATCATGCAGCTCGAGCGTGTCCCAACAGAGACTGGCGCGATCCTATACGACCCGCGGCGGCTCGCCCATCCGTGTCGGGAGGACTTTGATCCGGAGAGTTCCCACTTGCAGGCCCGAATGACCCGTGCGGCGCAGGGTCGGGGCAGCGCGTGGTTCTTGGATTCGGCACAGCCGGGTGGTTTGGCGCTGGCCCTGCGCCATTACCGCCGTGGCGGCTGGGTAGCTCGGTGGGTGCAAGATCGTTACCTCTGGCTTGGGGAAGAGGCCACCCGCTGTTTTCGCGAATTACGCCTGCTCGCGCATTTGGAAGAGCTGGGATTGCCAGCGGCACGACCCGTAGCCGCACTCTACGAGCGGGTGGGCCCATGCACTTATCGCGCCGCATTGCTGACCGTGCGCATCACGGGCGGGCGGCCGTTATCGCAGCAATGGGCGCAAATCGACCTGCCGACGTGGCGGTGTATCGGCGCGACGGTGGCCTCTTTGCATGCGGCCGGCGTGTGTCACGCGGACCTAAATGCGCATAATCTGCTGATCGACTCCGCAGGGGATGTGCAACTGATCGATTTCGACCGGGGTCGGTTGCGCCAACCGGGGCCATGGCGGCAGGGCAATCTGGAGCGTCTGGCCCGATCATTGGCCAAAGTGGGCGGGCCGGGAACCGAGTCGCCTGCTTGGCAGGCGCTGTTGTCGGGTTATGGCGCCCCGCGCAACGCACCCTTGCGGTAAGGATCCGGTTCGCCTTTGGCGGGGCGAAAACGCTTATAGCTCCATAGGTACTGCGCTGGTGCGCGCTCGACGGCCGCCTCGATGAGGCCGTGGTAGCGGGCCACATCGCGAGCCCCATCGCCGGTCGGGAAGTTATCCAAGGGGGCGCCGATCCGGATGACATAGCCGCTGCCATCGGCCAAACGCTCCGGAAAGAAGGGGAGGACGGCGCAACGCGTCGCCCGGACGACAAAGGTCGTGCCGGGGTTTGAGAGCGCCGGCACGCCGAACAGAGGCACCAACACATAACCGTCCCCGTCAAAACGTTGATCCGGCGCATACAGAAAGATGCCCCCGCGCTTGAGTGTTTTGAGCATTTCCACGAATTTGTCACTGGGCACGATCCGGCCACCTTTGCCGGTCCGGCCGTGCAGCGCCAGCTGTTGCAGCAGCGCGTTGCGCGAGCGCTTGTACATCACGTCACAGGCGTGACCGGTCTGTGGCAAGACGGCTGCCGCAATTTCATTGGTGGTGAAATGTGCGCCGAGCAGCAGGACGCCCCGGCCCGCCGCGACCGCTGCATCGAGATGCTCGGCACCCTCAATGCGGGTATGCCGGCGCAGACGCGCCGGTGCGCCGTACCAGACTAGTCCTGTCTCCCACAGCGAATAAACCAGCGACTCGAAGTGTCGGATGGCGCGGGCCCGGATCTCTCGGGCAGCGAGCGCGGGATAGGCAAGCTGCAGGTTGATGCGGGTAGTTCTGCGATCACGGACGGCCAGCAGGTAGGCCAGTCGGCCGAGTACAAAAGCGATGGGCCGAATGGTGCGGTAGGGCAGGGCCCCCATGCCGCGGGTGATCCCTGCGGCGATCCAGGCGGGCCACCAACGGGGGGCGAGGTAACGGCTGTACGGTTCTAACTCGACGCCGCAAGTCGGATCATCGATCAAGGGTAGGTTTGTTGTGGTCGTCATGGCGCTATGATCTCGGCCTCACCCCCTGGCGGGCCTCATGCGCCTACTTTACCTGTGCCTTGCTCATTGTCTCCTGCCGATCGCGTTTTTGCGCGAGTTGTGGCGGGCGTTTCGGCATCCGGAGTACCGGGCGGGCCTGACGGCTCGACTGGGCTGTGGCGCGCGTTTGGCGCCGGGCGCGCTCTGGGTGCATGCCGTCTCTGTCGGTGAGGTCCAGGCCGCCGGGCCCCTGTTGCGGCGTCTGGCGGCCGAGTATCCGGCCCGACCGTTGGTCCTGACCGTAGCGACCGCCACGGGGCGGGTACGCGCCCTCGTGCTTTACGGATCGATCGCACAGGTGCGCTATCTTCCTTATGACGTGCCCGTTTGTGTCTGGCGCTTCCTCGACCGGGTTACGCCTACGGTGGGTGTCATCCTAGAAACGGAATTGTGGCCGACCTTATACCGGGCCTGCGAACGACGCCAGATCCCCTTGCTTGTGGCCAGTGCGCGGTTGTCAGAACGCAGTGTCCGTCGCTATCGACGCATGCCCCGTTTCACCGCCCAGTTGCTGGGTGCGCCGCACGTGTCGGTAGCCGCGCAAACGGCCACCGATGCGGCGCGCTTTCAGGCGCTGGGGGCGGTGCCGGCGCGGACCTGTGTAGTGGGCAACGTCAAATACGATCAGAGCGTGCCCGTAGCGGAGCGCGCGCAGGCAAGTGCGCGACGCGCCACCTTGGGGATTGGCCGCCCCATCTGGGTCGCGGGCAGTACGCACGAGGGGGAGGAGTCGGTGGTATTGGAGGCCCATCGCACGGTGTTGGCGCGTTTTCCGAATGCCCTCCTGGTCTTGGCGCCGCGCCATCCGCCGCGCTTTGAGACGGTGGCGCAATGGCTTGGCCATAGCGGTTTGTCTTTTGTCCGGCGCTCGCAGGCAACCGAGGTGTCCCCGCAGGCCGCTGTGTTTTTGCTGGATACCTTGGGCGAGTTGGTTGGTTATTACGCGGCTGCGGATATCGCTTTCGTCGGCGGTAGCCTCGTGCCGATCGGCGGCCACAACCTATTGGAACCCCTGTCCGTGCAGTGCCCTGTCCTGTCGGGACCGTCGACCGAAAACGATGCCGCCACGGCCGCATGGCTGGTGGCGGCCGGGGCGCTGCGCACGGTCGTCGACGCAACGACTCTGGCGGAGGCGGTGATCGCGCGATGCACGGACCCGGCGGCGGGCCGCGTCGCGGTCGCGGCCGGGATGGCGGTGCTCGATGCGAACCGTGGCGCCGTGGAGCGCGTACTGGCGACGCTGCGTCCGTTGATCGGACGCGCCGATCGGTTCAGCGGACGGTAACGGTACGGTCCAGTAAGGCGTTGAGGCGATCCACGGACTTGTCATCGAGCGTGCCCGCTTCTTGTTCTAGGGCCAGTACATTCAGTAGATAGTCGTAACGGCTGCGGGCATAGGTGGTCTGGGCATCGAACAGGCGTTGCCGTGCCAGCAGCACGTCAACCGATGTACGGGTGCCGACTTCGTAGCCTGCTTCGGTCGCATTGAGCGCCGTTTTGCTCGATTCCACGCCCTGACGTAGGGCCTTGACGCGCGAGATTTCGCTGATGACACCCAAGTAGGCATCCCGAGTGCCGCGTTCCGTGGCGCGTGCGACCCGTTCGAGCCGCTCATGGGCAGCGCGATGCTGGTAGGACGCCTGCCGGACGCGGGAACTGACCGCGCCGCCGCTGAACAGCGGTACCGTGAGTTGTAGGCTGATCTGCTTGTCGCGGGAGGATGAATTGGCCGGGAAGCTCAATGAGCCGGCAGTGGGGTCGAATAGGCTGGTCGTGCCGCTGACGTCGTTGTTGGATTCGCGAGCAATCAGGTCCAGTGACGGCAGATGCCCGGCCTGAGCGACATTGACCGACTCGCGGGCAATTTCTGCCCCAATACGGGCTGAGGACAGCGCTAGATTCTGGTCTAGCGCGGCGCGTACCCAGGGGTCCTCGCCGACTGGCTCCGGCGCGACGAGGGGCATGGAGTCGCTCGGCCGTGAGAGCATCTCGACCGAATCGCCGGTCACTTCTCGTAATTGGTCCCGTGCCGTGGCCAAAGTGCGCTTGGAGGCGATGACCGTCGCTGCCGACTGATCATTGGCGGCGCGGGCTTCTTCGACGTCAGTGATCGCGATCAGACCGACCTCAAAACGTTTTTCCGCTTGCTCTAACTGGTGCGAAATCGCTTCGTGCGCTGCCTGGGCGGCTTCCAGAGTGTCTTGTGCTGCAAGGACGCCGAAGTAGGCGGCCGCGGTACGCACAATCAGCGACTGGCGCGCTGCGTTGTAATCGACTTCGGCCTGCGCTACCTGCGCATTGGCTTGCCGGATTGCCGCGAATTGCTCCCAATGGAACACGGTTTGGCGTAGCTGCAATGCCCATTGTTTGGTGTTGGAGGTCGATTCCACATTGGCGGAGGCTAAGCCGCCGGACGTAAAGAAGTTCGACAGCCCGGTGGCGGTGTCATGCGTATAGCCACCGGTAGCCTGTAATTGGGGCAGTAACGCCGCGAATGCCTGCGGGCGGGCCTCACGAATGGCCAGGCGCGTCGCGTCGGCCTCGCGCAATTGGGGATCGCTCCGCTGAGCACGGTGGTAAGCCTCGGCGAGATCCGTTGCGTGGGCCCCGGCGCCGGTGAGACCCAAGCCTGCGACGATCGCAGCGCGGAGCCAGATGCAAGTCATGCTGTAAATTCCTTGAGAGCGTCAATAGTCCGAATTCTAGCCACTGTAGTGGGGTTGGGGCTGGTACGCCAACTCTCCGTCGCGTCCTGCGGTCAGTATGTCGCAAGGGCCGGATCGACCTGTGCCGCCCATGCCAAAATACCCCCCGTCAGATTCGCAACCGGGTGATAGCCGCGGGCCTCCAGGAATAGGGCCACCTGCAGGCTGCGGCCACCGACCTTGCAGAGCACCACGATCTCCCGGTCCGTCGGAATCTCGGCTAGGCGGCCGGGTATTTCGCCCATAGGAATGTGGGTGGCGCCGGGGGCGGCGACAATCGCCACCTCCCAGCCCTCCCGGACGTCCAGAAGGAAGGGGCTTGCACCGGCCGCTGACAGGGCAGCGTAGTCGCGGGGGCTGATTTCACGCATGGCAGGTCGCGGCTCCGATTGAGGGCGGGATAGTGTCGGCAGGGTACGGAGTTTCGCTGTGACCGACAACACGGTCTCGCATAATGCGCTGGTCATTATGGTCAATCTCGGCTTTGTCTGGCGGCGTGTCCGCTATGCTCGCCCCGGGGGGGAAATCTCTCACTAAACAAGGGCATGCCGCGCGGTATTCGCGTCGCAACTCGAGGACGCTCGGATCGTGCAATGGTCGCTCAACATGGTCGCTTTGATCGTGCTCGCTGCACTGGGGGTCTTCGCCCTCATCCTGCGGGCGCGGGGCCATAGGCATGCGCGTGCCGCCGCGCAGGAGATCGAGACCAAACAACGCTCGGAAGCTGCGCCGCCACCCCTACCCCTGCGGGACCAATCCTTGGGGGAGTTGCTGCGCGTGATCCATGATCCGGTGCTCCTGCACGGGCAGCGTATCGTGTTGGCCAACACGCGCTTTGCGGCGCTGTTGGGGCGTGATCCGGAAGATTTGGTGGGACATCATCTGGCCGAGTTCGTGACCGCTGAGTACAGCGATCTGGTGGCAGACACCGTGCGCCGTCGTTTGCGTGGTGACCCGGCCGCCGACTTGTGCGAAGTCGAAGTACACGATGAGGATGGTCAGCCTGTCCGTCTCGAGTTGTCTAATTGCACGATGCGGCATCACGGCGCCGATGTGGTGGTTTTCACAGCAACCCCGATTCTGCCACTGCACAGTGCTGACCCGAACCATAGTCGCGCAGCTGCCACCTTGGATTCCATCGGGGATGGGTTGGTGAGCACGGATCTGCAGGGGCGTATCGACTTTGTGAACCGGCGCGCGGCGTTCTTGTTGGGGCAATCGCTGGCCGAGGTGGGTGGCCATTTATTTAGCGAAATCGTCTCGGTAGTCGACGAGGCGGATCGTCTGTCCTTGATCGACCCGGTCATGCAGTGTCTGTCGTCCGGCACGACGGTCTCCATGGGACGCCGCGCAGTGGTGCTGCGCAGCAAGGATGGTTCAGAACGCGGCATTGAACTGTCAGCGGCGCCGCTAGTGGGCTCGAGCGGGCAGATCGAAGGTGCCGTGGTGTTGCTGCATGACGTCACGGAGTTGCGCGGCATTACCCGGCAAATGTCCTACCAGGCCAGCCATGATGGACTTACCGGGTTAATCAATCGTCGCGAATTTGAGCGGCGTCTGGAGGGTTGCCTGGAGACTGCGCGTTCCGGTCGCCAGACGCATGTGCTGTGTTACCTCGATCTGGACCGCTTTAAAGCCGTGAACGACACGAGTGGCCACATGGCGGGCGACGCCATGCTGCGGGAGATGGCGGCACTCGTGAAGGATGCGGTACGTGATTCCGATACGGTCGCTCGCATTGGCGGAGATGAGTTTGCACTGTTGCTGATCGGCTGCCCGTTGGAAAAAGCGATGCAGATCGCGCAGGATGTGGCTGCGGTCATTCGTGAATTTCGCTTTGTCTGGAAGGACAAGATCTTTCAGGTCGGCGTGTCGATTGGCTTGGTCGAGATCGGTCGAGAAAGCGCTAGCCCGGAAGAGATGCTGGCGGCAGCAGATTCCGCCTGCTACGTCGCTAAGAATCAGGCGGGTGGATATCAGATCCACGTCTACTCAGCGGTGGAAGAAGTAGCGGCGCGTCATCGTGGCGAAATCCATTGGTTGCAGCGCCTCCAGCACGCTTTGCGGGATGGTCGCTTCTTGTTGTATACGCAGCAGATCTTGGCCTCACCGCCGGGATCGCAGCACGGCCCTGCGCTCGAAGTGTTGGTGCGCCTGATTGGTGATGATGGCGCCATCATTGCGCCAGGTGAATTTTTTAAAGCCGCAGAACGTTATCGTTTGATGCCGATGGTGGATCGTTGGGTGGTACAGGCGGCGCTGTCAGCGCTCGGTCGAGGCGGTTTGCGTATTCAACCCGGTCGCAGTTTGGCGATTAATATCGCGGGCCAGACGCTCGGGGACACTGGCTTTCTGGAATTCGTAGTCGATTGCTTGGATCGCACCGGCGTACTGCCTCAACAGGTTTGTTTTGAAGTATCCGAGAGTTCGGTAATCGCCAATTTGGAGCACGCGCAGCGCTTCGTGGGCGTATTGCATGGTATGGGGTGCAGCTTCGCGCTCGATGATTTTGGCAGTGGAATAGGTTCGTTTACTAGCCTGAAGGCGCTGCCCATTGATTACGTCAAGATTGATGGCGCTTACATGCGCAATTTGGGTACCGATAGCGTAAATCAGGCCATGGTGGCGGCGATGGTCGATTTGGCGCGTTCCTTGCACTTTGCCGTGATCGCGGAACAAGTTGAAGATCAGGCTTCTCTGGCTGCCGCGCAGCGTATCGGGGTGGATTTTGTGCAGGGCTATGCGATCTCGCGTCCAGAGCCTATGCAGTCGATGACCTGACCCGCCTTGGGTCGTACGGGTCGATCGGACACCGTCGATGGGTTGGGTTGCAGGATTGAGCATTCGCACGCGAATGCTTTCCAGGGCGCTACTCGCCGTTATGACCATTGCGCCCGCATGGGCTGCCCCTCTATTTTTGGATGCGGGCAGTTCGCTGCCCGGAGGCATCAGAGTCGAAGCGCGCCAGGCGATTCTGAATAGCGAGTCGGTACGCAAAGCCAACGGGCGTGGCTTGCACGACGTCATTCGCTATACCGTCATGCTTGCTGCTATCGCCGAGTGGCCCGCTTTCAATGCAGTATGGGTCTCGATGTTGGATAAACCCTATCCGGCGCGCAGTGCATTGGGCACTACTGGACTGGCCCTAGGTGGACGCGTTGAGATCGATTGTCTGGCAGCAGCGGGGCCCTGACTGGTTGCGGTTGCGCGTGGCCCGGCTCCGTTCGCTCTCTAGACGACGTATGACGCTGGCTTGATGCGGCGGTGCGGTGCTCTAAAAAAAGGCGCCCGTAGGCGCCTTTTTCCTCAGCCATTTGGCGTCCGCTTACAGCAGAGGCACCAACAGCAGAGCAACGATGTTGATGATCTTGATCAACGGGTTGATCGCTGGGCCCGCGGTGTCCTTGTACGGATCCCCAACGGTGTCACCGGTGACCGCCGCCTTGTGGGTCTCAGAACCCTTGCCGCCGAAATTGCCTTCCTCGACGTACTTCTTGGCGTTGTCCCATGCACCGCCGCCGGTGCACATCGAGATGGCGACGAACAGGCCCGTCACGATGGTGCCGATGAGTAGACCGCCCAGCGCCTTCACACCAGCGCCGGGGCCCATCAGGTAGTTCATGCCAAAGCCCACGATGACCGGCGCCAAGATCGGAATCAGCGACGGGATGATCATTTCCTTGATCGCCGCGCGGGTCAGCATGTCGACAGCGCGGCCGTATTCTGGCTTTGCAGTGCCTTCCATGATGCCGGGAATTTCTTTGAACTGGCGTCGCACTTCAATCACCACGGAACCGGCCGCACGGCCGACCGCTTCCATCGCCATGGCGCCGAACAGGTAAGGAATCAGGCCGCCCAGGAACAGGCCGATGATGACGGCTGGATCGGACAGCGAGAAGACCTGCAGTTTGCCCAAGATCTCGAGGTTGTGGGTGTAGTCAGCGAACAATACTAAGGCGGCAAGACCGGCCGAGCCGATCGCGTAGCCCTTGGTGACGGCTTTGGTCGTGTTGCCGACGGCATCGAGCGCGTCGGTGATTTTGCGCACTTCTTTCGGCAGGCCGGCCATTTCGGCGATACCGCCACCGTTGTCGGTGATCGGGCCGTAGGCGTCGAGTGCGACGATCATGCCCGTCATGGAGAGCATGGCGGTCGCAGCGACAGCGATCCCGTACAAGCCGCCCAGCGTATGCGCGCCGTAAATAGCCGCACAGACAGCCAGCACCGGCAGTGCCGTGGACTTCATCGAGATCGCCAGACCGGCGATGACGTTCGTGCCACTGCCGGTCTGCGAGGCGGCCGCAACGTAGCGAACGGGAGCGTACTCGGTCGAGGTGTAGTACTCGGTGATCACGATCATCGCCGCGGTCAGCACCAAGCCGATGAGCGAGCACTCGAACATGGTGGTGGCCATGGCGCCCTCGAACATGTCCTTGGAGACGAAGTAAAACGCGATCGCAGCGATCACGCCGGAGACCGCGAGGCCGCGGTACAGCGCGTTCATGATCTTGCCGCCGTCGCGGACGCTGACGAAGAAGGTGCCGACGATTGAAGCCACAATCGATACCGCACCGAGCACCAGTGGGTAGAGAATTGCTGCCGGGCCCACCGCTTGCATTGTGAGACCTGCCAGCACCATGGTGGCGACAACGGTGACGGCATAGGTTTCGAACAGATCGGCCGCCATGCCGGCGCAGTCGCCGACGTTGTCACCGACGTTGTCGGCGATGACTGCGGGGTTGCGCGGGTCATCTTCAGGGATATTGGCTTCGACCTTGCCGACCAGATCGGCGCCGACGTCAGCGCCCTTGGTGAAGATGCCGCCGCCCAGACGCGCAAAGATGGAGATCAGCGAACCGCCGAAGGCCAGGCCGATCAAGGAGTGCAGCGCGGTGTCCTCGCTGCCCGTGAATTTGATCATGGCGCCGTAGTAGGCGGCGACACCGAGTAGACCCAGGCCAACCACCAACATGCCGGTGATAGCGCCGCCGCGGAAAGCGACCTGCAGGGCGTCGTTGAGACCCACGCTAGCCGCTTGCGCGGTGCGGACGTTGGCGCGGACCGAGACATTCATGCCGATGTAGCCGGCAAGGCCCGAGAGCAGTGCGCCAACGGCGAAGCCGCCGGCCGTGGCCCAGTCGAGCCCGAGGCCGAGGATCAGGAAGAGCACCACGCCGGCAGCGGCAATGGTGGCGTATTGGCGGTTCAGGTAAGCGCCAGCACCCGTTTGGATGGCGGCAGCAATTTCCTGCATTTTCGCGTTGCCGGTAGGTTGCGCGATAATCCAACGGGTCATGAACAGGCCGTAAATAATGGCCACGACGCCCGCGCTAATCGCGAGCGGTAGAGCATTGACGCTCAGCATGCGTGTCTCCCCGATCTATAATTTAAAAAGTAATTAAACCTATCTGTCGCGCGGTCTTGCGTCAGAAAATCCAGGGAGTTAGCAGCTAACTCTATGAATTTTATTGATATTTAGACAGGACGACTCAAACAGCCGCAGATTATACCTTGAAGTTGGTCTTTAGCTTGCGCCGTACCGGGACGTTCTTTAATTTGGCGTATACCGGCAGGCCATTTTGGTACGGCGGATAGTCCTCTCCGGCGATCAGTGGCTCGAGGTAGCGGCGGCAGGCCGCCGTAATGGCGAAACCATCGGCGCTAACGAAGTGGCGAGGCACTTTCTTTTCGACATTGGCCACCGCCTCAATGGGGGCAGACTGAATTTCCCAGCGGTAGGGTTTTGAGGCCTTGCGGACGATGACTGGCAGTACGGCATTTTGTCCCTGAATGGCGTATTCGACCGCCGCTTTGCCCACGGCATAAGCTTGCTCGACGTCGGTTTTCGAGGCGATATGGCGCGCGGAACGCTGCAAGTAATCAGCGACGGCCCAGTGGTATTTATACCCGAGGCCTTCCTTGACGATGCGGGCGATCTCGGGCGCGGCCCCGCCGAGTTGGGTGTGGCCGAAGGCGTCTTTGGTGCCTGCCTCAGCCAGAAAGTGGCCAGCGGCGTCTTTGACGCCTTCTGAGACGACGACCACGCAGTAACCGGCGCTGTCGACGCTGCGTTTGACTTTGGCGAGGAATTTCTCGCGATCAAAGGCGATTTCGGGGAACAAAATGATCTGCGGCGCGTCTTTCGCGCTGCGCCCGGCTAGGCCGGCGGCCGCTGCGATCCAACCCGCATGCCGTCCCATGACCTCGAGAATGAAGACTTTGGTGGAGGTGCGGGCCATGGAGGCGACGTCCAAGGCTGCCTCGCGCGTCGACACGGCAACATACTTGGCGACCGAGCCAAAGCCCGGGCAGCAATCCGTGATCGGCAGATCGTTATCTACGGTCTTGGGGATGCCGACACAAATGACCGGATAGCCGAGTTGCGCGCCGATTTGGGATACCTTGTGGGCGGTATCCATGGAGTCATTGCCGCCGTTGTAAAAGAAATAGCCGATGTCGTGGGCCTTGAAGACCTCGATGAGACGCTCGTATTTCGCCCGATCCTGTTCGATGCTCTTCAACTTGTAGCGGGCTGAACCGAAGGCACCGGCCGGGGTATGGCGTAGTGCTTTGATGTTTGCAGCGCTTTCCTTGCCGGTATCGATCAGATCTTCGGTGAGGGCGCCGACGATGCCGTGACGACCTGCGTAGAGCTTGCCGATGTGTTTTTTATGCTTTTTGCAGGCTTCAATGACCCCGGCGGCGGATGCGTTGATGACCGCGGTGACACCGCCTGATTGGGCATAGAAGGCGTTCCGGGGAGGGCTCTTCGACTTCGGCTGTGGCATCACGTGGCTCCGGGTTGAGTGCAGGTCGCAGGATACCTGCTCGGGCGGGAGCGGCAATGGGTAGCGTGCGTCCGCATTGACCTACAGGCCGTGCTCGGGGCAGCATTGCCCGCTGATGGTGCAGTTGGCAGGTCCGATAGGGTCGGCCGTCCACCACTTACAAGGCAGAGTACAAAACCATGCGCATCGTCCTACTGGGCGCGCCCGGTTCCGGCAAAGGAACCCAGGCACAACGTCTGATTAACCGGCACCAGGTGCCGCAGATTTCGACCGGCGACCTCTTGCGGGCTGCGGTGGCAGCGGGCACGGCGCTCGGGTTGCATGCCAAGGCCATTATGGATGCGGGCAAGTTAGTCGATGATGCCACGATGTTGGGGATCATCCGCGAACGGCTGAGTCAGCCCGATTGCGCTAACGGCTTCATTTTAGACGGCTTTCCGCGCACGATTCCGCAGGCGGACGCGCTGGCGGTCCTGCTCGCGGAGCTCGGCTGCCCATTGGAGGCCGTAGTGCTCATGCAGGTCGACTCGGAGCAGTTGTTTCGTCGCCTGACGGGCCGCCGTACCTGTCAGGCCTGCGGCGCGGTATTTAACGTATACACGGCCCCGCCGTCGGTTCCGCCGCCCTGTGCGGGTCGTTGTGAGACGCCAGCGCTATTCCAGCGTCCAGATGACAGCGAAGCGACCATCGGCAAGCGTCTCGAGGTGTACGACGCCCAGACCCGGCCTTTGATCGAGTATTACGGCGCCCGCGGGCTTCTCGCTCGGGTGGATGCCGAGGGGCATATCGACGAGGTCACGGCGCGGCTCGAGGCGGCCTTGGGGGGGCGTCCCTGATCAGGCGGCGCCGGCGCTCGAGAGTGGCTCGAGCAGGTGGCTGAGGCGCCACCCCGTAAAAACCGCTGTGACGGCTTCGCCGCGTAGCAGACGTCGCAAGTCCCGTTGGGTTGCGACCAGTTCGGGCGCCAGGCCGAGGGTCGTGGCAACACCTTTAGCGGCATCGGTTAGGCGTTTTTGCCGTTCGCGCTCGACCGGATCGGGGCGGCCTTCCATGCGTTGCACGATGCCGTCCGTGGGCTGATCGGCGGTCGCGGCCAGCGCGGCCAGGAGCAAGGGCCCCAGTTTTTCTACGGCACCAGGGGCCATCACGTCGAGGCGGGACAGATCGTCCAAGGTCTTTGGGACGGCCCGCGCAATGATGCGCGCCGCGTCGTCGGTCAAGACCCAACCGCGGGGCAGGTTGCGCAGTACGGCCCGCTCCTCCCGCCAGGCTGCGAGCGCGCGCAGGCGCAGCTGTTCGGGCGGGGGTAAAGCTTCCATCCCTTTGAAACGCTGCCATGCCGCTGCCGGATCTACGCGGTACAAGGCGGGGTCAGTGAGTCCCGCCAACTCTTCGGCCAACCAGTCCGTACGGCCCAGCTGCGCGAGTTTCTGTTCCAGTTGCGCCGCCAGTGGCAGCAGATAGCGGACGTCATCGGCCGCGTAAGCCAATTGGGCCGCAGACAGCGGTCGTCGCGTCCAATCGGTGCGGGTCTGGCCCTTGTCGAGGACCACGCCCAGTTCTTTGGCCACCAACTCGCCGTAGCCCACTTGTGCCCCATAGCCGCACAGCCCTGCAGCAATCTGCGTATCCAGAATGGGTGCTAAGGGGGTGCCGGTCCAGGGCAGCAACACCTCGACATCCTGTCGGGCTGCGTGCAGCACCTTGCATTGCCCGGGCCGATTCAACACCGCCGCGATCTGCGCACGGTCGAGATCGGCGAGGGGATCAAGCAGCGCGACCCGTTCGGTATCGGCGAGTTGTATTAAGGCCAGTTCGGCGTAGTAGGTGCGCTCGCGCAGAAATTCGGTATCGAGCGCGATACGTGGGGCATGGGCTAAGTGGCTGGCTAGCAGTGCGAGGTCGTCCGGACGGACGATGGGGGGTGGGCTTTGCATGACGGTAGGGAAGGCTCGGCGGTTACAATAGCTTGAGTATGCGGGTTGCCCTTGCTTCCCCCCAACCGGAATTCTATGCCTGCCTGGTTTTCGTCCTGCTGGATGCTGCTGTTTGGCCGTGCAACCCCGCGGGTGCTGCCGGCTTCGAACGCCGCCTTGCTACAGGCGGCGGCCCTTTATGCCGTGGCGAGCATGGTGGACGCAGCGCTGGTGTTCAAGGATGGTCGGGCGGTCGGTTTTGGTTTCGCTGACCTTTTGTTTACAGCGATTGCGACCGCTCTCATTCTGTTGGTGCGGCGCCGTCTGCATCGATGGCCGCAGACCGTGTTGGCCCTGTTAGGGGTTGGCTTCCTGCTGACGCTGCCGTCCATCGCCTTCAATGCGGTGTTCGGGGCTAGTGTGACCGCGGGTGCGGAGCGGCACGGCCCCTTGGTGATCGAACTGTTGTTGGCTGGTGTACTGTGCTGGTCGATTGTCATTGTCGCGCGCATCATGCGCGCAGCACTTGATGTGGATTTCGTCACTGGAATGGCCGTGTCCCTGACCTATTTCCTGACTGATTATTTGGTTCTTGTTGCCCTGCCCGCCCGGATCGCTGGTTGATGCGCGTTCATATCCTCGGTATTTGTGGGACGTTCATGGGTGGCATTGCCGCCTTGGCGCGTGAAGCGGGTCACGAGGTTACCGGTTCGGATGCGCAGGTCTACCCGCCGATGAGTACGCAGCTCGAAGCGCTAGGCATTGGGCTAATTCAGGGATGGGATCCGGCGCAACTGGAGCCAGCGCCCGATGTCGTGATCATTGGCAATGCGCTGTCGCGTGGCAATCCCGCCGTTGAGGCCGTTTTGGATCGTGGCCTGCCGTATACCTCGGGGCCGCAGTGGCTGGCGGAGCATGTCCTTCAGGACCGCTGGGTGCTGGCGGTGGCCGGCACGCATGGCAAAACGACCACCACAGCGATGTTGGCTTGGATCCTCGAGTGCGCGCAATTGTCGCCAGGATTCTTGATCGGTGGTGTGCCTGGTAATTTTCCCTACTCTGCGCGTCTGGGCTCGGGCAACTGCTTTGTGGTGGAAGCGGATGAGTACGACACCGCGTTTTTCGATAAGCGCGCTAAATTCGTCCACTATCGGCCGCGTACGGCCATCCTGAATAACCTCGAGTTTGATCACGCCGATATCTACCCGGACATTGCGGCCATTCGGCGCATGTTTCACCAACTGGTGCGGACGGTGCCTGGGTCCGGTCGGCTCATTGTGCGAACGCCGGACCCTGAGCTCGATGCAGCTTTGGCCTTGGGTGTGTGGACGCCGGTGGAGCGTTTCGGGCAGCACGCAGCGGCGACGTGGCAAGTGGTGGCTACGCGCCCGGACTGGAGTGCTTTTGAGGTGCATGAACACGGCCGCTGTGTCGGCGCAACGCGTTGGGACCTGATTGGTGCGCATAATGCCGAAAATGCGTTGGCGGCGATTTTGGCGGCGCGACATGCCAGCGTTCCGTTAGCGCTTGCGCTGGAGGCGCTGCGTAGTTTTCGTAACGCGCGACGGCGGCTGGAATGCTTAGGTGAGGCGGGTGGGGTTACCGTTTATGACGATTTTGCGCACCACCCCACAGCGATCGCGGCAACCATTGCAGCGCTGCGCAGCCGGATTGGCGCGGCACGCTTACTGGCGGTGCTGGAACCACGGTCTGCCACGATGAAACTGGGCGTCCATCGCGACACGCTGGCCGAGTCGTTGCGGGGCGCCGATGCGGTGTATGTGTACGCGCCGCGCGATTTGGGTTGGGATGTTGCCGGCGCTTTGGCTTCGCTGGGTGCCCGCGGCCATGTGCTTGCTGGGATCGACGGCTTAGTCGAGTCCCTAGTGGCTGACGTCCGCCCCGGCGATCACGTGCTCGTCATGAGCAACGGCGGCTTCGGCGGTGTGCATGGCCGTCTGCTGGCGCAGTTAGGAACGATGGCGTGACGCGCCGCTTACCGCTGTTTCCGCTCGGCACGGTGCTATTCCCTGGCGGCCCTCTTGCACTACGTATTTTCGAAAAGCGTTACATCGACATGGTGAGCCGTTGCTTGCGTGAAGGCACCAGCTTTGCGGTCATGCTGCTCAAGGAGGGTGCGGAGGCTGGTGCGGCTTCGGTCAGCACCGCGATCATCGGTACCGAGGCGCGTCTCGTCGACTTTGATCGGTTGGAGGATGGCTTGCTGGGGTTGACGTGTGTGGGTGCTGCGCGGGTACGGATTTTGGACAGTTGGCGCGAAACCGACGGCCTCAACGTGGCCGACGTGGAGGACGTGGCGATCGAACCGGCAATGCCGGTTCCTGGCGATTGCGCACACCTAGTACAGGCCTTGCGCGGCCTGTACCCACAGTTACCTGCGGTCTACGAGCAGTGGATTGCGCCGGATTACGACAATGCGTGCTGGGTTGGCAATCGACTGTCCGAACTTGCGCCCTTTGATTCGACCGTGCGTCAGCAGTTGCTGGAAATGACCGATCCGGTGGCTCGGCTGCGTTATCTGGCGCCGCTGGTACGGCTGGATGACGGTAACCGTACGACGGTGCGCTCAGGGCGCGCGCAGGAACGCTCGTAACGGACGCTGTAGTGCGCCGCCCAGGACCATAAAGACACACACAAAGCTCGCCACGAGCCAGCCCGTGTAGCCGTCGTGGCTACTGAGCAGTCCGGCATGCGCAGCCGTTTGCGGCAACTGTGTTACGCCGATAGTCGTGCGCATCACGCATACCCAACCTGCATGGAGGCCGGCGGGGAAGGCCACATTGCCGGTCCACTCTCTGGCGATGCCCGTCAGTAGCCCTACGCCAAAGAGGGCGAGGAAGGCATCGATGATCGTGAGTGGATGGGCAAAGGCCGCAAGGGTGCCTGTTAATAATTCCCAACCGCTGGAGGGCGTGACTGCCGCGTCGGGGATCTGGACGTTGCCAAGAAAGTGCAGGGCGGCGAATAAAGCAGCGACGGCCAAAATGCCAACGCGGTGCGTGCCTACGTGGGCGGTGACGGCGCCTTGGATGAGTCCGCGGAAGAGGGTTTCTTCCACCAAGCCGACCACCAATCCGGAGCCGATGCCGGCGACGAGGGCGGAGCGCAGCATGAGTGCGTCCAAGCCTGGATCCAAGGGCCGCACGCCCAGATAGATCATGGCGATGGATACGGGCAACATCGTGCACAGACCCAGCCCGAGCCCGATGGCGAATTGGCGTCTGCCGGTCGGCGCGGCGACCTTCCAACCCCAGGCGGCGGCGCCACGCAAACCCAGGTGCCGTAGCACCCAGATAATGCAGCCGAGCAGCACCAAGTCAAACAGTCTCGAGGCTATTTTGTCGAATCGCCACGCGGCGTGCAGGGGGTGTATCAGCTGGTAGGCCGGATAAGCCAGCGCGGTTGCGACGAGCAACGAGACGGTGATGGCGGCAATGAACCACAGGAGAGCGCGCATGCCGGTGACCGTAACTGAGCTTGCGGTGCGTGGCAAATTCATTGGCGAGCACGCAGCGGCAGCGCCGCGAGTGCCTCGAGAACCGGTTCCACCGCCAGCGCTTCTAGCGCGCCGCGAGGGTCGGCGCCCAGACAGTGGACGGCGCTGCCCGTTGCACTCCAGGGGCGGTAGAGCGAGGGCTCGATCGCACCGAAGAGTACTAACATGGGCAACCCGACGGCGGCGCCCACGTGGGCCGGTCCAGTGTCTACGGTGACCATCGCGTCGGCGCGCTCGAGCAGGGCGGCGAGGCGCGGGATGGGCAAGTCGGCCGCCGCATTTTCAGCGCGGGTGCTACGTACACAGGCAAGAATATCGTCATTCAGGGCCGCTTCACTGGGTACCCCGAGCAGCAGTATCGCGTGCTCTGGGTAACGCGTAGCCAGCGTATCGATCACGGCGGCCCAGCGTTCTTCCGGCCAGTACTTGGTGTTGCTGGTGCGGCGTCGATCACCGCGGCGCATCGTGCGTTTATTGCCGGCCTGTATGAGCAGCAGAGGGCGATCGGCAAGGCCTCGTGCGGCAAGCCAGCCTGCGAGGTCTGCACGTGCAGGCGCATGCACGGCAAGACGAGTGCCGGTCAACGCGAACGGTGGGGCGTGGCCGCCGCCCAAGGCTTGCGGTAATTGCGTCGCGATACGATCGAAGCGCTCGATCATGTGCTCGCCCGTGCGGCGCGGATAGTCCTCCGCATCGACGATCCACTCCTCGCCGATACCGGCTCTGGTGAGCAGGTGTCGGCCGATACCGCCGGCATCCAAGAACCAGGTCGGGCGCGGGCCGAAGGACTTGAGCGCGCGCATCACGCGCCATTGGTCTGGGCCTAGCCAATAGGGGCGGCGACGACTTTCGAGCAGGTGGATCTCGCCGACCCCGGGTTGACCTTGCAGTAGCGGCCGGGTCCACGGCCCGGAAGAAACCAGATCGACGCAATCCCCGTAGCGTTCGGCGAGACGGCGCAGGAATGGCGTTAGTAGCACCATGTCGCCCAGCGCCCCACAGCGCATCACGAGTGGTCGGCGGGTGGCCCCCATCGACGGTCTCAGCCTTTAGCGACGGTGAAGGCCCGCCGCGCGGCGGCGATCGTGGCATCGATGTCGTCCGTGCCATGCGCTACTGAGATGAAACCTGCCTCGAAGGCGGAGGGCGCCAGATAGATGCGTTCGGCAAGCATCGCGTGGAAGAAGCGTTTGAAGGTTTCCACGTCACAACGGGTCGCTTCGGCGTAACTGGTCACTTGTGGCGCATCGGTAAAGAAGATTCCGAACATCCCGCAGACGTGGTTCGTAGCCAGTGGCACGCCCGCGTCGTGGGCGGCTGCGCGTAGACCGTCGATCAGGCGATCCGTGCCAGCGAGCAGTCGTGCATGGAAGCCTGGCGCCTCGAGGGCCGATAGGGTGGCAAGACCCGCTGCCATCGCCACGGGATTGCCCGATAGTGTGCCGGCTTGATACACCGGGCCTAGCGGTGAAATGTGCTGCATGATCGCGCGCTTCCCGCCGAAGGCGCCGACCGGCAGACCCCCGCCCACAATCTTGCCAAGCGTGGTCAGATCCGGCTCGATACCGTATAGGGCCTGTGCGCCACCGAGCGCGACACGAAAACCGGTCATCACTTCGTCAAAGATCAACACTGCGCCGTGGCGCGTGCATTCCTCTCGCAGACTTTCCAAGAACCCGGCTGCTGGGGGGATGCAATTCATGTTGCCGGCGATCGGTTCGACGATGACGCAGGCGAGTTCTGCACCGTGGCGGGCAAAAATATCGCGCACCTGTGCGATATCGTTGAAGGCAACGGTGAGGGTATGGGCCGCAAATGAGGCGGGCACGCCGGGTGAAGTCGGTACGCCGAGCGTCAGCAGGCCAGAACCGGCCTTCACGAGCAGCGAGTCGGAGTGGCCGTGGTAGCAACCTTCGAATTTCAAAATCTTGTCCCGGCCGGTGTAGCCGCGTGCCAGTCGAATCGCGGACATGGTCGCCTCGGTGCCGGAGCTGACCATGCGGACCAGTTCGATCGAGGGAACCAAAGTGCAGATACGGCGGGCGACCTCGGTCTCGATGGGGGTCGGGGCCCCAAATGAAAGTCCTGAAGCCGCGGTTTCTTGGACGGCCGTGATGACGGCCGGGTCCGCATGGCCGAGTACGGCCGGACCCCACGAACCGACGTAATCGATATAACGGTCGCCTTCGGCAGACCAGATATGCGGGCCTTTGGCGCGCGTGAAGAAGATGGGCTCGCCACCGACGCTGCGGAAAGCGCGGACCGGGGAGTTCACGCCGCCGGGGATATAACGGCAGGCTTCCTGAAACAATTCATGCGATGTGGTCATGGAGATCTCCAGTCGGGGCGCGCAGTGTACGGGCCCGGCACCCGGTCGGGTATCGCCGCCTGTACGCTGCGCAATTCAGAGGCCATCGGGTGCGAGCCAACCAATTCGGGTAGAAAAGGTACCGTCCGCCGCCAGATCTAGGACCCGCCAGCCCGGCGGGCGATCGTCGAGCGCGAAGTCATCACTGCCGGGCAGAAATTGGACACAAGTGGCAGGCGCCCCCAGTACCGCCACGGCGCCGTGTTGGCTTTCATGGGCCTGGTGGGCGTGACCGAATAGTACGGCACGGACGGAGGGGTGACGGTCAATGATGGTCCAGAACGGGGTCGCCTCGGCCAGCCCCAACGCATCTAACCAGCGGCTGGCCAGTGGCACGGGTGGGTGATGCAGCGCCACTAGGGTCGGTGTATCGGGGTGGGCGGTCAGGGTTGCTTGCAGGCGTGCCAATTCGGCGGGCGCCAATCGGCCACCGGCTTCATTGGGCACGGTCGAGTCAAGCGCTATCAGCAGCCATGCACCCAGTTGGAGATGTCCTAGCGTCTGAAAGGGCGTGGTCGAGAACGCGGTCGCGAGTATGGCGGGTTCGTCGTGGTTGCCGGGCAAACAGACGACCGGCGTTGTCGATCGGCCCAACAGGCGCTGTAGGTGGGCGTAACCGTCCGGTTCGTCCTGCACCAGATCGCCACTGACCAAGATGGCGTCGTATGGGCCCTGGCATGCAGCGGCCTTGAGGCAGGCGCGCAAGGAGTCCAGTGGCACGGTGCCGCGCAGCGCACCCTGTGGATCGGCCCGCAGGTGCAGGTCGGTGATTTGCAGCAGGCGAACGGTGGCAGGCATTCGGGCGAGTCGATTAGGGGCCGGAACGGCTGTTCCGGCCCCTAAAAGCAGACTCAGTAGCGGTACTGATCAGGCTTGAACGGCCCGTCGACCGAAACACCGATGTAGGCCGCCTGTGTCTCGCTGAGGGTCGTCAACTGCGCGCCGAGTTTGCCCAGATGCAGTCGTGCGACGTGCTCGTCTAGGTGCTTGGGTAGCGTATAGACCTTCTTTTCGTAGCGCGCCAAATGGACCCACAGTTCGATTTGGGCCAGCGTCTGGTTTGCGAACGAGTTGGACATCACGAACGACGGATGGCCGGTGCCGCAGCCGAGATTCACGAGGCGGCCTTTGGCGAGAATGATGATCCGTTTGCCATCCGGGAAGACGACGTGGTCGACCTGTGGCTTGATTTCGTCCCACTCGTAATTGGCCAGACTCGCGATGTTGATCTCCGAGTCGAAGTGCCCGATGTTGCAGACGATGGCGTTGTGCTTCATGCGTTGCATGTGGGGGTGATCAATCACGTGCAAGTTGCCAGTGGCGGTCACGAAGATGTCGGCCTTGTCGGCGGCGTAGTCCATGGTGACAACGCGGTAACCATCCATGGCCGCTTGCAACGCGCAGATCGGGTCAATCTCGGTCACCCAGACTTGTGCTGAGAGCGCCTTGAGCGCTTCTGCACTGCCTTTACCCACATCGCCGTAGCCGGCCACGACGGCGACTTTACCGGCGATCATGACGTCAGTGGCGCGCTTGATGGCGTCGACCAGCGACTCGCGGCAGCCGTAGAGGTTGTCGAATTTCGACTTCGTAACCGAGTCGTTGACGTTGATGGCCGCGAACAACAGGCGACCTTCTTTTTCCATCTGATACAGGCGATGCACGCCCGTGGTGGTTTCCTCGGTCACGCCTTGAATGTTCTTGGCGATCGCCGCGTAGAAGCCTGGCCGGGTTTGTAGCCGGCGGCGGATCGATGCGTAGAGGACCGTTTCCTCTTCGTTGGTCGGGTTATCCAGAACCGAGGCATCCGATTCGGCCTTCAGTCCCAAATGGACGAGCAGGGTAGCGTCACCGCCGTCATCAAGGATCATGTTCGGCGTGCCGCCGTCCGCCCACTCAAAAATACGGTGGGTGTATTCCCAGTACTCTTCCAACGACTCGCCCTTGTAGGCGAACACAGGCGTTCCGGCGGCAGCGATGGCGGCGGCCGCGTGGTCTTGCGTCGAGTAGATGTTGCAGGACGCCCAGCGCACGTCTGCACCGAGCGCCTTGAGCGTCTCGATCAGCACCGCGGTCTGAATGGTCATGTGCAGCGAGCCGGCGACACGGGCGCCCTTGAGGGGCTGCGTGCTCGCGTACTGCTCGCGCACGGCCATCAGACCGGGCATTTCGGTCTCGGCAATGTTAATTTCTTTACGGCCCCAGGCGGCGAGGCCCAGATCCGCAACGTGAAAGTCGTTCTTAAGGGGTGTTACAGCGCTCATTCTCTCTACTCCAGAGGGAAGGCGCCGTTGTCATGTCGACCCTCCCGCCGAGCCTGACGGGGCCTGGGTGAATCCCAGGCCCGCTGCAGCGCCCCTCGACCGGAAGGTTCTTTTACAGGTGTTACTTCGCGTCGGCCTTGAGGGCGCGGGCCTTGTCGGTGCGCTCCCATGTGAAGGCTGACTCGGTACGACCAAAGTGGCCGTAAGAGGCAGTCGCTTCGTAAATGGGGCGCGCAAGATCCAACATCTGGCGCAGTCCATACGGCGTCAGGTCGAAGTGCTTGCGCACCAGTTTGGTCAGCGCTTCGCGCGATAACTTGCTGGTGCCAAAGGTTTCTACCATCACGGAGGTGGGTTCTGCCACCCCAATGGCGTAGGAAACCTGTACTTCACAACGTTCCGCGAGCCCGGCCGCTACGATGTTTTTAGCGACGTAGCGCGCAGCGTAGGCGGCTGAACGGTCCACTTTGGATGGGTCTTTGCCCGAAAAAGCGCCGCCGCCGTGGCGGGCAAACCCGCCATAGGTATCCACAATGATCTTGCGCCCGGTCAGGCCGCAGTCGCCGACGGGGCCGCCGACGACGAACTTGCCCGTTGGGTTGATGTGAAACTTGGTGCGTTTGTCGATCCAGCGGGTGGGGAGGACTGGGAGAATAATCTCCTCCATGACCGCTTCGCGCAGCCGACGCTGACTGATCTCTGGCGCATGTTGGGTCGACAAGACGACCGCTTCAATGCCAACCGGGCGGTCATGTTCGTAGCGGAAAGTGACCTGGCTTTTGGCATCGGGGCGTAGCCAGGCCAGTTTCTTCGATTGTCGTACCTGGGCCTGACGCTGCACGAGCCGGTGCGCATAGGTAATGGGCGCCGGCATGAGCACGTCCGTCTCGTTGGTGGCGTAGCCGAACATCAGGCCCTGGTCGCCGGCACCCTGCTTGCGCGGGTCCTTGCGATCGACGCCTTGGGCTATGTCGGGAGACTGCTTGCCAATAATATTGATGACGGCACAACTGGCGCCGTCGAAGCCCATTTCGCTGCTGTTATAGCCAATCTTGAGAATGGTGCGGCGGACGATGGCCTCAAAGTCGACCGATGCCGTCGTGGTGATTTCGCCGGCTACAATAGCGCAGCCGGTTTTTACCAGCGTTTCGCAGGCCACTCTGGCCTTTTTGTCAATGGCAAGGATGGCGTCCAGTACCGCGTCCGAGATTTGGTCAGCGACCTTATCTGGATGACCTTCCGAAACCGACTCTGACGTAAAAAGGTAGCTGTTCGAGGACATAGGTTCCCTATCGCCGTAGCGGCTCCGTGACCCAACGGCGCAGGAGTATACAACTCTCCGTGAGACGTTGCCCCTGCATCTCCCTTACGGGACAATGACGGGTTAATACACCAACTTGGAAACGGACATGCCGAACCGCCGCCACCTTGCCAATGCCATTCGCGCCCTCAGCATGGATGCCGTCCAGCAGGCCAATTCGGGTCATCCGGGTGCCCCGATGGGTATGGCGGATATCGCCGAGGTGCTTTGGCGTGACCATATGAAACACAGCCCGGGCAATCCGGAGTGGTTCGATCGCGACCGTTTTGTGCTATCCAACGGGCACGCGTCGATGTTGCTGTACTCGGTGTTGCACCTCACCGGCTACCCGCTATCGACGGACGACCTACGCAATTTCCGCCAGCTGGGCTCGCACACCGCGGGTCACCCTGAGCGTGATTTGCACCTCGGCATTGAAACGACGACCGGCCCGCTTGGTCAGGGCTTGACCAATGCGGTGGGTATGGCGCTCGCCGAGAAAGTGCTTGCGGCCACCTACAATCAGGCCGGCTTTGACCTCATTGACCATCACACCTATGTGTTTATGGGTGACGGCTGTCTCATGGAGGGGGTGTCCCATGAAGCGTGCGCGCTGGCGGGCACGCTCGGCCTGGGTAAACTCATCGCCTTCTGGGATGACAATGGCATTTCGATCGACGGGCAGGTGCAGGGCTGGTTCACGGATGACACGCCGCGGCGTTTCGAGGCCTATGGCTGGCAAGTGCTCCGCGGCGTCGACGGTCATGATGCTGAGGCGATTGGCCGAGCGATTCGCAAGGCCAAGAAGGAAACTGGCAAGCCGACGCTGATCTGCTGCAAGACGATCATCGGGTTTGGTGCGCCGAACAAGCAAGGTACAGAACACTGTCACGGTGCGCCACTCGGTGCCGCTGAGATCGCAGCTGCGCGGGCAGCGCTGGCCTGGCCCTACGCACCGTTCGAAGTGCCCGAGGATGTGCGAGAAGCATGGGATGCGCGCGGTCGCGGTAAGCGCGTTGAGGGCAAGTGGCAGCGACTCATGAAGGAATACCGGAAGGTCTACCCGGAACTGGCGGCCGAATTGGATCGCCGCGTGCGCGGTGATTTGCCGTCTGATTGGACCGACTACGTCAGTCAGACCTTGGCTGCCGTCCAGACGGCCGCGTCCACGACGGCGACCCGTCAGTCCTCGCAGTCGGCGCTGAACGCGTTTGTGCCACGCTTGCCTGAAATGTTGGGTGGGTCGGCCGACCTGACTGGCTCGAACAACACGTGGGCTAAAAACTCCAAGGGCATCACGCGCGATGACGCCTCCGGGAACTACGTGTGGTATGGGGTCCGTGAGTTTGGTATGTCTGCGATGATGAATGGCATGGCCTTGCATGGCGGCTTTTTGCCGTACGGCGGCACGTTTCTCGTGTTCTCTGATTACGCCCGCAATGCCGTTCGCATGGCGGCACTGATGCAGGTGCCGGTGACGTACGTATGGACCCACGACTCGATTGGTCTAGGCGAGGACGGCCCGACCCATCAACCCATCGAGCAGATGGCATCCTTGCGTCTGATCCCCAACTTTACCCTCTGGCGTCCGTGTGATGCGCTCGAAGCGCACGTGGCATGGGTCGACGCCATTGCGCGTCGCGATGGTCCGACCGCTCTGGTCCTAACGCGCCAAGCGTTGGTGCATCAGGCGCGTACGCCCGCACAAGTTGCGGCCGTGCTGCGGGGTGGCTACGTTCTGCTCGACAGCGACGGGTCGCCTGAGGTCGTATTGATCGGCACTGGATCCGAGGTGCAGCTGGCGATCGAGGCTGCGCAGACGCTGCGCGCCGCGGGTCGCCGGGTTCGGGTGGTCTCGATGCCCTCGACCTCTGTGTTTGATCGCCAAGAGGAGGCCTATCAGGCCGCGGTACTCCCGCCGGGCGTGCCCCGGGTGGCTGTGGAGGCCGGTGTGCGCGATGGTTGGTGCCGCTACACCGGCTGCATCGGCAATGTGGTCGGTTTGGACGCCTTCGGCGCCTCAGCGCCGGCCAAGGACTTGTTTAATCACTTTGGCCTTACAGCCACGCGGGTTGCGGAAACTGCGCTGGCTGCAATCGGCGGCTAATTTCTGAATTGCAACGCATCTAAAAGACTGTTGGATAGTTAAGGAGACTTCATCATGACCATTCGCATCGGTATCAACGGCTACGGCCGTATCGGCCGCAACGTGCTGCGCGCGATCTACGAGGGCAATCGCAACCAAGAGATTCAGGTGGTTGCTATCAACGATCTGGGCAACTCCCAGACGAATGCACATCTGACCCGTTTTGATACTGCCCATGGTCGTTTCCCCGGCACTGTTGCGGTTGAGGGCGACTACATCGTGGTGAATGGGGATCGCATCAAGGTGCTGGCTGAGAGAGATCCAGCGAAGCTGCCTTGGGGTGAGCTTGGAGTCGAATATGTGCTGGAGTGCACCGGTCTGTTCGCGACCCACGAGAAGGCATCAAAGCATCTCGCTGGCGGCGCAAAAAAGGTGGTGATATCGGCGCCTGCAAGTGGCGCAGTGGATGCCACCGTCGTCTATGGGGTCAATCATCACGTTTTGACTAGCGCCATGACCGTCATCTCCAACGCCTCTTGCACCACGAATTGTCTGGCGCCGTTGGTCAAGCCTTTGCACGACGTCATCGGCTTGCAACACGGGATCATGACGACGATTCACGCTTACACCAACGACCAGGTATTGACCGATGTCTACCATGAGGATTTGCGTCGCGCCCGCTCAGCCACCATGTCGATGATCCCGACCAAGACCGGCGCTGCGGCTGCTGTAGGACTCGTGCTGCCAGAACTGAAGGGCAAGCTGGATGGCTTTGCGGTGCGTGTCCCAACGATCAATGTGTCCATGGTTGATCTGACTTTTGTGGCCAAACGAGCGACTTCAGCTGAGGAGATCAACCAAATCCTCAAGGCTGCCGCCGAGGGCCCGCTCAAGGGTGTACTCGCCTACAACGATGGCCCTCTCGTTTCGGTCGACTTTAATCATGATCCCGCCTCGTCCACCTATGACGCGACGCTGACCAAAGTCATTGATGGCACGCTCGTCAAGGTGTGCTCCTGGTATGACAATGAGTGGGGCTTCTCGAACCGCATGCTCGACACGACGGTGGCCTGGAGTCGCGCGAAGTGAATGCGGCGGCGCCCGCCGGTGGCGTATCGACACGAGTAATACGCATGCAGGATGTGGCGCTCTCTGGGCGCAGAGTCCTGATTCGCGAGGATCTGAATGTGCCTGTGCATGCGGGCGTCGTGACCAGCGATGCCCGTATTCGCGCGGCGCTGCCAACGATACAGGCTGCACTGGCGGCGGGTGCGCGCGTCATGGTGATGTCGCATTTGGGTCGCCCGGAGGAAGGACAGCCGAATGAGGAGTTCAGCTTGGCCCCGGTGGCCAAGCGCCTAGGCGAATTGCTGGGTCGGAATGTGCCGCTGGTAAAAAATTGGCTAGACGGCGTAGAAGTCCAACCTGGATCACTCGTATTGGCAGAAAATGTTCGCTTTAATAAGGGCGAGAAAAAAGACAACGAGGAACTCTCCCGTCGTATGGCAGCGCTCTGCGATGTCTACGTGATGGACGCGTTTGGCACCGCGCATCGGGCGGAAGCCAGTACCCACGGAGTGGGCCGCTTCGCCCCAATCGCCTGCGCAGGCCCACTACTACTCAAGGAGTTAGTTGCGTTGGACTCCGCGCTGCATGCACCCAAGCGGCCGCTTGTGGCAATAGTCGCCGGGTCTAAAGTGTCGACCAAGCTGAACGTGTTGGAGTCTCTCCTCGACAAAGTAGATCGGCTCATTGTTGGCGGCGGTATAGCCAACACATTCTTGCTCGCGCAAGGCAAGTCTATTGGCAAGAGTCTCGCAGAGCCGGACATGTTGGATGTTGCTAAACGTCTTTTGGTGCGCGCGACCCAGAAGGGTGTCGCGTTACCATTGCCCACCGATGTGGTGGTGGCAAAGACGTTTTCTGCGCAGGCTGAAGCCGACGTAAAGTTGATAGATGCCGTCGCCGCCGATGATTTAATTCTTGATATCGGCCCAGATTCTGCCGAACGCTTGGCCCAGCTCTTGGTTGATGCCGGCACGATTTTATGGAATGGACCGGTTGGGGTATTCGAGTTTGATCAGTTCGGCGAGGGCACGCGCACTATTGCTAATGCGATTGCGGCGTCCTCTGCGTTTTCATTGGCCGGTGGCGGCGACACGCTGGCGGCTATAGAGAAATACGGTGTAGAGAGTGGCATCACGTACATTTCAACGGGTGGTGGGGCATTTCTCGAATTCGTCGAAGGCAAAGTGCTGCCCGCTGTTGCAATGCTCGAAGCGCGAGCTGCGGAGAAAATCTGATGACTGCTGTACTTCATAGTCGTCGGCGCGGAAAAATTGTCGCAACGCTAGGGCCCGCGACAGACGACGTGGAAACGCTTTCGGAATTGATTCGCGCGGGCTGTGATGTAGTGCGAGTCAATTTTTCGCATGGCAGTTTCGAGGATCACGCCCGCCGCGTCGAGCGCGTTCGCCTGGCATCGCACCGTGTCGGTCGATATGTCGCCATCCTTGGTGATCTTTCCGGACCAAAAATTCGCATCGACCGTTTTGTTGACGGGAAAGTTGAGCTCGTAGAAGGCGCTGTATTTATTCTTGATGTATCGCTTGATCCAGCCGCCGGTACGATTGCGTCGGTCGGTTGTGCCTACAAACTGCTCCCCGGCGATGTAGGTCCTGGCGATATCTTGTTGCTTAACGATGGACTGATCGTACTAGAGGTCACAGCGGTAGAGGGGCCGCAAGTGGTGACTCGGGTGGTTGTTGGCGGTGAGTTATCCAACAACAAAGGCCTTAATCGTAAGGGAGGCGGTCTGTCTGCTGGGGCTTTGACAGATAAAGATCGAGTCGACATCAAGACGGCAGCAAAGCTAGGGGTCGACTACCTCGCCGTGTCGTTCCCACGCTGCGCCGAGGACATGCATGAGGCGCGTCGGTTACTACGCGAAGCAGGTGGGGTCGGACTGGTCGTGGCGAAGATCGAGCGCGCTGAAGCGATCACCAACCTGGATGAGATTACGGAAGCCAGTGACGCAGTTATGGTGGCCCGTGGTGATCTCGGTATCGAAGTTGGCTACGCGGAGTTAACGGGGCTGCAAAAACGCATTATCGCGACAGCGCGCAAACACTTTCGTGTAGTGATTACGGCGACGCAGATGATGGAGTCGATGATTCAGAACCCAGTGCCTACTCGGGCTGAGGTTTCGGATGTTGCCAATGCCGTGCTCGATGATACGGACGCCGTGATGCTATCCGCTGAAAGTGCGGTCGGAAAGTATCCGATCAAGGCCGTCGAGACGATGGTCGACGTCATCATCGGTGCTGAAAAATATCGGGTTCAAGGCGGCCTCGTTGCCCAGGAGACCGCTGATCGAGTCTTCAAAGAAACGGATGAAGCCATAGCGATGGCGGTGATGTACACGGCGAACCACTTAAATGTGAAAGCGATTGTCGCATTGACGGAGTCGGGTTCGACGACGTTGTGGATGTCGCGCGTGCGTTCGGATATTCCGATCTATGCCTTCACGCGTTCCGAGGCGACACGTCGTCGGGTCTGTCTTTTTCGGGGTGTCTATCCGGTGGCGTTCGATGTCACGCACACCGAACCGGAAAAGCTATATGGCGCGATTTTCCGGCAATTAGTTCAATTGGGCCTTGCGGCCGAGGGGGATCGCGTGATCCTGACCAAGGGCGAACTCTCCGGGGTTACTGGCGGAACGAATTCGATGAAGATTTTGCAGGTTAGGCTTTAATGTTCGGTGGTCGTCTGCCCGCGGTTGCTAATGGCCTGTTTGCTGCTCGAACGGTGTGCGGCGGGGTATCTGCTTTTTGGGTCCATTCGGTATGAAAAAAATCATAGTCCGGCTCATACTCGTGGTACTGGGCTTTCTATTATTTAGTTCCATCGCCGGTACTTTGCTACTGCGCGGTAGTCTTCCGACACTCGATGGGCGGGTTCGGGCGCGTGGTGTCCTGTCGACCACTACCATTGAGCGAGATGCGGTGGGTGCCGTCACTATCGTCGGCACATCGCGCGCCGACGTGGCGTATGCGCTTGGTTATGCTCATGGACAGGATCGTTTCTTCCAGATGGACCTCCTGCGGCGAGCCGGCGCGGGGGAGCTGTCGGCGTTATTGGGCGCTGGCACTGTGCAAACGGATCGTGAATTACGCATGCATCGATTACGCACCGTTGCACGGGCGGTAATCGCGCGGGCGACGCCGGAGCAGCGCTTGTTCATGGATGCCTATGTGGCGGGCGTGAACTCGGGTCTGGCCTCTCTGCGGGCGCGCCCGTTTGAATATTTACTGCTGGGCGCCTATCCGGAGTCTTGGCGGGCAGAGGACTCTGTGTTGTGCGTGCTCGCCATGTTCATGCAGTTGCAGGACCCGGATGGTCATACCAAAGTGCAGCGCGCGCTGATTGCCGGTGCCTTACCCGCCTCAGTGGTGCAATTCCTGAAAGCGGAGACTCCGGATTGGGACGGGACGCTCGATCACACGCCGGGGCCAACGCCCGTTCTACCGACGGCAGCGGAATACGACTTGCATCAGACGGCACCTGGTAGTCCTGAGGACGCAGCACGTTCGCGCGGACGTCCACCGATCACGGGCAGTAACAATTGGGCCGTCGCCGGGCGTCGCACCGCCAATGGCGCGGCACTGATTGCCAACGATATGCATCTGGGACTGCGGATGCCCAATACCTGGTATCGCGCTCGGATCCGTTGGACTGCCCCGGATGGTACGGTGGCCGATGTGACGGGCGTGACCTTGCCAGGCATGCCCGCTATCGTGGCGGGCAGTAATGGTCATGTCGCTTGGGGTCTCACCAACAGTTATGGCGATTTCCAAGAACTAGTCACTTTGGTGCCGGACCCCGAGAACGGGAAGCGTTACCTCACGGCCAATGGCCCCGAAGCATATGGGCACGCCAAGGAGCGCATCGTGGTGCGCGCTGGCGCGACGCAAGAATTGGACGTGCAGACCACGCGATGGGGTCCTGTGATCGGGCGAGATGGTCAGGGGCGCGCTTTGGCTTTGGCTTGGGCCGCGCACGATCCGGCTGCGGTGAATTTCTCGCTGGTGGAATTAGATCGTGCGGTCACTCTGCAGCAGGCGCTCGCTATTGCCGCTAGCGCGGGCCTACCTGCGCAGAATTTTGTGGTGGGTGACACTGAAGGACACATTGCGTGGACCATCGCAGGTCAAATTCCAAAGCGCCGCGGTCCTGTGGTGGACGTGCGTCTTTCGACCGATGCGGCGGCTGGTTTTGACGGATGGGTCGAGCCTGCCGAGCACCCGACGCTACTGGACCCAAGCGAGGGCGCACTGGCGACGGCCAACACGCGCGTGGTCGGTGGTCGAGCCTTGGCCGTGATTGGTGACGGCGGTTATGATCGTGGTGTGCGGGCCCGCCAGATTCTGGATGACCTTGCAGCGAAAGCAGACGGGCTGAAGCCGGCCGATATGCTCGCGATCCATTTAGACGATCACGCCCGTTTCCTGCTGCGGTGGAAAGATCTTCTGGTCGGTTTGCTGGATGACGAGGCGTTGGAAGGTCAGGCTCGGCGCGCAGATCTGTCGAAGGCGCTGCAGAAGTGGAGTGGAACGGCTGCTGTGGACGATCCAGCTTACCGGCTAGTTCGCGCCTGGCGCGAAGAAGTGGAACGGCGCACGTTTGCGGCGCTCGTTGCCCCGGCTCGTGCGGCAAGTCCTGGCTTTGCCTTCCGTGCCCCGCCCTCATACGAGGGACCACTTTGGGCGCTTATTAGCGCTCGCCCAACGAATCTGTTGCCGCCGGGCCAGACCAATTGGCGTGGCTTTCTCCTCAGCACCGTCGATGCGGTGCTCAATGATCTAGCTGCCGAGTGTCCGAAATTGCAGGAGTGCACTTGGGGGCAGGCAAATCGTGTCCATATTCAACACCCGCTTTCAGTTGCGGTCCCTGCGCTCGCGGAATTGGCGGACATGCCGGAGGAAATTTTGCCCGGCGATGAAGATATGCCGCGCGTACAGGGCCCGCATTTTGGCGCATCGGAACGGTTTGCCGTGTCGCCAGGTCATGAATCGGAAGCGTATTTCATGATGCCGGGCGGCCAAAGTGGTCATCCTCTATCGCTTTATTATCGTGCTGGCCATGCAAACTGGGCACAGGGGCTCGCGGCTCCGTTCCTACCCGGTGTGGCGGAGCACAAATTGGTTTTGGTGCCCTGAAGGATTCTGACGTTATGCACACCAAACGATTTTCTGGCACCAGCCGCTACGTTGCGACGGATGATTTGTCGATGGCAGTGAGTGCTGCGGTGACGCTCGGGCGGCCATTGTTGATCAAAGGTGAACCAGGCACCGGAAAAACGCAGCTCGCCGAAGAGATCGCGGGATTTCTGGAGCGGCCACTGTACGAGTGGCACGTGAAGTCGACCACGAAAGCGCAGCAGGGTCTTTATGAATACGACGCGGTGTCTCGACTGCGTGACTCTCAGCTTGGCGATGCCCGTGTCCAAGAGATTGGCAATTACATCCTGAAGGGCCGCGTTTGGGAGGCCTTTACCAGCGAGGTTCAGCCGGTATTGCTTATCGATGAAATCGACAAAGCCGACATCGAGTTTCCGAATGATTTGTTGCGCGAACTGGATCGAATGGAATTTTACGTATACGAGACCCGTGAACTCGTACGGGCGCGGCATCGGCCGATTATCGTAATTACCAGTAACAATGAAAAAGAGTTGCCGGATGCCTTTCTGCGCCGGTGCTTCTTCCATTACATCCGCTTTCCAGACACCGATACGATGCGTCGCATCGTCGACGTGCATTTTCCTAATATCAAAAAAGAGCTCCTTGCGGAGGCGCTCGAGGCGTTTTACCGCATTCGTGATGTGCCTGGCTTGAAGAAGAAGCCGTCGACCTCCGAGTTGCTCGACTGGCTGAAGTTGCTGCTTGCGGAGGACATCGCGCCGGAGGCGTTACGAGCGACCGATGGCAAGAGCACTGTCCCGCCTTTGTATGGCGCCCTTCTGAAGAACGAACAAGATGTGCATCTGTTCGAGCAGTTGGTTTTTATGCACCGTCGCACCGCGCGTTAAGGCGGACGGGGCGATGCTGGTCCGCTTCCTCAGTATGCTGCGGGAGACTGGTATACCAGTTTCCGTTACCGAGTATCTCGCTATGCTCGAGGCACTCAAGGGTGGGATCGCAGATTACTCCGTAGATAACTTCTACGTGCTCGCCCGGACGGTGTTGGTGAAAGACGAGCGGTTCTATGACCGTTATGACCGGGTGTTCGCTGCGCATTTTTCTGGTATCGAATCGATGCTGGATCTGTTGTCAGGTGCCGAAGTCCCTGAGGACTGGCTGCGGCGCTTGGCGGAACTACAGCTCACACCGGAAGAGAAGGCAAAAATAGACGCGCTAGGCGGTCTCGAACAGGTGATGGAAGCGCTCAAAGAGCGGTTGAAGGACCAGCAGGGACGTCACCAAGGCGGAAACAAGTGGATCGGGACCGCTGGCCGTTCTCCGTTTGGCGCCTATGGTTACAACCCCGAAGGGGTCCGTATTGGGCAGGATTCTTCTCGCCAACGTAGTGCCATCAAAGTGTGGGACCGACGCGAGTTCCGCAACCTCGATGATTCTCTCGAGCTGGGCACGCGCAACTTACAGGTGGCCTTGCGGCGACTGCGCCGGTTCGCCCGCGAGGGCGCAGCCGAAGAACTAGATCTCGACGGTACGATCGACGCGACTGCACGCAATGCCGGATGGTTGGATCTAAAATTGCGACCGGAGCGTCACAACGCGCTGAAAGTGCTTCTTTTTCTAGATGTTGGTGGGTCGATGGATGATCATATCCGGCTGACCGAAGAATTATTTAGTGCGGCGCGCAGTGAGTTTCGGCACTTGGAGCACTATTACTTTCACAACTTCGTCTACGAGACTGTATGGCGCGATAACCATCGTCGTTATCAGCAGCGCATCCCGATGCAAGAAGTCTTGCGCACTTATGGACCTGACTATCGCTTGATCTTGGTCGGCGACGCTACGATGGGCCCGTATGAGATCCTTCGGCCTGGCGGTAGCGTCGAACATTGGAACGAAGAATCGGGCCAAACCTGGCTGGCTCGCTTGACTGCGGCATTTCCACGCTTCGCGTGGCTGAATCCAGAGCCTGAGGAACGCTGGGAACAGGTTGCCTCGATTGGCGTGGCCAGGCAACTACTCGAAGGGCGAATGTACCCTCTCACCCCGGGGGGCTTGGAACGCGCAACCCGTGTGCTGAATGCACGATAAGGCGTCCTTAAGCGAGACCTGCTAATCTTTCGCAATCCTCAAACTTCCGTTGGGAGCTGCCATGCGCTTGGTCGCCGTGATCTGTTTCACTCTTTTGCTAGTTACGAATGTCGCGGTTGCCGATACGCGTGCTGAGCGCCTCGCCACCTTGATGGAAGCTGAGGGCGTGAGTGCTGCGTTTGATGCTGCTCGCGAGATGGTACGGCAACAAACGAAGGCTGATGCCGACAAAGGAATGGCCTCGCTGTTGACGCATTTAGACGCGTCGCAGCAGGTTATGGATCAGTTGCATCAAGCGTACAGCGAATTTATCGATGAAGTGACCAAGGGCGCGTTTCGGCGCGAAGATATGGTTGCCAGCTGGTCCGATGCCTATGGCGCTAACTTCTCGGACGATGAACTGACCCAGTTGCTGGCGTTTTACCAGTCGCCGCTGGGCATCAAGACGGTTGCGGCGGCACGCTCGTCAATGCCCAAAGTGATGGAGAAGATGCAGGCCGAACTGCAACCGCGCTTGCGCCCCGCCATCAAGCGCTACACCGAGCAGGTCGGCAAAGTTATTGCCGATTGCAAGTGCGAGCGAAAGAGCGCAGAGGCGGCCGCGCAGGGTGAAGAAGTCCCAGCGAAGTAATCAGCCGGCGGGTTTGCCGGCTTGTAGGGCCAGGAGTTCCTTAAGGACCATGTCTGAATGGTCCTTCGGATCGACCTTCGGCCAGTGCCGTGCGATACGGCCTTGCGGGTCAATCAGATAGGTGTCGCGCTGTGCGTACTCATAGACACCCATGAACGTTGCCAACACGCCGTAGTCTCGGGCAGTGTGTTTAGTGGGATCGGCCAAGAGTGTGAATGGCAGAGAGTGCTTCTCGGCGAACGCCTTGTGTGATTCCACGTCATCGACGCTGATTCCGACGATTGTCGCGCCGGCACGACGGAACGCAAAAATATTGTCACGCAAAGCGCATGCTTCGGTTGTGCACCCGGGTGTGCCGTCTTTCGGGTAGAAGTAGAGCACTACCCAACCGCCACGATAGTCCGCCAGTTGGTGTGTTTCGCCCTTCTGATCCTGCAGCGCAAAAGCAGGGGCGGGCGCACCGACGGCGGGACCCTCGGCCTGCGCGGCCGATGGCAGGAATTGGGCTGCGGCGGCGAGTAGCAAAATCAAGCCAAGGGCAGTCAGCGAGGTGCGCATACGGCAAGCCTTTTAGTAGGGGTGCCTGATGTTACGTCCACTCGGTGCATAATGTCAGCATGATCCCGGAAACGAGTGTTTCGCGTACTGGACAGCCTTTGCGGGCGCTTGTGCTCACCGGCGGTGGCGCCCGTGGTGCTTATCAGGTGGGAGTCCTTAAAGCGATCGCGGAACTGCTTCCCGAGGATGCACCGCTACCTTTTCGCATTGTATGTGGAACCTCCGCCGGCGCAATTATTGGGTCAATCTTAGCGGCCAATGCCGTGCGATTCCGCGATGGTTTAGCGATCCTCGAGGGCTTCTGGAGTCATTTGCGCGTAGACCGTGTTTGGCGGAATGACCCCTTGGCAGTGGTCGGTGCCGTCCTGCGCTGGTTGGCGGCATTTTGTACCGGTGGTTCGTTGGTGCACTCGCCTCACTCGCTATTTGATAACGGCCCACTGCGCGGCACGCTCGAGTCGCATGTGAATTTTACGCGTGTTCTGCAGGCGTTGGGGCAGGGCGATATTGAGGCGCTGGCGGTGACGGCGGCGTCCTATCAGGGGGGCGGTAGTCGTACGTACTACATGGTCAGTGGCGGTGACTCGTCGCGACGCTCCTCTTGGGTGGGTGGTGTGCCGATCGACCTGTTGACGATCGATCATCTGATGGCGAGTGCCGCGGTTCCTTTTTTGTTTCCGCCGGTGCACCTTGCTGATGGGTATTTCGGCGATGGCGCAATCCATCAGGTCGAACCGTTGGCGCCCGCGATACATCTCGGGGCTGATCGAATTTTGGTTGTCGGCGTGCAGGCGGCGCCAAATGTGGAGTCGGTCAGTAGCGATGCTGCACGGATCGAGCCGAGTTTTGGGCAAATTTTTGGATTTATGCTCCATAGCCTGTTCCTGAGCACGCTCCGTCGGGATATGGAGCGATTGGAGCGCGAGAACCGGCTCATTAGAGCTGCGGGACAAGGTGCCGGTAGCAGCCGACCGGTGTATGCCATGCTGATCGAGCCGAGCGTTGATCCAAGCGTTGTGGCGGCGCGCCACGCGCCTAATATGCCCTTTTCCGTTCGGCTCTTGATGCGCACGCTAGGGGCCGCGAACCGCGGTGGACGGTTATTACTAAGCTATTTGATATTCGACCGCGCTTATGCCCGTGACCTGATCGCGCTGGGTTATGCCGACGCAATGCGACAGCGCCAGGCGCTTCAGTCCTTTCTATCTAACGAAGAATGACGAGCGACGACGTCCGGATACGCTTGCTTGAAGTGCTGGGCTAGTCGTTCCACCAGACACACGGAGCGGTGTTGGCCACCTGTGCAGCCGACGGCGACCGTTAGATAGGCTCTATTCGTGTTCTGGTAAAGAGGGATACGTCGTTCGATGAATGTGATCATGTCTTGCAATAGCGCGTGAAACTCAGGCTCTGCTTCTAAAAATGCGATCACCGCGGGATCGCGCCCAGTCTGTGCCTGCAGTGCAGGCACCCAGTAGGGATTGGGTAGTGTCCGCGCATCAAAAACGAAGTCGGCGCCGCCGGGGATGCCATGTTTGTAGCCAAAAGACTCAAACATAATCGACAGTCGGCCGGTGGATCGTGGCTCTACGCGGGCACGAATTTGTTCGCGTAACTGGTGGACACTCGAGCGTGTCGTGTCGATTACGAGATCCGCGCCATCGGTTAGGGGGTCCAGGAGTCGCAGTTCTTCGGCAATGGCGCCCCGCAAGTCGAGGCCCTCGCGCGCAAGAGGGTGCCGCCGGCGGGTCTCTCCATAGCGGCGCAGCAGCGTTTCCGGCTCCGCGGAAAGGTAGATAAGTTCGCTTTGGATGCCGCTGCGCCGCAACCCTTGCAGCAACTGTGGAATATCAGCGATTTCCAGTGGATCGTTACGCGCGTCGAGGCCTACGGCCAACTTGGCATAGAGTCCCCCGGGTCGCTGCACCGCATGACTGATAAACGTATTGAGCAGTCCTGCCGGGATATTGTCGGTGCAAAACCAACCGAGGTCCTCGAGCATATTGAGCGCAATACTCTTGCCCGAACCGGAAAGTCCACTGACGATGATCAGTCGCATGTCGCCGCGCTCCGTCGAGACGGACGTATTGCCCGCCCGACGATGGTACGGCTTCAGAGCGCGTGTTGGGAGACCCCCAGCGCGGCTTATTCGCCTTTCATGACCTCGGTGGCGTGGTGGTCGTTTTTCTTTTCCTTATGCTTCTTCACTAGGCGATCGAGTTTGTCCGTCAGCGCATCGATTGCTGCGTACATATGCCCTTCCGAGGCATCTGCATGTAGTGCGCCGCCGGGCACATGTACGGTGGCTTCAGCGCGATGACTGAGCTTTTCAACGGTGAGCGTACAGTGCACATCGATGACTTGATCGAAGTGGCGTACCACCCGGTCTAATTTCTTTTCTAAATAGTGGCGCAGCGAGTCGGTGATTTCCAGATGATGGCCGGTGAGTGTCAGCTGCATTGTCATGCTCCTTGTTCGACTGTCTTCCTTCAACGTGCGTGCGCCGCGCGGCGCTCGCTCGACGGGGCGATACGCATCGCCTCCCGGTACTTTGCCACGGTCCGCCGGGCGACCTTGGCACCGCCGACCGCCAAGAGTTCGGCGATTCGGCTATCCGATAGCGGGCTTTCCGGGGACTCGCCCGCGATCAGTTTCTTGATCTTGGCCCTAATGGCGGTGGATGACACCTCCGTACCATCCGCAGCCGCGACATGGCTCGAGAAGAAGTGCCGGAACTCGTACATCCCCCGCGGGGTGAGCATGTACTTGCCGGTCGTTACCCTCGAAATAGTCGATTCGTGCATCTCCACGGTATCTGCGACCTCCCTTAGTACCAGAGGTTCCATGGCCTCCTCGCCGCGCTCGAGAAAGGCTGTTTGTCGTGCC
>CAIVRI010000044.1 GCA_903908265.1 uncultured Pseudomonadota bacterium
CTAGCGCCTAGACGCGCCCGGGTTACCAACCTAAGCCATAACGAATGCAGGAACCGCCTCTCCCAGTAGGTGACTGAGTAACTCGGCGACACTCCTGATTTGCTCTCCAAACGGCAGTGATTCGCTGCCACGAAAGAATAGGCCCTTGTCCAAGCTCCCGCGCTGCGCCGCGGCGAGCTGGGTCTCAAGACAGAATTGGCCGGCGGCCGAATTACCGTCCTTGAAACCACACGCGGCGAGACATTGGACCTGACTCGGGCAGGTAATTCCTGACGGATCCGGTTGTGCGGCGGCTCGCAAGCGCGGTTCCTTCTGCAAATAGCGTTTAAGCCACGGCGTCAGAACTGCTCGAGCAGGTAGACCCGCGGGACTCATGAAGGTGACGATGTCAGCTGCTGTAGCCTCCGCTAGAACTTTTTTGAAGTTCGGATGTGCATCGCACTCCACCGTCACTGCGAAAGGGGTGCCGATCTGCACGGCATTTGCGCCGAGTTCGAAGGCCGCTCGCATTCGCTCACGACTGTTAATGCCGCCCGCAACGATCAGTGGCACCGTAGCGGATTCGTCGCCCTCGGCACGAATCGCGGCCAGCACGCGCGCAAAATCAAAGCGTGTGTCGCCGATATCCGCCATTCGGGTCGCACCCAGATGGCCACCCGCATAACGGGGATGCTCAAGCACAATCGCATCCGGCGTCCGTCCCCGCCGAAACCATTTCTTCATGACCACGCGCACACCGCGCTCATCCGAGAGAATCGGAATTAAGGCAACTTCAGGGTAAGACGCCGTCAAGTCTGGCAATTCCAGTGGCAGACCAGCGCCGGACACGATTGCGTTAGCACCACTGCGACAGGCTTGAACCACCAATTCGGCATAGTTAGACAGCGCACGCATGACGTTGACGGCGATGAAACCATCAGGCCCTGCAATCACACGGGCAGCAGCAATCTCCCGACCCAGCGCCTCGACGTTAGCGGCGCCATGGGACGCAGGATCACGGCAACGGCGTAGTCGCTGCATGATGTCCGGGTAGAGCCGACGCAGGTCGACACTCGCCAGCGTCCCGACGGCACCGTAACGTGCGACGGTACCGGCTAGACGGTGACCGGAAATACCAACCCCCATCCCACCCTGCACTATCGGCAGTAGTCTGTGACCGCGCAGATGCAGCACAGGATTCTCAAGTTCAGTCATACAAATACAACGCAAGCGGACTGTAGGTCATAGGAGGCTACGCGCCACACCGCCCCCACCAATTGCGCCAGATCAATTTCCAGTGTTATCCGGCTCAGTTCGCGCAAACTGCCCCCCCGCGCCGAATAGACGATGCAGCCTGGCGACATCCCGCGCCGCGATATTGAAACACTGCGTAGGCCCCGTGCAACGTGGATCCAAGCTACGAGATTTGCAATCGGACACGGGCCCGCCGCGACCCGCGCAACCCCTTCTTTAAAGCAAGCGAAAGACGCTCATAAACTACAGGGAACCGCCCCCTACCGTCGCGCACCGCGATTGCTTTACCAGAGCGAACCGAGACCCGGTCGCGCCAAGCCTGCGACCGGGTCAGGACATTCAGCGGACGGGTCGACCTGGGCTACCACACGCGACAGCGATTTTCCCGCACCATCGCATCGCCCTTGTGACACGCGAACGCCCGCTCGAACTCCGGCATATTGACCACGAGACCATTCACGCGATAACGACCGGGTGAGTGGGGGTCCGTCCGGACTTGCAAACGCTCACTCTCGGGACGGGAGTTCTCGCACGCCCACTGCGCGTAACCGACGAAAAAACGTTGATCAGGCGTCATCCCTTCCCGCGACGTCAGAGTCTTATTTTCGGTTTCGGACTTCCACGCGTTGTAAGCCAAAATCAGCCCACCGAGGTCAGCCGCATCCTCACCAATCGTCAAATGGCTGTTGATGTGTAAATCATCCACAACGACATATTGAGCGTATTGATCGACGATGCATTGCGTACGGGTTTCGAATGCCTTGGCATCTGCAGCAGACCACCAGTCCCTGAGGTTACCCTTCGCATCAAACTGACGACCCTCATCGTCGAAGCCGTGGGTCAACTCATGGCCAATCGTGCCGCCGGTATCTCCATAGTTTGGCGCATCGTCCATCGCCGCGTCATAGAGGGGCGGCTGGAGCACACCGGCTGGGAAATTGATGTCATTCATTTGCGGGTCGTAATACGCATTTACGGTCGGCGGCGTCATCATCCATTCCGCCCGATCCAGGGGCCGGCCGATCTTCGCGACATGCCTCTGCACTTCGAAAGCACTCGCCCGCTGCAGGTTTCCGAAATAATCCCCAGGCCTAATATCCAGATTTGTGTAATCGCGCCACCGGTCGGGGTAGCCAATCTTATTGACGATGGAGTCGAGTTTGGTCACCGCTTCGTGCTTGGTGCCAGCACTCATCCACGGCAATGACTCAATATCCTTGCGCATTTCGGCTTCAATTTGGCGCGTCATACGCAATGTGGCCTGCTTCTGCTCAGACGAAAATGCCTTGGCAATGAACTCCCGACCCAACGCGTCGCCTAGCTGCCGATCAACCATCGCGACACAGGTCTTCCAACGTGCCTTCTCTTCTGCCTGACCCCGCAGTGTCTTGCTATAAAAAGCAAAGTTTTCATGCCGAAACGCGCCAGATAAATGGGGCGAGGCATCATGCAACGCATGCCAACGCAGGTAGGTCGACAGCACAGAAGACGGTTCGCTCACCAGAATCCGGTCGAACTCGCGTAGGTACTCAGGCTCGGTCACGTTGACGACGGCCACGTCGCCAAGACCTCGTTCGGTCAGGTAGGCAACCCAATCAAAATGCGGGGCAAGCCGGTGCAATGCGGCGCCGGTCATGCGGTGATTGAGTTTCTGCGGATCGCGCAACGCAACGCGAGTCAACGACGCGCGCGCCAGACGCGTTTCGATGCGAAGGACGGTCAGCGCGTCCCGGCCGGCCGCCTGTGGTGACTCACCCGCCAACGAGAACAGTCGCGTCACATGGTCCACATAAGCTGTTCTGAGAGCGACAGAATGCGCGTCCGCAGCAATGTAATAGTCACGGTCCGGTAAGCCGAGTCCACCGGCCGCCAAAAAAGTGATGACTGCTGAGGCATCTGAAAAGTCCTGCGAGGCCTCTAGCCGAAAAAACGCCGATCCCCGGACCAGATGGATTTCAGCCAAGAGCGCAGCCCAGCCTGACCGCTTGGCTCCCTGCGCAATACGCTCCAACACGGGCATCACCGGCACTTGGCCAGCACGGTCGATGCCCGCAACATCCATGCAGGACCCATAAAAGTCACCAATCTTCTGCATGGACTCACCGCGCGAGGCGGACGGCTGGGAGGCGGACTCTAAAATGCCGCGCAGGAAGCCGAGGTTGTCCTGATGGAGTTTCGCGTACACGCTCCAGCCCGACTGATCGGCGGGAATTGGATTGTTTTTGCGCCAGCCACCGCAGGCGTACTCGTAAAAATCATTACAAGGGTCGACGCTAGGATCCATCGCGGCGATATCCAGACCGGGCGTATAGGGAATGCCAGTGGATTCCCCCGCGTGGCCCGTCAGCGCGACCAGCAGGCTTGCCAAAGCCAATATTCGGCACAAACGGCTAGACATCGTAGGCATCCTCTGGCTCCTCGTCGTTAGAATTGCCCCGGAATCATTACGCGCGCCTCATCGCAAGGCAATCCCCCTGCGTGCACGCGTTACAATGGTTACTCCTCTACGTTGGCATGGAAAATGAACGCCCCGACGCGCCGCCCCCTCGATGCCCGCGCCACCCTCCTGATGCTGACATTGTGTGCCATTTGGGGCGTACAACAAGTCGTCATGAAGGGGATCTCGGCCGACATTCCGCCCCTGATGCAACTGGCCGTACGCTTTGCCGGGGCCGCATTGGTATTTGGCTGCATCGTGCTCTGGCGAGAGGGTTGGGCCGGCTTCCGGGATGGCACTCTAGCTAGCGGTTTGGGTCTTGGATTGCTGTTCTCTGGAGAATTCATTGCGGTGGGCCAATCTGTCGCCCTGACTAGCGCCTCACACACAACCGTCTTTCTCTATTCGGCACCTCTTTTTACTGCGATCGGCGTGCAGATCTTCCCCGAAGAACGTCTCAGCACTAGCCAGTGGGTAGGCCTCGGCGTCTCCTTCGCGGGAATCGCTGTAGCCTTCCTCGGCTACACCACCAAACCAGTCATCGAGATGATTGAGGGCGACCTCATTGCCGTACTGGCAGGCGCCTTATGGGGAGTGAGTAACGTCTGGTTGCGCCGGACTCGCGTCGGTAATGCAGCAACCTTCAAGACTATTTTCTATCAAGTTGCAGTCGCCACCATTGTTGTCGGCGGCTACGCCGCACTCATGGACCAGACCGCGATCACTTGGACACCGGCGGTGATCCTCGCGATGACTTATCAAACTTTAGGCATCGCTATTTTGTCTTACCTCGCGTGGTTCTGGCTGTTGCGACACTACCTTACCTCCCGACTAGCGCTATTTTCACTCTTAACACCCGTATTTGGTGTGCTATCCGGCTGGGCAATACTCGGCGAGCACATAGACCCTAAGTTTGCTCTAGGTACAGCGCTAGTCCTCGGTGGCATCTTGACCGTGAACGCCCGGCAACTTTTGCAACGTACTTGAACGGAAGACTCCATGGCTGAAAAGAATCCGCTGCACTTTGACACCCTCGCAGTCTGGGCTGCCGAAGAAGGCCCGTTCCCACACGGCGCGGCAGTAACGCCTATTTACAGCGCTTCCACCTTCGCGCATGAAACATTGGAGGTTTGGCACCAGGTTGCCACCGGTCTCGCACCAGGCCATATTTATTCTCGTAACACCAATCCAACGCTCGCAGTACTCGAGCAGAAAATGGCACTTTTGGATGGGACCGAAGCAGCCGTCTCTTTTTCAACCGGTATGGCGGCTATCAGTGCGTCTCTACTTGCACTGCTCGGCTCCGGAGACCGCGTCGTAAGCATCCGCGACTCTTACGGCGGCACCAACGTGCTGTTCGAAGAATTTTTACCTCGCTACGGCATCCAAGTCACCTTGTGTGACACCACCGATTTCGAAAACGCAGAAGTGGAAATTGCCAAAGGGTGTCAGTTGGTCTACCTCGAGACCCCGACCAACCCTACCCTCAAGATTATCGACATCGCGCGCCTGTGCCAGGCCGCGCGCGCTGTCGGGGCGGTGTCGATCACCGACAATACGTTTGCAACGCCCGTGAACCAACAGCCTGCGCGCCTCGGCAGTGACCTGGTCTTGCATAGCGCAACAAAATTTTTAGCGGGCCACTCGGATGTACTCGCTGGGATCGTCTCAGGCCGTCGTGATCTCATCAAAAAGATCCACCATTTTCGCGAAATCGCCGGAGCCACCCTGAGTCCGGAAGGCGCGTACGCCGTGCTGCGTGGCATGAAGACGCTAGGGCTGCGCATGGCGCGCCACAACAGTAATGCACAAACTATTGCTGAACACCTACTGACGCATCCCAAAGTGCAGAGCGTGCTGTATCCCGGCCTCCCGTCACACCCAGGCCATGCAATCGCCGGGCGCCAGATGCGTGGCTTTGGGGGCGTCCTGTCCTTCGTTCCCCGCGGTGGCGAGGCGATGCTTGCGGCTGTACTGGACGCTCTCAAATTGGCGCAGCGCGCAGCGCATTTGGGGGGCGTCGCAACCACAGCCGGTCCGCCGAAAGTCACCAGTCATGTCGAACTGTCGCCAGCAGAACGGGCGCGCGCAGGTATTCCCGAAACGCTGATTCGTTATTCCGTGGGCATCGAGGACCCCACGGACCTGATCGCCGATCTGGATCAGGCGCTCGCTCGGATCTAAGAGACACGCCGCACCAGAATCGTGTGATAGATTCCCGGGCCCCAAACAGTGACCATGACCATGCCGACGCCTGCAACTGCCGCTCATTCCGCCGCCTCTGCCCCAACCTACTGGTTGGGATTTGACACCGGCGGCACCTTTACCGACGCTGCAATTCTCGATGGCGAACGCCGGGTTGTAGCCACGGCAAAATCGCTGACGACGCACTGGGATCTCTCCATTGGCATCGCCGGCGCCATCCGCGCCGTGCTCGCCAAGATGCCAAGTCAGGGCACCCGGGAGGCGGTTCGTCTCGTCTCGGTGTCTACAACGCTCGCAACGAATTCCGTGGTTGAGAACCGGTTTAGTCCAGTGGGCTCGATACTCATCGGCTTTGATGACTCGATGGTCGAGCGCTCTGGGCTACGCAACGATGGCATGGGCACCGTGATCCGCGTCCGAGGCGGCCACGATGCCACGGGCGATGTATTCGAGCCACTCGACGAGGCTGGCGCTATTGCGGCGATTAAGGAGTGCGTGCATCGCGTCGACGCCTTCGCCGTCTCCGCTCGATTTTCGGTGCGCAATCCTGCGCATGAATTGCGGCTAAAAGAGCTCATTCGCGGGGTCACCGGTAAATCCGTGACCTGTGCGCACGAACTGAGTTCGCGCTTGGATGCACCGCGTCGGGCCCTTACAGCGGCATTAAATGCGCGGCTGACGCCGCAGATCAGACAGTTGATCGAGGCGCTCACCAAAGTGCTGGCGCAAGAGCAGATCGAAGCGCCTCTTATGATCGTCAAGGGCGATGGTTCACTGATGCGAGCTGATGTCGCGCTGGAGTATCCCGTTGAGACCGTGCTCTCTGGGCCTGCCGCCAGCGTCGTCGGTGCTGGATTCTTGACGGGTCTACGTGATTTCGCCGTCTCCGACATGGGCGGCACTACGACTGATGTGGCCGTCGTAAATGACGGACGCCCCAGAGTGAACGCGGACGGCGCACTGATCGGTGGATGGCGCACCATGGTGGAAGCCGTCGACGTACGCACGATGGGTCTTGGTGGCGATAGCGAAGTCGATTTTGACCGGGATACGAAACTTCGCGTCGGCCCCCGCAAAGTCACCTCACTCAGCCTATTGGCGACCCAGTTTCCTGAAATCATTCAGGATCTTCGTGTACTAAGCGTGCAAGACCGGTTGCCAGAATTTCCGACGCTGTATGCCTATCGCAATCCTGCAAGTGCACTACCCGCGCATACGGACGGTCTCGAGCAGCGTGTCTGGGCGGGGCTGACTGACCAACCGCGTAGAGTCTCCACGTTCTGTGGCAACCAAACGGGGCTCGCAGCGCTGCGGCGGCTCGCCGATGCGCGCCTCGTCACCATCGCTGGCTTTACGCCCAGTGACGCCATGCATGTACTGGGCATACAGCAGAGCTGGTCGCGCGAAGCGGCAGAACTCGCGGCCCAGATTTTAGCAATCGTTGAGCGCAACGGCCGCGCACTCGACCGGGCCCCCACTGCGCAAGAAATTGCGCAGCGCACGCATGAACACATCGTGCGAGAGTCTGGGCGTATCGTGCTCAGCACTGCACTCGCCCTTGATCCGGGTATTGAAGCAAAAGGGGGTCGCTGGGGCATTCTGGGTGATCAGTTAATCGAAGATACCTTGGCTGGCCGGCCGTTCTCGTCGCTCGTCGGCGCACAACTGCGGCTAGCCATCCCGCTGATTGCTATCGGTGCACCCGTCGCGGCCTACTATCCCGAAGTGGCGCAGCGACTCGGTTGCGAGTTGCATGTCCCCGATCACGCCGGCGTGTGTAACGCGGTGGGGGCGGTCGCCGGCGTCGTGACCGAATCGGTGGATATTTTGATCAACCAACCGGCCTTCAAGCTTTATCGGGTCCATGATCCTGCAGGCACCAAGGACTACTCGGATCTGGCAGAGGCAACGTCCCATGCCGAGCGGGTAGCCCGTGCGCTGGCGTTGGCACTGGCCCTGCGGGCCGGTGCGGAGGACCCCGCTGTACGGGTCAGTCGGACGGAGCAGCGCGCGCACATGGGCACTGGCGGCGACTACGTCGCTGAGCTGACCATCCGCGCTACGGCGACCGGGCGTCCGTTGGCTGGTGGGAAACACTGAGCGCAGCCCGGATGCTCACCACCGAACAGGACGTGATCATCCTCGGCGCCGGCCTCTCAGGCATTGCGATGGGCATCGCGCTGCGGCGTGTAAACCGCCACAACTTCTTGATTTTGGAGGAAGCCCAAGGTGTCGGTGGCACGTGGTGGCACAATCGTTACCCTGGTGCCCAGTGTGACGTCCCTTCGCATCTCTACAGTTTCTCATTCGCGCCCAACCCGAACTGGTCGCACCGTTACACGCGCGGCGACGAGATCCAGCGCTACGCGGAGTCTTGTGTAGACCAATTCGGTCTGCGACCCCACCTGCGTCTAGGCACACGGATCGATTCAGCGCACTTTGACGAGCAAACACAGCGTTGGACGATCACTACAGACTCCGGTCAGCAACTAGTGGCACGGCACTTCATCGTCAGCATGGGCCCCTTACATCGGCCGCGGCTGCCCGCGGGTATCGAGGCGTTCACAGGCCCAATTCTGCACACCGCCCGCTGGGACGCGACAATTGATTATGCCGGGCACACCGTCGCAGTTATCGGTACCGCGGCAAGCGCCGTCCAGCTAGTGCCGGCCATCGTCGCAAGCTGTGGCCAAGTCGAAGTCTTTCAACGAACCCCCTCGTGGATTGTCCCCCGGGGTGATCGGCCATACAGTGCACGCGAACAGCGTTGGCTACGCATACCCTGGGTCGCGCGACTCTATAGATCCGCGCTGTATGTCGGGGCAGAGGCAATCTTTCCAGCCTTTAGGCGGCTGGGGTGGATGCATAAGCTCATGCAATGGGTCGCGCGGCACCACTTGCACCAGAGCGTGCCTGCCTCCGCACTCCGAGATCGACTGACGCCGAACTATCCGATGGGCTGCAAACGGATTCTGCTATCCGATACGTTTTACCCGGCTCTCCAGCAACCGCACGTCACGCTACATGGCGCAGCGTCAGCGTTTGCGGCTGACGCGATTATCGACGAAGACGGCCAGCGCATTCCCATAGACCTCATCGTCTGCGCAACCGGATTCGATACGCTCGCCCCGCTAGGATCGCTGCAAATCCATGGTCTGGAAGGTCTCTCGCTGACCCAACGATGGTCAGCAGGGCCAGAGGCGTACCGCGGCACCGTCGTCGATGGATTTCCAAATCTGTGGTTACTGCTCGGCCCGAACACCGGAACCGGACATACTTCGGTCCTGATTCCGATCGAAGCGCAGGTGCGCTACATCGTTGACTGTCTCGATGAATTAGATCGGCGCGGTGCGCAAGCGATGGCTATACAGCCAGCCGTTTTGCGCCAGCATAACGAGGCACTGCAGCGACGACTAGCCCGTACGGTCTGGGCATCCCCCGGCTGCAACAGCTGGTACAAGACTGCCGACGGTCGCGTGCTCGGCACTTATCCGGGTTTCATCACCCAGTTCAGCCTTTCGATGCGAAAACCGAAATTCGCCGACTATCACTACAGCTGATGCAGGCCTTCGGTCCGGCTCACGCGGGATGACTTTGATGACTCACCGACTCGCGCATTTTTGGATGGCCGTGGAGCGACTTCGCAGCGGCTTGCGGCAACGTACGGTGTGCATTGCCGGATGCAAGAGCCCCTACCTGGAAGGGGGGGCCGGTCCTACGTTGATCCTGATACACGGCTTCGGCGGCGACAGCTATAGCTTCATCCGAGTCGCCGCACACCTACGCCGCCGTTTCAGAGTCCTCATACCCGACCTGCCTGGATTTGGTGGTGCCACCCGGGATCCCGCCGTACGCCATGATATGCACAGTCAAGCGCGCCATCTGACGGACTTCATGGACGCTCTGGGGCTCAAAACCGCCCATATCGGCGGCAATTCAATGGGCGGCTTTGTCGCGTCCCAACTGGCCATCGATCACCCAACCCGCGTGCAATCTCTTTGGCTGCTCGATGCGTTGGGCTGTCCGGCAGCGCGAGAATCCGAAATGTTTCGCGAATTCGTTACCACTGGGCGCCTCGCGCTGATCATTCGAACAGACGCTGACTACGATCAATTAATCGGAATGGTGTCCGCCAAAAAATTATTGCTACCGCGTTCAGTGCGCCGCATGCTCGCCGACCGCGCCAAACAGGACGCGGACCTGCACAGCGCGATTGCAGAGGAATTAGCCGAAAAAGTCCCTACACTCACCGAACAACACGCCCACACACAGGTGCCAACCCTACTGGTCTGGGGCGCACTCGATCGCATTCTTAGCCCCAGCTGCATCCCCGAGCAACAGGCGGTCTTCCCGAACCATGCGGTCATCGTCATGGAAGGCATTGGTCACCTACCGATGCTCGAAAGCCCACGGACCGCGGCGCTCGATTACCTGTCTTTTTTCGATTCGCGCGTCGCAACAGTCGGCGGTGCCTCCAGAGCAGACTCCAGCTCAACGAATTGATAGCCTCGGCTCTCTAGGCCATCAATCAGGGCAGGCAATGCCTCTGCCGTATGCCAGCCTCGGCCATTAATGTGCAGAATCAAGATGTCTCCAGGGCGCGTCCGCTCGTTGGTCTGGCTGACCAATTGCCCTGCATCAATCGCTCGGGCAGGGTCACCCTCGGCCCAGCGCCAATGGACAATCCGATGCCCGGTGGCCCCAACTACGGCGACCACACGGTCGTCAGCATAACCGCCTGGGAATCGAAACAACGTGGGCTTGCGGCCCGTCACGCGCTCAATCTCCTGATCGGCAAGAGCGACCTCACGCACGATGTCGTCATCACTTAAGAGCCGGAAGTCAGCTGGATGACTCCAGGAATGATTCTCGATATGCACGCCAGGCAACTTAGAGAGCGTAGCGATCATCGCCGCGTTGTCACGAACGAAGCGTCCGCTCGCAAATACCGTGAATGGCAGCGGATGCGCCCGTAACACGCGCAAAATTCCCTCATCGAAGTGCATCGTTCGTCCGGCTTGGCAAGCATCAAAAGTCAGAGCCACGACCGGCGCTCGCGTTGGAATGCGAGTCACAATATCTGCCAACTCCGACGTCGGGGCCGCCAGCAAGAGCAGCAAGGATGAAATCACGATGGCTTCCTGATCGCCCACTCATCCCGAAGGATGGACAGGATCAGGCGATCCACATAACGGCCATCGGGCATTTGGTAAGCCGCTCTCAGGACGCCATCGACCGTCATGCCAGAGGCGCGATACGACGCAATCGCTCTCGGGTTGTGCACGAAGACGTCCAGCCAGATACGCGGCGCAGTAGTCTGTTCGAAAATCCAGTGAAAGGTCGCTGCGAGCAGCGCGCGTCCAAAACCAGCACCAGGACTGGTTACGCCGATCCGCTTGATTTTAGTTCCTTCGTGCTTATTCCCCATGGGCTGAAGAATTACAAAACCTTCCGGCATCTGGACTGATCGACCGCCGATCAAATAACAAGTATCCGCGGCGTTGCACGCGGCACGGTGTTGTTCTATGGACCATTGCGCGATCAGGTTCTCGTATCCGGGCAAACGCTCCGTCGCGTGTACGAACTCCAGATCAGTTTCGCTGGCCCGCCAGAGCACACACGGCACAGAAACTTGACTCACAACAACGCCTCTTCGATCGCGTCAACAGCCGCTTCGGGGGTCTCTACGACCATCCACAGCGGCTCTTTGATCGAAAGAAATCCTTCCCCGACAGCGGTTTCGAGCAGAGCCAACAACGGCGTATAAAAACCTTTGGTATTCACGATTACGATTGGATGACGATGCAGGCCGAGCTTGCGCAAGGTAATTGCTTCGAGCAACTCCTCGAAGGTGCCGGTGCCACCAGGCAGCGCGACCACTGCGATGCTGGACGCCAGCATCGCGTGTTTGCGTGTGCGCATATTGTCGACCACCCGCAATTCCGACAGGGACTCATGCGCGATTTCTAACCGTCGCAAGAAGTCCGGCAAGATACCAACGACCCGCCCACCACAGGACAGCGCCCCTGCCGCCAGCGCCCCCATCGTTCCCATGCGACTACCGCCGTACACCACGGCGAAGCCCCGTTGGGCCAACCGTTCCCCCAGACAGCGCGCCACGCGCAGATGCTCTGGATCCACCCCCGCGCTAGAAGCGCAGTAAACACAGACGGATCGCAGCAATTCGCTCATGACGGGTTCCACCGTGTCCAAAATCGACAACTGCGCTTCGGATGCGACCCTAGGGAGTTTATCTGCGACATCACAAGGAATACACCGCACTGGAAGGATTGCGAGCCGAAGTGGGCCGGGGTAAAACTAAGCCCATGAGCTTAAGCGTACTCGACATCTTCAAGATTGGCATCGGTCCCTCTAGTTCTCACACCATGGGGCCGATGAATGCCGCCCTACGCTTCGTCGGGGACCTCGTCTCCAACGGCCTACTGGTGAAAACCACCCGGGTGGGCGTCCAATTGTATGGGTCGCTAGCCCTCACCGGGCGCGGTCACTGTACGGACCTAGCGCTCCTCCTTGGCCTTGAGGGCCACGCACCCGATACGCTGGAGCCGTCAGCCGTAGAGCCGGCACTGCAGCGGATCCGCACTTCGCACCGTCTGCGTTTAGGCGGTTCGCACGAAATCGAATTTGATGAACCGCTGGATGTGCTGTGGCATCGCGATCAGAGCCTGCCCGGCCATTCGAATGGCATGCGCTTTACAGCGCTCGACGCCAACGGCGCGGTGATTACACGCGAAGAGTACTACTCGACCGGTGGCGGTTTTGTGGCACGCGCTGACGAAATTGACGTGACCCAGGACAACCCGCACGCCACCGTCATACCCTACCCTTTCGGATCCGCCGAGGAACTTCTCGGCCGTGCGCGCGACACTGGTCTTGATTTGCACGAACTCGTCCTTGCCAATGAGGATGCATTCCGGCCACGCGCGCAAACACGCGCCGCCTTGGAGCAAATCTGGCAGGTCATGCAGTCTTGTATTGAACGCGGATTTAGTGCGCAAGGCATTCTCCCTGGCGTACTAAAGGTCCGCCGCCGCGCGCCAAAACTCTTCCGGCAACTGACTGAAGCACCTTCGACATCGCCAATGTTGGCCATGGATTGGGTCAACGCATATGCGCTCGCCGTGAATGAAGAGAATGCGGCAGGCGGGCGGGTCGTCACTGCACCCACCAACGGTGCCGCTGGGATTATCCCCGCGGTTCTGACCTACTACCGGCGCTTCGAGCCGGGTTCAAGCGAAGAAGGCGTTCTGCGGTTTCTATTAGTTGGCAGCGCGATTGGCATGCTCTATAAAAAGAACGCTTCGATTTCCGGCGCCGAAATGGGCTGTCAGGGTGAGGTGGGGGTTGCCTGTTCAATGGCCGCCGGCGGCTTGGTCGCTGCGCTCAATGGCACCAACGAACAGATTGAAAATGCCGCAGAAATCGGTATGGAGCACAACCTAGGTTTAACGTGCGATCCGATCGCCGGCCTAGTGCAAATTCCCTGCATCGAGCGTAATGCGATGGGAGCGGTCAAAGCCATCAACGCGTCCAGGCTGGCAATGCGCGGTGACGGCACGCACAAGGTGAGCCTGGACCAGGTCATCGCCACCATGCGGCAAACGGGCATCGATATGTCGTCCATCTACAAGGAGACTTCTCAGGGCGGGCTCGCTGTCAACGTACCGGAGTGCTGAGCAAATTTCAGCCGGTCGCTTGCAGACCCTGGGCAATACCACTCGTTGAAGCCACCAGAGCCTCCAACAGCACTTTGTCTTCACGACCTGACTCACGCCAGCGCCGCAGCAGATCGATCTGCATAAGATGCATCGGATCCACGTAAGGGTTGCGTAACTTCATACCGCGCTGTTGTGCCGGCTCGCCGTCGAGCAACCGATGCTCGCCCCGCAGCCGCAGAATCCACTGCTCTGTCCGCGCATGCTCAGCCAAAACGAGATCAAAAATTCCCTGCCGCTCAGGCGCCACTAAACCGCTATACCAACGCGCAATATCCATATCCGCGACTGCCACAGCGAATTCCACTTCATCGATGAGCATGCCAAAAAAAGGCATATGCGCCATCATTTCTGCCAACACCTCTGTTCCGCCCGTTGCCGCGATGGCGTCTAGGCCGGAGCCGACCCCATACCAAGATGGCAGCAGGTGTCGACACTGACTCCATGCAAAAGCCCACGGCACCGTTCGGATGCCATCGATGCCATCACCACCGCGTCGGGAGCTCGGCCGAGAACCGATCTGCATTCGCTCGATCACATCGATGGGGGAAACCTCCCGGAAATACTCCCAAAACCCCTTAGTGCCAAAAATGAGACGCCTGTAAGACACCTGACTGGCTTCGCTCAGTGTTTCAAGTACCTGCTGGTGCTGTGGGTCAACGTCCGGTCCACCTGGCTTTTGCGCAAGCCCTAGGATCGCAGCACTGCAAGCCTGCTCCAGCGTCCGCGTCGCCAAGGCCCGTAACGCATAGCCTTGATTGATTCCACTGCCCTGTTCCGTGACCCGCAGAACGCCATGAAAACTACCGGGAGCCGCGCCGCGAAGCAGGGTTGCAGTTCGGCTACCACCACGACTAGTTGCGCCACCACGACCATGGAAAGCGGTGAACGTGATCCCCTCGCCACGACAAAGATCAGCGATTGATTTCTGCGCGCGATTCAAGAGCCAGCGCGCCATAATCACGCCACTTTCCTTATTACTTTCTCCATAACCAAACATCACGACTTGTCGGTTGTCACGATGCTTGACGTGCTCTCGGTATAGCGGTTCAGCCAAGAGGCTGCGCATAATGGCTTCGCTATCGGCAAGCACACCGACCGTCTCAAACAGGGGCGCGACGTCCAGTAACGCCGCACCGGTTTTTTTGTCGATCATTTCGGCCCAGCGCGCGAGCAGAAGCACCGACAAAATATCCTCTACGCCCTGCACGCCATTGACGACATAGTCGCCCGTAGCCTCACGACCATACCGATGCCTTGCGTGGTAAAGTTGTTCGAAGACCGCCAATGTTCGACGGCCCAGAGCATCTAGGACATAGCTTGGGCCTTCATCGCGCTCCAAGGCCCTACGAATCCGCTCGAGGCGTTCTTCTTGGGTGCGCTCTGCGAATAAGTCATCGCCGAGCCCTTTGCCAACCACTGCTCGATGCACATCAGCATGTTGCCGGACGTCCAGCGTCGCTAAATGGAAGCCAAATGTTTCGATGCGTCGTAGCAGCCTGAAGACGTGAAATAGGCCTGCACGAGCCCCTTGATGCGCAGAGAGGCTGGCCACCATAAGCTGCACATCAGTTATCAGCTCTGCGGCGCTTTCGTAGTGGTGAGGGCGGCCCTCATAGGTATTGCGGAGCCTAGCGGAAATTTGCGCACAAAAATGCCGGTAAGGCATGCGGTCGTGACGCGCAGGCGCAGAGTCGGCTGACGTCAAGCCGATCCGAGTGTACTCATCAATGCGATGTTGTAAGGATGCTGAGATCCGGACGCGACTGGCGCTCTGCGAGAGCCGTTCACCCAGGCGTTGCACTTCGAGAAAGTAGGCATTCACAATCACGAGATGCTGCCGTTGCAAGCTGTCTCGAATCGTTTTGGCGTTAATATCTGGCGCGCCATCCATATCGCCACCAACCCAGGAACCGAACCGCACCAATCGCGGCAAGGACTGCGGCGTCACTTCCACACCGAAAGCGCGGGTCAACGACGCCGCGAGATCTTCATAAAACGCCGGCACGATGGCGTAGAGCACTTCGGAGAGAAAATAAAGGACATGCTCACGCTCATCAGCGACCGTTAATCGTTCCCGCGGATGATCTTCGGTCTGCCAAAGTGAGGTCAGTTCCGTGCGAATTTGCTCCCAGTTCGCACGTTGCTCCCCAGGAACTAGCGTGGGATCGAGTCGATCGAGCAGTAGTTGGGCAACCCGCGCCTGCTTGCGCAAAATCGTGCGTCGGGTCGACTCCGTCGGGTGGGAGGTGAACACCGGATAGACGCTCAGTTGCTTGAGCAACTCCATCACCGCCGGCAACGTCCAACCCGCCCGGCGCAAGCGGCTGAAGGCCTCATCGAGCCCACCCGGCTGCGCCGCAGTGGCGTCATTGAGATATTCCCGACGACGACGGATCCTATGGACCTTCTCGGCCAGGTTGACGACCTGAAACCAGGTCGAAAACGCACGAACCAGATCCCGGGCTACCTCAGGGCCACGCGCTTGCGTGCGCGCTAAGAGCGCCTCAGCGCCCTCAGGGCCCCCTTCGCGACGGGCGATAGAGGCGACCCGATCTCCCTCGACTAGGTCGAAACAGACTTCCCCACACTGTTCCAGCAGGATTTCGCCAACCAGACCACCGAGCGCATGGACATCCTCTCGGAGTGGGGCATCCTTGGCGGGAAATTGAATATTCTGTCGATACATAATGACGGCCCGCTGAACGCGTTCGGCCGTGCCATCTTAGCAGGCAGACGCCCAAACTGGGCCGTCCGCGCCAATCCCGACGTTGCTGCGTAAAGAACCCTGCCGAGGGGGTTAACCACGCCGCAGCAGCATTGCCTCACGGGCGCGGGCCGTAATGCCGACAAAATCGCCGCTGCGTATTGCCTCCGCGGTGGCGACGGAGGACATGCCCACACACAGCACATTGGGCAATGCGAGGTAATCCGGCGCCGTCCGATGATCAATGCCGCCCGTAGGGCAAAACCGGACCTGCGGGAAGACGGAGGCAAAGTCCTTGAGCAACGCCGCACCACCGCTACGAGCCGCCGGAAAGAACTTCAAGGTATCAAGGCCGACCTCGAGCGCTGCCATGACTTCGGTCGCCGTAATCACACCAGGCAACAGCGGAACCCCGAGTGCAGCCCCGGCCAGACACAGGCTACGTGAGAAACCCGGCGAAACGATGAATTGACTACCTGCCCGTACCGCAGCCTGCAGTTGGGCCTCATTCAGCACGGTGCCGGCACCCACGATAGCCTCGGGGACCGCCGCACGCATGGCCGCAATCGCTTCCAGGGCAGCTGGCGTGCGCAGGGTCACCTCCAGCACGCGCAAGCCCCCCGCTACCAGCGCACGCGCCAATGGTGCGGCATGGCGCACGTCATCAATGACGATGACCGGAATGACCGGCGCCAGTTCCAGCACTGCGCGGACTCCGACTTTGCTTAAAGACATACGATGGCTCCTGCATCAGCGGCCGAGACATGCCTGCGGAACGATCCAAATAGTTCTCTACCCGTGCCATAGACGTTTTCGGAAGGCGCCAACACAACTGGCCGGGCTGCATATTCCACGGAATCCACCTTCACGTCCAAGGTCCGCGCTCGGGTATCCAGCCGGATCACATCCCCATCACGCAATCGGGCCAAAGGCCCACCCGAACTCGATTCGGGTGTCACATGGATTGCCGCAGGGACTGCACCCGACGCGCCGGACATACGGCCGTCGGTCACCAACGCGACCTTGAAGCCGCGCGACATCAACAGGCCCAAGACCGCTGTTAGCTGGTGCAACTCGGGCATACCATTTGCGCGCGGCCCCTGGCACCGGACCACAGCAACCACATCACGCTCGAGTTTCCCGGCTTCAAACGCAGCGACCAATGTCTCTTGATCTTCAAACACGGCAGCCGGCGCTTCAATAATGCGATGGTCCTGATCAACCGCCGACGTTTTGATCACCGCACGACCCAGGTTGCCACGCAGCACCTGTAGCCCGCTCTGCACGTCAAACGGGTCGTCGATGGAGCGCAGGACGTCAGGCGCAAGGCTCTGTTCTGGACCGTCACGCCACTCGAGACGGCCATCAATTAAGAAGGGATCCTTGGTATACGCGTCTAAACCCTGACCTGCGATGGTCTGCACATCGCCATGCAGTAACCCCCCCTTAAGCAATTGTCGGATCACGTACCCCGTGCCGCCAGCAGTCTGGAAATGGTTCACGTCAGCACTGCCGTTGGGATAGACACGGGCAATCAAGGGCACGGCCGCCGATAACGCATCGAAATCATCCCAATCAATACGGATGCCACCCGCTGCCGCCATGGCGATCAGATGGATCGTATGGTTGGTAGAGCCTCCGGTTGCCAGGAGCGTCACGATAGCGTTAACGAAACTACGTTCGTCGAGCATGCGGCCGACGGGCCGGTAGTTGGACCCGAGACGCGTCATTGCAGCGGCCCGCCGGACTGCATCGACAGTCAGTGCATCACGTAATGGTGTGCCAGGTGGCACAAAAGCCGCACCGGGCACATGCAAACCCATCACTTCCATCAGCACTTGGTTGCTGTTGGCAGTGCCATAGAAAGTGCAGGTACCCGCCGCGTGGTAACTAGCCGACTCGGCGTCCAGCAAAGTCGCGCGGCTGGCCTTGCCCTCCGCATAATCGCGACGAATACGGGACTTTTCCTTGTTCGGCAGCCCGCTCGGCATCGGCCCGGAGGGGATAAACACAGCTGGCAGATGACCGAACGTCAACGCGCCCATCACGAGGCCCGGAACAATTTTGTCGCAGACACCGAGAAAGAGCGCCGCATCGAAGGCATCGTGACTGAGCGCAATACCCGTCGCCATCGCGATCAGGTCTCGACTGAACAACGACAACTCCATACCGGGCCGCCCCTGCGTCACCCCATCGCACATCGCCGGCACGCCACCGGCGACCTGCGCCACGGCACCCACCGAGCGCGCAGCCGCCTTAATGACCGCAGGGTAGCGGTCGTAAGGCTGGTGCGCTGAGAGCATGTCGTTGTAGGACGTCACAATAGCCAGATTCGGCCAGCGCGCACCCCGTAGCGCGTCCTTGTCCGATTCGGCAGCGGCAAACACGTGGGCCAGATTTGCGCAGGACAATCGACCGCGCGCTGAGGACTGCTGTCCTGCCGCCTCGATCCGCGCCAGATAGCCCCTGCGCGTCTCGGCGCTCTGGGCAATGATCCGGTCGGTCACAGCCTGCACAACGGGGTGCAGGGGGTAGGCTAAAGACATGATTTAGTCTCAGTGCAGTCACAAAACTACAGTAGTTTAACTACAAAAATAAAAATACTCGATAGTTATTTTTCTATTTCATATCTATATATCAATAACTTAGTTATTTTTCGCCTTTAAAACGAAGTAGTATTTCCATAGGCCTAATAAGTAGTTAAACTACATTTTATGAATAATGACAGCCGCTCTAACGCACCCCAAAGCAGTGCCGCTCCCGCCTTTGATTTGGTTCTCTTCGGCGGCACAGGCGACCTTGCAATGCGCAAGCTCCTCCCTGCCTTGTATCGACGCTACGCGGACGGATTAATCCCCGCCGATGCACGGATTCTTGGCATCGCTCGATCGCAACTGACCAAAGACGCCTTTGCGGACAAGGTTGAACAGAAATGCCGGCAACACTTAGGTGAAGCCTTCAAGGACACCGTCTGGGCGGGCTTTCGAGCGCTCTTGGGCTATGTGAAGGTCGACGCCACACACCCGGCGGACTACCAAGACCTCTCGCAGGCGCTCGCGGGGCGCGCAGACATCGTCCGCCTGTTCTTCCTCTCCACCGGACCGGATCTATTTGCCGCGATCTGCCGGGAACTGTCCGCTGCCGGCATCGTGACGCCGACGTCACGAATCATGTTGGAGAAGCCGCTAGGCGAGGACGGTGAATCAGCGAGTCGCATCAACGAGACCGTGGGCGCTATGGCGCGCGAATCACAGATCTATCGCATCGACCATTACCTCGGCAAAGAGACCGTACAGAACCTCATTGCCCTGCGTTTTGGCAATTCACTCTTTGAACCGCTATGGCGACGGGGCCAAATTCGCCACGTGCAGATCACCGTTGCCGAACAGTTGGGCGTCGAATCGCGAGGGAGCTTCTATGACCGTACCGGTGCCCTGCGCGATATGGTGCAGAACCATCTGCTGCAGTTGCTCTGCATCCTCGCGATGGAGCCCCCAGCAAATAATTCAGCGGACGCGGTGCGCGATGAAAAACTCAAAGTCCTTCGTGCATTGCGCCCAATCAGCGAAGCGGACGCGCTGCTGAAGACCGCACGCGGCCAATACCGTGAGGGCGTGATCGGTACCGACCGCACCAGCGCATACCGTAGCGAACCGGGTGTTGACCCACAGAGCCGCACGGAGACTTTCGTGGCCATTAAGGCGGAAATCGATACCTGGCGATGGGCCGGCGTGCCGTTCTACCTACGCACAGGCAAGCGCCTACAACGTTCGGTGGGCGAGATTGTCATTACATTCGACCCTGTGCCGCATTCGATTTTCTCAGGCCCATTCAACTCGGACCCACCGAATCGACTGATGATCCAGTTACAACCGGACGAATCGATCACGCTACGGATTCTGGCCAAAGCGCCGGGCGAAGCCATGCGCCTGCGGCCCGTAGACCTATCGCTTGACCTCGGGGAGAGCTTCAAGTCTCGCCCTCTTGAAGCCTACGAACGCCTTCTCGGCGATGCCATTCAGGGCAAGCTGACCCTGTTCATGCGACGCGACGAAGTTGAAGCTGCCTGGAAATGGATCGACCCAATTCGCGCCGCGTGGGATGCCGATGACGAGGACCCAAAACCCTATGCGGCCGGCAGCTGGGGGCCGAACACGGCAGGCGCTTTAATCGCACGTGATGGATTTACTTGGTACGACGAGACCTTCTGAACATGAACCCCTCCCAGATCGCACGGCCGAACCCCGCAGAACCAGAAGCGGAACTACTCCGTCGCGTCGGTCTCTTGCGCCCTTCGCTAACGCCGGCCGAGTCAAAAGTCGCCGACGTGGTCCTCGCGGCACCGGCCTGGGTACTGCGCAGCGCGCTCTCCGCCGTCGCCGCCCGCGCGGGGGTCAGCGACCCCACCGTCATTCGTTTCTGTCGCTCCTTGGGTCTCGATGGCTACCAGACCTTCAGGCTGCGGCTAGCGCAAAGCCTCGCGACCGGGGCAACGTTCCTCCATCGGGATATTGCCGCAACGGATTCTCCTGCTGAATTGGTCTCCAAGGTCTTCCAACGCGCGACCCGCACGCTGCAAGACGTGGCCGGCCAAATCCCTGCAGATCGCATCGAGACCGCGGTGGCCATGATCGCGCATGCTCGGCGTGTCGAATTCTACGGGTTAGGGAGCTCCGGCATCGTCGCCGCGGATGCGCAGCACAAATTCTTTCGGCTGGGCTTGCAGGTCATGTCCTACTCCGACTCGCACCTGCATGCGATGGCAGCAACCATGCTCGGCCGCGGGGACGTGGTAGTGGCTATTTCGAGCACCGGTCGCACGATCGACCTAATGTCGAGCCTCGAGATTGCCCGCGATGCGGGTGCGTCCATCATCGGCATCGTCCCACCCGGCTCACCCATCGCCCGCCTGTGCCACGTGCCGCTCGAGATGTCGGTCGATGAGGATACGGATGTCTACACACCGATGACGACGCGGCTCGCCCAGCTGACCTTGATCGACGCATTGTCCATCGGGGTCGCCCTCAAGCTCGGCCCCAGCCTGACCGCTCGGCTAGAACGGGCACGAGACAGCCTCGTCGCAAAACGTATCGGGGAGCGCGAGTAGAAATCCTAGCGCTTTGGGGTGCGCGATTGGTCCGGATCGCTTAGATTGACGTCTTAGCACCTCGAAGAAGTTCTCTGATGTCTTTGACTGACCTCCTGCGTGGCCGAAATTCGACCCGCGCTTTCCTATCGCGCCCCGTCTCGACCGCGCTTGTGCGCAACCTCATCGCCGCCGCCGGACAGGCCCCTAGTGGATCCAATATCCAACCCTGGCAACTGCACGTGGTCAGCGGCACGATCCGCGAGCGTATTTGTACCGCCACCCGCGCCGCTGCAACCTCGCCGAGTGTCGCGAGCGGGCGCACGTATGACTACTACCCGCCCGCTTGGCGTGATCCCTACTTGGCACGCCGGCGCGCCTGCGGCTGGGGGCTGTATGGATTGCTCGGCATCCACAAAGGTGACCGCGCCGCGGGGATGGCACAAGAGCTACGTAATTTCGACTTCTTCGATGCCCCAATCGGATTATTCATTTTTATCGATCGCGATCTCGGTGGCGGCAGCTTGCTCGATTGCGGCTTGTTTCTGCAGAGCCTGATGTTGGTCGCGCTCGAAGCGGGTCTAGCAACCTGCCCACAAGCGGCCTGGGTGCCCTTCGACGCCACCGTGCGGGGCATCTTGGGAATACCAGATAGCCAGATGTTGGTCTGCGGTCTCGCCATCGGTTATCCGGACCCTGGGGCGCCCGTCAATAACTACCGGCCCAGTCGCCTCGGCGTCGAAGAATTCACAACCTGGCATCTCGACACACCCGACACAACCTTGCCGTGAACAACCCATCCTCGGTGCGTGGCGGACAACTGCTAGGTCTGATCCTATCGATGATCGGAGCGGTAGGATTTGCCTCGAAGGGCATCTTTGCCAAAGCGTTGTATGCCGATGGTTGGTCGGTAGAGACGGTTTTGCTGCTACGCGCCCTCTATGCATTACCTTGCATCGTCGCATGGACGATCTTCACGCAAGGTTGTCGCACCCTCACGCCAGCTAACAAACCCGCCATCGCGTGGGCTGCCTTCGCTGGCGTGACCTGTTACTACTTTGGCGCGACCTGGGACTTCCGCGCACTGCACTTGATCGATGCCAGCGTCGAGCGCGTACTACTGTTCTCTTACCCCTCCATTGTCGTCATCATCGACGCCGTTCTTTATCGGCGCCGTCCGCACGGTTCGATGCTAGGCGCACTCGTCATCACCTATGCTGGCATTCTCATGGTTGTGACGGGACTCGACCTGAACATTTTGCATGGCAACCTAGCCGGTGCGGGCCTGGTATTAGCCGCTGCCGTCACATCCGCCATTTATTACGTCACGGGCGACCACTGCTCCCGTGCCATCGGGAGCGCGGCTTTTACCGTCTATGCGTTTGCGGCTGCAACCCTGAGCCTTACTACCGAGCACCTCATTCGAGGGACTCACTGGCAGACCGAGTGGACAACGCGCGACATCGCGCTCTTCTCTGGACTAGTTCTGTTCGCCACCATCATCCCCATACTCGCAATGGCGGAAGGCGTGCGTCGACTGGGCGCACCGCGCGCCTCTGTGGTCAGCACGATCGGACCGCCCACCACAATTCTACTAGGCGCCTGGCTTCTTGAGGAAAGACTGAGTGCGGCTCAATGGGTCGGCGTTGCGTTGATCGTATTCGGCATTTTGTTTTTAGAAACCCTGCGCAGGGCCAACGCCTTCTCAAAACGTAATGCCGCGAGAACTAACGCGCGTTAAAGCCAGATCCACTTAACCCATGCCAGCGGCATGGCAGGGCTGTGATGAACCGCCGTCCATACAATGTAGGCCACAGTGGCCAAGGCACCAAAAAAAGACCAAAGGCGAGTTGCAAAAGAACGAATGCCGCGCAAGGCCATCGAACCCAGTGCGACGTACAGCACCAACAGGAGCACTTTCGCCGTTAACCAATCATTGACGAAGGGATACTGATGGATCGTGCAGGCCAGCGCGATCGCGCTACCCACCAAAAGGGTATCCACCACATGCGGCAAGACGCCGAGCACGCCGCGCCTGGGCACTGACTGGCCCGACAGCACAAGACCACCACGGACCATAAAAAAAGCGATTGAAACGCTGGCTGCCATCACGTGCAGCCACCACAAACCCTCGTAAAGACTCATGCGCCGAAGTTACCCTGGAAAGAATTCAATGGGTTTGGTCGTCGTCATAATCTCTACGTCACGATCGGCAAAATGGAACATCTTGATCAGCGCGATGAGCTTGCGTTCGAGCTCTTCGTTCTTCAACTCACTAGACAGCACCTTGCAGTCCATTACCTCACCCGTGGGCAGGATGGTGAGCTGAACTACGACCTTGCCCTGCAGCGCCGGATCGCTACGCAAGGCACGATTATAGAGGTTATAAATCGAAGCCTTACTCCGGTCAAAGACCATTTCGATCTCTTCACGGCTACGGGACGCTTTGCCGCTGACACCAGTGCGTCGAGCGCCCTCGCCGTTCTTCTTCATACCATCTGCGAAGGACTGAATGCCCTGCATGGTCGAGTGACCTTTCAGAGATCCAGAGCCGCCGCCAAATCCACTACTCATCGCCGCGGTATTAATACCACCGCTGGCCGCCGTAAGATCCGATGTAAGCATCGATCGCTCGGAGCGTGCCGGGCCATCCACCTTCGCCTTTAGCGGCTTAGCGCTCGCCAGCGGCTCCGCCTTCAGGAGCGATCGGAGGCTTGCAAACTCGTCCTTCATCGCATTCATGGCCTTTTGGGCCGTGCGTTGCGCTGTCTGCGTCGGATCAACGACGGTCGGCTTTGGAATCGGCTTAGGCTCCGGCTTCTTGATCTCTTCCTTCGGCGGCGGGACAGTGAGCTTGAGCTCGACCGCATGATCGATCATCTGCCGCGCGGATACCGGCTGCGCAGGCGGGGTTGGGAGCAGACGTACGCCCACCACCACGACAAGCCAAACCAGTAGACCAACCCGGATATAGCGCTTGAACAGACGCTCCTGCGCAGAGTCCGCAGTCAGCGGTAAATCGTAAACGCGAAAGTTGGCCGAAAGCAAACTCATGTCAGCCACCACCCGGCGCGGTCACGTGGCGCTCTTTCTCTACCACCGCCAGCGACAACTTGCCGACATGCGCGTGCGTTGCCAATGTGATGACAGCCTTAAGAACGCTATAAGGCAGATCCTTATCCGCCAAGACTGTAACTTCCGGCAACTGCGAATCATTACCGCGCAAAAAAGTTTCCGCATGCGCCGAGGCATTCAACGCATTTTCGACGGCATGCAGGCTGCCCTCATCACCGCGTTCAACACCCGCAACTAATGCGGCAATCTTGCCGTCAACAAAAATGGTGTCCTTCGTAATCATCAGTACGGTCGAGTTATTAGGCTTCGACTCGGACACCGACGAAGGAATCGAAATGTTCTTCGTATTCGGCAAAATTTCGTAATCCGCGGTGTGCACCAACATGTACACCACGAGGATCACCAACATATCAATCATTGGCACCAGCGCGGGCATGCCGTGGCCAGAACCACCCGCTTTACCCTTGCGTGTAATCAGCCGCTTCATGGGTGCGCCTCAATAGGCGCGTCGCCTAACGAAATTACGGGGAAGAGCTCGCCTTTCGCCGCGACGCCATCTTCAATGCCATCGAAGGCACGAACCGCATCCATTGTTCCGACGATCGTGTCGTATGAAACATCGGCCTCAAGCAAGACCGTCGCGGTGCGCAACGTAGGCACCTGCGCCTTTACGCGCGCCAAGAAGTCGTTCAGAGCATTGAAATCGTATTGTCCATTGACGTTCGGCAATGGTTTTAAAGGACCCGTATTGCGATCTTGAACGACGAGCGTGTTCTTACGAACGACCACCTCGAGCTGCAAACTATCTGGCAACTTCAGTGGTTCACTGCTCTTTGCCGGCAGATAAAGTTCGACAATGTGAGTCTTGGAAAAAACCGCAGTGAAGATCAAAAAGAACAAAAGAATTGTGAAAATATCGAGCATCGGAACGATATTGATCTCGTTCCTACCCTTGTAGCGCGCATGATTGCGCGCCTGGCGGCCGCGCATTTTCGAGGCGGCCATAACCTCAGCTCGCCACGCCCGCTTGCGGAGGCTGAGCGTTTCGTTCCGAGAGCGCATTTAAGAATTTCACGCTCGCAACTTCAAGGCCGTCGACGATATTAGTCGTCTTGGTTTCCAAATAAAGATGAGATAACAACAACGTGATAGCAGAGAGCAGACCCAGCGCGGTGTTATTCATAGCCACTGAAATACTCGCCGACAGCAGACTCGCTTTTTCGGCGGGGTTGGCTTGCGCGACCGCCGCAAACGCATTGATCAGGCCGAGCACGGTGCCAAATAGGCCCATCAGCATGCCGATATTGGCCAATGCCGCGAGATAGTGTGTGCGGCGTTCCAACTGAGGCACCACCTCGACCAAACTCTCTTCCATTGCTTTTTCGACATCGTCACGGCGACGGGCGGTGTTGATACGGCTAATGCCGTAGCGCATCACTTGCGCCAATACACCTTCCGACTCCGAGACCACTACAGTGGCCTGTTTAAAATCTCCCACCTCGAACAAAGGCTGCAGCGCGAACCAGAGCCGATCATTGCCCGACCCGACGCGCGTCAGGTAGACAAACCGCTCCACCGCGATGACCAAACCGATAATCCAGACCAAAGCGATCGGGTACAGGAAGAAACCGCCCTGCTTGAAGAAGTTGATGACGACGTCGAAGGCGTGCATGCGAAGCTCCCAGATGTTCTTCCCGGCCGAAATCCCGGGTTGGCCAATTTGAAACGAATTATGTAATCAAAACCGTGTACTAGTTCTCAGGCTTGGCAGGGGATGGGCTCGTAGCCGAGTCAATCTTGCCGTAATAATCGAGTTCCCGCCGCAGGACGTCACGGTCCAGCGGTTTTAGGACTTCATCCATCAGGCTGTTGCTGGGGCGGCCCGAGACGTCCCCGACATCGGCATGCTTCCAGGGGACTACGACCATTACTTTCGGCAACTCCCGGTTCCCGGTGACCTCAGTGGCTTCCAGTTCTAGACGATCCAGAGCCTTCGGCACGGGCTTGGCTGCCGTTGCTGTCGGCGATGGACCCGACTCACTCTGCCTTGTCGGCACGGCCGAGGGTTCTGCGGCCAACGTGGGGAGGGCGACGCACACGAGCAAGAAAACCGTCATGAAGCCGCGTTCACTTCTCATTCGGTACTCCCCGAGTCTTTACGCTGGGCTGGCGGATTACGATGGGTAACTTCTGCAACCCACCCTTCCAGAGTCGGGTTACCCCCCTCCAACTCAATTGCCCGACGCCACTCAGTGACAGCCTCATCGGCGCGACCAAGGTACAGATCGAGCAACACCCCTAAATTACGGCGCGTCCGCACAGCGTTCGGATCGATCGCCAGGGACTCTCGGTAGGTGCGCTCTGCATCAGAAAAGCGACCTAGATTACGCAAAACTACGCCATGCAAAGCCGTGACGGTGCTGTTACTCGGTGCCGTCTTCTCAGCACGAACAAGCAAGGCATCTGCTTCCAAATAGCGCCCCGCATTCGCGGCCAGCACTGCGGCATTGAATGCGGGACCTGCCACGTTAGCGACCTGATCGTTCAACTCTTTAAACTCGCGTTCGGCGCGTTCCGGGTCTGTAGGCGCCAGCGCAACCGCTTCTTGGAAACGCACCGTTCGTTCGAGCGTTGGACTGCCCGCAGCACCACTAACCATATCAATGGTCAGTGCTTCCAGTGCCTCTAACTTGCTGTAGCGCGCCGGTTTGAGGACCGCAAGCGCGCCGAGGCTACGCCGAACGGCATCATCGTAGACCCCGCTAGCCAACCGGGCCACATTGACTTCATGCAAGGCAATCGCCTTTTCCTCAAACGGAAACGCCTGCTCTTCAAGCAAAAGGTCGTACTGCTCCAGCGCATCGGCGGGAAGATTTTTCGGACGATCCGACTTCATTAGGTCCGATCCCAACCTCTGATAGAGACCGGCCATCTCAAAAGTCGCTGCCGTGGAAACGTCTGCTATGGCAAAAGAATCCGCCACTTCATAGGCATGAAGCGCCTTTTGCAGAGCGGATCTTTTGCTCTCTAGTGAGCGTTTCAGCGGTAGCGTCAAACGTATCGACGCGAAGGCATCGCGCAACGGCGCCGCCAACTCGAGGGTCGCCTGGGCGGCAAGCGAACGACTGCGCTCGGTGCGATGCGATCCCGCCGCCGCTTCGGCCTGAACTAGTGCCTCGAGGAGCGTCAGGCGTCGCGACTGATCGCCAGTCGTGAGCGCAAAATCGGCCAATTTCTGCCGCGCTTCGAGAGCGGGATCAAACGGTTCCGGGAAGCGCCGGACATACGCCTCCAAGACGCCGGTCGCGCGCGCACGCTCACCGGCTTTTTCATACAGTTCCGCAGCCTGGGACAGCGCATCCCGTTGCGTCGCGGCATCCACGCCCGATTGGCTGGCGATACGTTCGAATTCGGCCGCCGCTGTCGTCGGTTGCTTCGCAGCGAGGTATGCGGCGGCAAGGCGCCGAGTAACCTCCGCCTGCCGTTCGCTTTTCGGGTATTCCCGGCGATAACTCTCTAACACTGCAATCGCATCAGTCCAGCGTTCTGCCGCCAGAAATGCTGCCGCGGCATCGTAATCCGCTGCCTCACGCACACTGGCATGGGGCACTAACTGACCGATACGAAGAAACGTTTGGGCCGCCTCACCGGGCGCACTCGCCCCACGCTGTGCTTCCGCCTGCCGGTAGATAGACGCCGCGAGGCGCTCCTCAACCGCTCCGCGCTGGTTATCAGCCACAGGAAGAAACTTCAATGCCTCGAGGCCTGCCTGCTCAGACCGCTCGTAATGCGCCAGCTCAAATTCAGCGGTCGCCCGTACAATCCAGGCATCACGCAACAGCACACTAGCCAGCGCGGGTTGCCTGTCAATTGCCAGCTCTGAGACCTCCAGAGCCGACTGGTACTCATGATCGTCCAGCCGCTGACGCGCCGTTCGAACAAGTACCGGACCGCTTTCTGGATGGTCAGGAAATGCCTTACCAAAGCGCAAACTCGCCTCAAGAGTATTCTGGTGAAAACGCAGTCGCTCGACCCCTGTCGTTGCGGATTCCTGCTTTTCAAATGCCACTACAGCAGCGTAAGCCGCCGTCGCGGAGCGTTGTGCCGCCGGATAGTCGTACGCTGCGTGCAGATACTCTGTCGCGGCCGCTCCATATTGATGGCTTTCAAATAAAGCATCCGACAGCAGGTAAGCGACATCCGCTGCGGCCGGATCTTTGGGAAATTCAGTCAGAAATTCACGATACCAGCGCGCCGCTTCCTGATAGTCGCTCGCCACCTTAGAAGCCTGCGCCTGCTCGTGGTAGTAAGCGGCGAGGTCCTGCAAGTTCTGCTTCACCTCCCGCACCACCAACGGCATTTCTTGCGCATTACGGTTGGTCCAAAAATCCGCGCCCAAACCGTAACGCTCAACATAGTCCTGCTTGGCTTGCAAAACCAGTTGCGAAAATCCGCCGCGCCGGTAGACATCAATCGCTACGCTCTGCAGCAGCGGCGCACGCTCATGCATTGGATCGAGCTTCGCAAACGCACTGTATGCTGTCGCCGCGTCGGTCCAGCGCTCCTTTGCAGCGTACAGGTCACCGAGCGTTGCATATAGCAGGTCCGCATAGGGCTTGCGGCCGACACGCCCTAGAAACTTACCAACGCCCGTGGCGCCATCATCCGTCGCAAAAATTACAGCCGACACACGCAGCGTATCCTCGATAAGCTCGCGACGGGGCCTTGAGAACGTATCGAGATCGTTTTCTCGCCCCTCTGCACTGATCAATTGACGATCGAGCAAGCGCACAAACGCATCTAACGCGCCGTCGTTGTCGCCCGCCTTGAAGCGAGACCAGCCCAATTTATAGGTCGCCTGCTCAACGAATTCTGAGGCTGAAAAATTCATCAACATCGTCTGATAGGCTGCCTCAGCATCAGCCCAACGATGCCCACTAAAGTACAGCTCACCACGACGGAACTGCGCCTCCGCAGCCAACGCGCTGCGCGGGAACTTCGTCACCAGCAAATCGAGCGTCGCCAATGAGTTATCGTTGTCACCGGCGGCTTCGTAAGCGCGCGACAGCTGGTAAAGCACCGCATCGGTCCGGGGATAATTGGGTACTGTCTCCAACAAACGCGCATACAACGCAATCGCATCACGAGTCGCTAACGGTGAGCCGGCATTGAGGTCGCGCCCAATCCGCTCTTCCTCCCCCGCCTCAAGTTTTAGATCTCCCAACCGGCGCAACGCTTCGGCACGGAGTGCATCGTCGCCGTTGGACAGAGCGAGGAATGCTTCGTAGTTCTGCCGCGCCCGATCCGGGTCGGCCGAGACTTTCTCCCCAACACGCACATCGACAGGACGCTTCAATAAATCACCAATAGTCGGTGCCGGTCCGACTGCCAGTGCAGCCGATGTCAATGCCGCCAACACCGCAACCGACACTGCACAACGCAGACGTCTGTTCACTTGACAGGCCCTCCTTTGGGAGCGGCCGGTGCAGAAGCGCGGTCATACAAGGTCGCTAACGAGTAACGCGCCTGCAGCACGTAGTCTCGAATGCGCGTCTTTTCCATCTCAAGTTCACGCACAGCTAATTCGGCAACTGCCTCCATTTCACGATCTCGCAGCGCAGTTGCTCGGGTGTGAATCTGATCGATTCGGGGACGAAGTGCATTAAGGCGCTGTGCGAAGGCCGCATTTTTGGCGGGCGCCGTGGTCCGCGCCGTCTTTATAAAGCTGGCACTACGCGTCGCCTCACGCAGCAGATGATTGACGTCACGCAACCGTTTGCGGGCGGTCCAGACTCTTGATTTGAATCCGTCGCTGAGCTCCCAGTAGAGGAAGCCCTTCAACAGATCGACACGCTCAGCGATATCTTCTACGTCCGGATCATCCGAATCCCCTGCGCGGTCGACGAGCTCTTCCATGCGATCCAGTTCCGCCCAAATTGTCCGCTGACGTGGCGTGCCCAAGGCTGCTAGATCTGCATGATCATCTGCTTCGGCGACTCGCGCCTCAAGGTCGGTGCGACGCTGCACCATGCCGTCGAGATCATGACGATCGAATGCGGCCAAATCACCGGGTAGTTGCGTCTCGAAGCGATGCTGCCGGTAGGCGATTAACTCAGCGAATGCATCGACGTCGTTGTTGCGCAAATCCAAGCGTTTAGAAACCCCGTTTAGGTCTCTCCAATTAGAGAGAGCCGCCTGAAAGTCATCGCGCGCTAACAAGCGATAGAGATAACGACCAGCGGGCACTTTGGTCACTGCAACCGGCACCGGCGCACCAGGATTGGTGGGGGTGTCTTCTAGCGCCTTTGCCAGACCGCCATTACGGATCGCTCCAATGGACTCATCTAGGCGATGGGTTTCCGCCTCGAATTCGGTTAACGCCACCTCGTAAGCGGCTACTGCCTGCGCTTCCGCGCCAAGACGGGAGTATCCATAAGGCACTGCCAAGTAGCTTTCTTGCACGGCCGGATCCAGCAAATCGCGGCCACGCAACTCCAGCCACGGCGCCAAGGCTTCCCTGAAATTGCCGGCATCAGAAGCCGCCCAACCGGCCCCCAGCAGGGCCTTAGTTGCCTGAGGACCGCTAGCGCGCACTCGCGCCAGCACAGCAACAGCTTCAGCCGAGCGGTGCTGCTGTACAAAGCCATAGCCTAAGGCGACGTTCGCTTGATCGCGCAAGGCCTGCCCTTCCTCATCCTGCACTACGCGGCTACCAAGGGCATCGAGCACTTGCGCCCCCTGCTCAAACTTACCGGAGCGGACGAGGGCAACCCCGAGATTGAATTCGGCGTAGGCACGCCAGACAGACCCGCTCTCCCAGTGTTCGAGCAACGCGGCGGCATCTGCGTCGCGGCCCCCGGCCAGTAAGGCCTCCGCCAACAACAGACGTCGCTCTGCATCAAAGTCTGCAGGCAAGGTGCCGTGGGTGGCAGCGCTCAGGTTATCTACCGCTTGCGCGTAATAACCACGGCGATACCACATGCGGCCGAGATAAAAATGAGCCCGGTCGCGCACATTGTCTGGGACGGCTGGTCGATCGAGTACTTCACTGAAAATTCGGGCTGCCTCAGTGTAATCACCGAGGGACAACTCGATACCCCCCATCAGGAGTCGGGCGTCGTCCTGATGGTGCGGTAGTCGACCGGCCGAGTCCGCAAACTGCAATCGCTCTAACGCGGTCTCATAGTCGCCGAGATAGAAATAATAGAGTGCATCCCCGTAGGGCAAGTCCCGCACTGCAACCGAACGCAAGGCGCCGGGGCCAGGCGGCGGCAGTTGGGGGTTCAGCAGTACGCTACGACGACCCGCGCTGGCTGCGCCAGTCAGCAAGAGCAGCCCGACGAGACAGCCTAATGCCGCACGCATTTTCATGGGCAAGGGCACCTCACCGTCACCTTATTCCCATTCCTTCACGGTGAACTCTGGCTGCTGCGCGCTCTGGCGATCCGAGATGCGTAGTTCCAGATATTTGGCGCCCTGGCCCTTCTCAAAGGTCAGATTTGCACCACGCTTATAATCACGTTCATGCGGCCCTTTGCCAGTGAAAAAAGCCACTAATTCATGTTTGCCGGTCACCACATTACCGAGAAATATTCGGTGCACTCCACCCCGATTCAAGGCGGCGATTTCGCGCTCGGTATAGAGATAATTAGCTACTTCTTTGTTATCTAACCGCAACTGCACCGAGTCCAACGCAAAAAACGCGCCGACATCCAGTGACAGGAAAACCGCCAACTGTGTATTCGCGGGGAAGAGTAGTTCTTCTTCGAGCGCGGACAGGTCCTTGTTCAGTTCGAGCACGTCCTTGCGCAGACTCTGTACGTCCGCTTCAAGGCTACGCGGCGATGTGGCTGCGGGGGCCGGCTCTGCCGCCCGTGCAGCAGGGGCCGCTACCAACAGTACCGCGAAGCCCAAAGCAACTAAGAGGTGCCGCGCACACATACACAGCCCCTGCAAGGTCATCCGGATAGCGCTATTCATGGTTCCTACCTACCTCGTCTGGGGCTGACTCCGTTCGGGAGCCAGCGTCACTCGTCCAGCAGCGTGCGCAATTCGCGCCGAATCGCTGCTTGATTAATATGGTCATTGACCGCGTGGGCAAAGCGCACCACGCCATCCCGATCGATCAGAATCGTCAGCGGTACATCCTCGACCGCATACAACCGCCCCACAGCGACGGGATCATCGTTGGAGGTGCGCAATTTCGCGGCGTATGGGTGCACGAAATCTAGCGCTGCCTGGCGGTCTTCATCCAGGCTGACCCCCAAAACGACGAGGCCGGCCGGTGCATAGGTCTGATCAAGGCCCTGCAGCATCTCAAGGTAATCGCCGCAAGACCCACACCAACTGGTCCAAAAACCCAACAACACGACTTCGCCCCGATGGTCGGAGAGTCGGAAATTGCCAGGCCGACCGGGTGCTAGGTGCTGCAATACTTCGGGCGCTGCCCGCCCAATCAGGGGGTGACGCGGCTTAGCCTGCACTCCTGTCGACAACAGCGCCAGCAGGGCCGAAGCGATCACCCACAGGCACTTAGCCGGCAACCGCATCCGCACCCTCCACCTGCGTAAACCAAGGGATCGTCATCTGCGAGCCTTCTGTGCCCTTCATTAAGAAACCAGCGGACACGCCAAGGGTACGCGTTGCCGCAACGCTGCGCTAACGTCGCATGCACCACGCAGGGTGTCAACGCAGCACGACCGGCGCATTATGCAGCCGGTTTCACACTTTTCGGCGGCAATCGAACAACGTCGCCGGATGGCGACAGTTTCCCCGCGTTATGGCTGACTACGCCTATCAACAATGGCGTTCGCCGTGGGCCTTGCTACTATGCGCAGCGATAAGGGCTCAGACAGGGTGACCGATGTCGCTAAATTGCAATCCGGCACAATCAGCCTGTTCGAAACCGTGCACACTGATCTATCTGCCCCAGAGAAAATAGGGCCATGGCAGGACGCATGCGTAGACTGATTTGGAATATCGGCAGACTCGCATTAGTGCTCAGCGCGCTATGGGCCGGGGCTTATGCCAGCGCAGAGCCAAACCGCCGCTTCGATCGGGAAGCCGGGCGCTATGCCGAGGTGACGGTAACGGGCCCCTATCTGGAATTTCACACCGGTCCAGGCGGCCGCTACCCTGTTTTCCATGTGGTGCCGCGGGGCGAGCACGTCCAAGTGTTATTCCGCCGCACGGACTGGTTCAAGGTGCGCGACGAGCGAGACCGCGAAGGCTGGGTCCGGCGGGAGCAAATTGAGCAAACCCAGCTTGCCAACGGCGATGCGCTACCCCTGGAGGACCCTGATCGGCGGGATGTGGACGTGTTCCCCTGGATCGTTGGCGCGGAAAGCGGCCGCTTGGGTCATGGGTGGAATATCGATGCGTTTGCAGGCTACTCGCCCTCACCCCGACTCACGGTCCAGTTTGAGGTAGACCACCAGCCTACCCAAGGTTATGACCGCTTTATGACGCTCGTGGGCATCGTGCAGATGCCCCGCCCGGATTGGCGATTCACGCCCTTCCTAGAGGTCGGCGGCGGCATCGCCAAAATACGGGCCAATCTCGGCTACAGTGGTTTCCCTTCAACCCAAACTCAATCCGTCGGCTACTACGGCGCCGGGTTACGCTGGGCGGTAAATAACCGCTTTGAATTCCGCATCCACGAACGGAGTTACCTCCTGTCTGGATCCTCTCATCCGAACGACCCGAACGAGGCATTGAACGAATGGAAAGCCGGTTTCGCGTTCTACTTCTGATCACCGCCTCGGTCGCGCTGAGCGGCTGCGCCCATCTGCCCAACCTGTGGCCGTTCCATCGGCACGCCAAGGTCGCGCCGATCACGAGCGGCCCCACCAGCGCCACCGATACTTCCCCCATCGTCGAACCTGAAGTGGTGCGTCCACAGATCAAGGTTCCGAAAATTCGAAACTCAAACTTCGAATTAACGGCCGGTGCCGGACTGCTCAACATTGAGCCGTACGGCACGGAGCCAACGCTCGCTTTGCGCGGGACCTATCACATCAAGGAAAAATTCTTCGCCGAAGCGAGCGTCGCCCTGTCGAAACTCCGCTCTGCAAGCTATCTGGATGCGCAAGGACAAAGCCAGACCTTTACGAGTAGCCAGCGTCGCGTTTACGACTATGCGCTGGATCTAGGCTACGACGTACTGCCAGGCGAAGCGTTCTTCGGCCGCAAAAAATCCTACACCACGGCCGTCTATGTCGTCGCCGGTGTCGGTGCGCTGCACTACGGGGCCGATAGTTTCTACGCTGCAAACTTAGGTGTCGGCTATCGTTTATTGCTCTCGGATCGAATGGCTGCACACATTGATGTACGGGACTCGATCACCCAGAAAAATCTCCTTGGTGCGAAGAAAATCGCAAACAATATGGAGAGCACGATCGGCTTTTCGATCTATTTCTGATGCATTCGAACCGCGCAACGCATGGCCAACAACGCATGGCGAAGAGCGCAACTGCGCGCCGCTGGTCAACGCGCGCTTGAAGGAGACCTGATCATGGCCCGCATACACTTGCTGTTTAGCCTCGCCCTCGGGAGCAGCCTACTCGGAGGCTGCGGGCTGCATGCGGTCCGCCCCTATGAGCGCTCCCACCTCAAGGAGGCCTCCATGCAGGTCGACCGCGATGCGGCTCTGTTGGGACAGCGCACTCGCAGCCTCGGCCTGCGCGAAGCGGTACGAGACGGTCGCCACGACGATGTCGCTGGCCACCGCTAAAGGGACATTTTCATGCGCAATGCACTGCTACTCACCGCTCTAAGCACGTGGATTGGATCGACAGCGCTGATCGTGGGACTCGCCCATGCAGACGTACGACCCGAACAACGGGCTGATTTCGCCTACTCCTTCTCGGATGCTGGAGGCGATCAGGTGAGCGGTCCGGAACTGTCCGTCACCCGGCACTTTGGGCGCCTCTATTCCCTATCAGCTCTGTATGAGCGGGATCGAGTCAAGGCGTCGGACGTGGATCTTGCGGCCCCAAATACACATCGACTCGATGAAACGCGCCAATTGGGTCGGCTGGATTTGGATTTGAGAGACGGCGCAACCTTGTATTCGGCCGGGGTCTCTCGGACCTCAGGCCCGTCCTTAGAGGCGTCCTTGGTACGCGCATCGATCAGCCAAGGGCTGTTCCACGATCTCACCACCCTGACCGTTGGCGTCTCGCGCGGTTGGGACAGCGTCTACCGCGTTCTTGATGCCACCGATGCGAGGGACCCTGATTTTAAGGGTCGGGCCTACCGCCGTAGTTGGTGGGCCTCTGTGGATCAAATCGTAACGCCGACCCTACGGGTCACCGTGGATGGTGGGCTCCTGGCGCAGTCGGGCGATCTGGCCAGCCCCGATGCCGGCGTAAGATTCGTCCTCAACGACGGTTTGGTGATCACCGGCGCCGAAGTCGCCCCTAGCACCCGCACCCGTGACCATACGGGCGTCCACGCCAAGTACTTCATGGGCCATCGCGGCACACTGACTGCCGGCGGCAATTATTACTACGATTCGTGGGGTATCCGCGCGCGCAGCTATGATGTGGATTGGGTACGCCCATTCCGTCAGGAGCGTTGGACCCTCGATGTGCATGGCCGACGCTATAGTCAGGGCCATGCGAACTTCTATGCGGACCTCGTCATGGGTGTGCCTTTGGGTGATGTCAGCCGCGACCGTTCACTGGCCGCGCACCTGTCTATCCAGGTGGGCACGGGGCTCACTTACCAGACCCGTTGGCATCCACACTTGGGCATCCAGCGCTGGACGACCGGCCTCAACTTGGACTTCGTCCGTTACCAATACGCCGACTTTCGCGATGCCCGCACCACCAGCGGAGCGGCCGGCAGCGAACCGTTTTACAGGCACAACGGTTTTCTTGGACAACTGCACCTAACCGGCTGGTTCTGAGGGTTTAGACGCCAGTCACAGACAGCTCGCGCTCTGCGCTCGTTCGGGGGTCCGGTATGATGGGCACAACGGAACCTTGCCCCTTGGGCGAGGTCCCATGGAAGTCCTACACCTCAGGGGTTGCACAATGCTGATCCGACGCCTCGCACTACTTTCACTCCTGCTCCTTAGTGTTTCGACGGCTGCTTTCGCCACCAAGAAACAGGACGCCACCGTAGTCAAAGCCACCCAGACTCTCGAAGAGATGATGGAAATGCCCGATCAGCGGGCCCCGGACTGGCTACTGAATCGCGCCTACGGCATTGCCATTATTCCCGGGGTCGTTAAGGGTGGCATTCCTGGCATTGGCGGCAACGGCGGCAAGGGCGTCATGCTGGTGCGCGATACCAATGGTCACTGGTCGAACCCCTCCTTTGTTTTCATCGGCGGCCTCAACATCGGCCTGCAATTCGGAATCCAAGTGAGCGACGTCGTCTTGGTATTCGCGTCCCGGCGCAGTATCGAAGGGGTCACCGGCGGGAAAGTGACGCTTGGCGCCGGCGCCAGCATCGCCGCAGGCCCCGTGGGCCGTCAGGCGTCCGGTGCAACTGATATCGGTGGCGCCGAGATTTTCTCCTACTCTCGCGCGCAGGGTTTCTTTGCCGGCGTCTCCCTAGACGGCTCTGTGATGGGCATCGACAACAATGCCAATAGCGCGTACTACAAGCGCAGCGGGGTATACGCGTCAGATATCTTCGGGCCAAACCCGCCGCCGGCACCGGAGACCGCACAGAAATTGCTCGCCGCGATGCGTCGGTTCCCCGGACTGAACGACCAGGCTCCTACGGGCGGACCGGCACCCGCCACCCGTCCTGCGGCAACACTGACACCCGCGACACCGGCAGCGCCTAGCGGCGCGGGTCTGGAATCGGCGACGACCCACCCGATGACCGAACCCCAGCCGTGACGGTAGTGCCTGCGGCAGCCCGCCGGGCTACCGCAGATTCCACGGCAACCCCGTCGCGAGGGTCATCGGACCGGTCACGGGATAGCGACGGGGATAGAAGCCCGTGGCGTCGAGACGACCCTCACGGCGCGCCACCAATGCTTGCGCGAGCGATTGCAGATCTTTGACCTGTAATAATGGCGCTGCAGGCACCGCCGGTGGGTCTTGCATGTGGGCGGCGTACAACCGGGCTGCCGGTGGCAGTAGCCGCAGCAGGCGTTGCGAGGTCTCTAGGTAGGCCGAGAGTGATGCGCCCGGCAAAAAGGCATACAACTCACCGGGGTATATAAAGTCCCCTACCAACAACAGGGATCGAGAGGGCTCCCACACCGACACAGAGGTCGCTGTATGTCCCGGCGTGTGCAAAATCTGCACCGACCGGTCACCCAAGTCGACCCACTGTCTATCGTGCCACCACTCATCGACACGAAAAGTGGGCGGCTCGAGCCGATCCATAGCGCCGAGAAACTCATACCGCGTCAGCGTCAGCGCCCCATTCCGCAACCGCCGCTGCAGGCCCGCGTCGTCGGGTAAGGCCGTCCGTTCCAATCGACCCAGCGCCCCGACGTGATCGAAGTGCAGATGCGAGGGCAACACAGTGACCGGCAGTTGCGTGAGTGAGCGCACGACCGGAACCAAGTCGCGCAGCCCAGACCCGGCATCAAACAGTAAGGCACGCGCCGTGCCAACGAGCAAGTAACTGTAGTTGCCTTGATAGTAGCGCGGCTCGCCAATCGCATAAGTGGCTGCATCAATTTTCTGCACCACAAAGTAATCATCCACCCACTCGCCACGCACAGTAGTCGGGACCGCACCCAACCGGGCAGTCGCGCCTTTGGTCGCGCTGAAATACTCAAAATAAACATAGGGCGCTGCATACAACGCAACCGCCCCAAGCAAGACCAGCACTAGAACGATACGTCTCACAACCGCCCCCAAGAACATTGTAGTCACCGACCTGAACGCAGCACACGAAGCTGCATCAGGCACCGCCGAGTGCGCGTTCTAGTACGCTTCACCAGGAAAAAAGAATCCCGCTAGGGCAACCCGCGACCTGCAACCCACCAAGGCGGCAGTGCGACAAGCGCACCGTATAACAGACCATTGAACGCCAGAATAAAAAAGAAATACTTTTGATTCTCGCATAGCCATCCACGAAACCGACCACCGATCCGACGCCGCAATACCAGTGGGCTCAGCCCAAGCAAGAGTGCCGCTGCGACCCCCGTCATGAACAGCACTCTGGTCCAATGCACGCCCTTATCGGTCTGCAATCCAAACAGATCCCAAATCAGCATCACGCCGAAACCGCTGAGCGCCGCACCCGCCACAAACACTACCCTACCCTTCAACTTAGCAGACTGTTGCCACGCGCTGACCCCACGAAGACCGAAGGCGAGCGCGAACGCCAGCGTTTCTATCATCGTCTTCATGTCGCTTCGGACGGTTAACTCGAACAGATAGTTCGAAAAAAACAGACTACCAAGCAAGAAAATTCCTGTCTTGTGCAAATGCCGCCAAGCAGCCAGGCTCATATGGCGATACACGAAACGGAAGGACGTCAGCACCATCAGTCCAACGTAGATAAAAATCGAGTCTTCCAAATATTGAAAGGCATCGGCGTGAAAGCTCACCAACTCTGAAGGAAAACGCAGGCTGAACCGACAGATCGTTGCAAACTGCCAGCCAACAACCACGGCAAATGCCAACCCGATATACCGTCGGTTCGCTCTTAACCAACGACTAAAGGTTGACGGGAACACCTGCTGCATCGAAGAAGCACAAAAAGCCATCAGGAAATATGGTGTGCTGAGTTGCCAATTGAAGCCCATCAAGGCCTGAATATCAGCAGAGGACGTCCAATCGCAATGCAACCAGGCCACAATTTCCACAGCACTGACCAGCACCGAAAGAACCGACAAGAGACCCCACCCATGCAACAAGCGGCGGCAACACCACGCGCATGATCCGGCGAGACTCGTGATCACGCTGCATCTGAGGGCAGGCGATCCGGGCGAAGGCTGTCTTGCCGCAATACTTGATCGAGAAAGGCACCTGCCATCGACAAATACGTGCCTATCTGCGCATCCGTATGCGCAATACTGGCCTGTGGACCAGCCGATAGGACGGCGTCCCATATGCCTCTGTTCGCCATAAACACGCGCCGCGCGTCGATCAACTCATAGTCGAGAGAACGGATGGCCTCCGTGCCGGTTCGCGGCAACGTGGGCTCGAGGCAGAATCCCGACCGCGGACCACAGCGGAAGGCCCGCCAAGGCAATCCGCGGCTTGAAAAAATTGAATCCAAACCATCGGCCAACAGAACGCCTAATGAGCGGACCCGTTCGTAGGCAGGCACTGTCAGCACCTCCTCCAACATCACTCGGGCAACCGCTAGCGATAGGGCATTCGCATAGGTGGTCCCACCCGTCGCAATCCCCCGCGGACCGATATCCACGTCGAGGTGACGCGTAAAGCACTCCGC
>CAIVRI010000045.1 GCA_903908265.1 uncultured Pseudomonadota bacterium
ATGCGGGCAGCGATTGACGTAAGCACGGACCACCGGCCCATGGCGCACTAGAAACGCACGCAGAGGCCAGTCCCCCTGACCCACGCGAAAGCCGCGGGCACCGGGGTCCTCCAGATCGGCGAGGCGGCAAATCCGCATATAACGCTCAGTGCACCAGATCGAGCGTCTCAATCCGCGCCCGTAGTCGCCACAGCAGAAATAAACCGGGCGCGCCGGCGACGAAGGTAATCACAAAGAACAAGGGCCAGCCTACTTGCGCGACCAACACCGCCGCAATAGGCCCCACAAAGGTCCGTGAGAGCGCCGACAACGCCGATAGCAGCGCAAACTGAAAGGCGCTGAAACGGTGATCGCACAGCGCCATGATGAACGCCCCGAAGATCGTCGCCGCCATCGCGCCCGCCAAATTATCGACGCCAACCGCCAGCACCATAGCCGACAGATCATGTCCTCGAACGGCAAGCAGCGAATACAGCAAATTGGTCGCCGCCTGCAGCACCCCGAAGATCAGCAAAGAGCGATAGAGCCCCAGTCGGGCGAACGCCAATCCGCCCAACACGGTGCCAATGATGGTGGCTGTAATACTGGTCGTCTTCGCCACCGCGCCCACTTGAGCGGCCGTAAAGCCAACCCCTTTGATCAAAAACGCAGTCGACAAGGACAACGCCGCGGCGTCGCCGATTTTGTAAAGAATCACCAAGGACAGCAGCGCGAGGATGCCGGGGCGACCGAAGAACTCCCGAATGGGTTCAAAAACCGCCTCCTGCAGGCTACGCGGCGCCACGACCTTCACTTCCGGTTCCGGCGCAAACAAGGTCAGCAGGGTACTCGCGCCCATGATCGCCGCCATGGTGAGATAGGTGGCCCGCCAGCCGATCACACCAGACAGCACCATCGCCAACGCGCCGGAAATATAGAACGCGACACGCCAGCCAATCTGCACCGCGGTCGAACCAATGCCGCGCTCCTCCGGCCTAAGCGAGTCGGTGCGATACGCATCGATGACGACGTCTTGCGAGGCCGACAGAAAAGCCAGCAGCAAGGCCAGTATCGCCACGGCATAGATCGCATCATTCGGCGCCTGCAACCCCATGACGGCGATCACAATCGCGACCAACGCTTGCATGAGCACGATCCAACCACGGCGACGCCCAAGAAAGGGCGGTACGTAACGATCCAACAGCGGCGCCCAGAGGAACTTCAGGTTGTACGGCAACCCCACGAGCGTGAACCAACCGATAGTCTTGATGTTCAGGCCCAATTCAGCCAACCATCCCTGCAAGGTGCCCTGCGACAAGGCAAATGGCAGCCCGGAAGCAAATCCGAGTGTCAGCGCGGCCGCCACGCGGCGATTGCCGAGCACGTCGGCCAGTCGCAATGCCTGCTTTGCGTTATCAGAAGCCATGGTCGTAGTCCAAAATCAGTGGGGCATGATCGGAGAAACGGGTGTCCTTCCAAATGGCCGCCGAGCGCACTTTCGCGCCGATCCCCGGGGTGGTCACCTGATAGTCAATCCGCCATCCCAC
>CAIVRI010000046.1 GCA_903908265.1 uncultured Pseudomonadota bacterium
CATCCGCGCGTTCATTGCCCGGATCCCCGGCGTGTCCCTTGACCCAGTGCCATTGGATCTCGTGTCGCTCCACTGCTGCATCCAACAACTGCCACAGATCCTGATTCTTGACCGGCTTCTTGCCCGCTGTTTTCCAGCCCCGCTTTTTCCAGTTCGGCAGCCACTCATTCAGGCCATCCATCACATACTTGGAGTCTGTGTAGAGGGCGACCTTGCAGCCGCGCGTGAGCGCACCGAGCGCCTCGATGACGGCCGTGAGTTCCATGCGATTGTTAGTCGTCAACGACTCCCCCCCGCAGAGCTCCTTCTGCGCAGTGCCCGACTGCAGCAACGCACCCCAGCCGCCCGGGCCTGGATTGCCCTTACAAGCACCATCGGTATAGATCGTCACGTCCACGCGCATTCCATCCCCTGAGGTTTGACGCAGCGCTCGGCGCGCCCTAAACGACGAAGGCCGCCTTGCGGCGGCCTCCGACCTTAGCGGGCTTCGCGCGCCCGATCAATCAAACAACGTCGAGCCGATCGAGATCTTCGCCTTGGCGCGCATACCCGCCACATAGGCTTCGATTTCTTCGGCCGAGTAGTTCTGGGCCAATTTGCGGTTGGCCTGGACGTCGTCCGCCTTGTACTCGCCGGGCTTCACCGCCGACACCGTGTACACCACCACGTCCCCGCTCGGCAGTGTCTTCTGCCCGACACTAACCCGCCCAGGCGCCGGTGGCGTCAGCACAAACGCGCCGGTCACGATGTCCCGCGGCGTCTCTTTTTCAGCGCGCGCGATCGATTTCACCGGCGTGAACTGCACCGCATCCGCTGCCGGCGCGCCTTTGACGGGCGCAGTGGAGCCGCCCACCGTCTTCAAGACCGCATCCCAACTCTCGCCGGCGAGCAGACGCTGCGCCAGGGCATTGGCCGCCGCACTGGCGGCCTTGGCCGCCAGTTCCCGCTTGAGCGCCGCCTCGACCCGCGCCTGCACCGCCACCAAGGGCTCGAGTGCCGGCACTTTGTGATCGGATGCCCGTAGCACCACGACCCGCCCGGCCGACAGCTCGATGGCCTTGCTGTTCGCGCCACCGAGCACGTCCGAGGACCACACCGCCGTGACCACCTTCGCATTCGTGACCAGATCCGAACCGCTCATCCCTTTATGGAAGTCGGCCACATCACGTACCTTGAGCTTGAGCGCTTTGGCGATCGGCTCCAACGAACTGGCGCTTTCGAAAGCCAACTGCTCGAGCTTCTCCTGGCGTTCGCTAAAGCGGCGCTCGGCTTCGCTGCGGCGGTACTCCGGCTCGAGTTGCCCCCGCACCTGCTCAAAACTCTTCTGCTTGCCGGGGACGACCTCGACGAGCTGAATAATGTGATAGCCAAACGGGGACTTGACCGGCCCATTGATCGTGCCCGGTGCCATCGCGTAGACCGCATCACGCACGCCGGCCGGCAAGAAGGCCTTCTCCTGCATACCGAGATCGCCGCCCTTGCTGGCGGACTCGGTGTCCTGCGAATACTGCTGCGCCAGTGCGGCAAAGTCCGCTTTCGGCGCGGCCGCGAGCTGCGCAATCTCTGCGGCCTTCTTTTTGGTGGCGGCTTCGTCGCTGCCGGTGGCCAAAAAGATGTGCCGCGCATGGCGCTTCTCGGGTTCCGAAAACCGCTCTTTGATCGTGTCGTAGTAACTCTTGAGGCCCGCGTCATCCACCGCCACTTCGGCGGCCACGTCGGCGACCGACAGTTCGACGTAGGACAAATGCACCGCGTCCGGCGTCATATAGTCGTCGTGATGGGCGTCGTAGTACGCCTGCAGGGCCGCCGCATCGGGTTTCTGGGCGCCCACGAAGCGGCCAGCCGGCAATGTCACATAACTCACATCGCGCGTCTCACCGGTCAGCCCAGTCAGCCACTGCGCTTCTTTGGGGGTCGCAAACGAGGACACGAACAGGCTGCCCTCGAGCGCCTTGGCCTTGAGCAACACGCGCTGTTCGGCTTCGAACTTCTCGGGCGAGTAACCGCGCGCCTTCAACAGCGCGTAGTACGCATCTTTGTTGAAGGCCCCGCCAACCTGAAAGCCCTCGTAGGACTTGATCGAGGCCACCACATCCGCATCCGAGGCCGAGTAGTGCAACGCATTGACCTTCTGATCGATCAGCGCCGTGGCGACGAAATCATCCACCACCGCCTGCTGCAGCGACTTCTTGACCGCATCCGGCAGGCCCTCCGGATAGGCCCGGGTGGCTTCCGCCAAGCGCTGCTGATAGGTCTGACGCACCTGCTCGAGGTTCGCGTCCTGCCCGTTCACCTTGATGCCGCGATCCATGTTGGCGGTGAAGTCCACGATACCGTGCACTCCCCACACCGCAAACACGAGAGACAGCGGCAGCAGGATGATCCAGCCGAGCACCTTCATCCGATCATTGATCCATTGCAGCATCGCAAACCCCAGTAACGAAAAAGTACCACCAGCGGTGGCCCGTACAAACCCCCGTCAGGGAGGCCCACAGTCTACAACGAGCGGATGGCGTTGTGCTTCGGGCACCCCATCATCGCCAAAAAACCCCATGCAGAACGTGGATTTAGGCAACAAGCGTTGCCCTGCGTGCCGCCCGGTAGCGACGCGCCCCAGCCCCCCAAGCGCGCGCTCCAGACTCTAGCGCGCCCGCGCCCGCGCCCCAACTGCAGCCGCGTATTATGTGAACCGGGTCTCACCGCAACCCAGCGGTCGACGCGACCGGTCCGGGGCTGGTGCACGGCGCATTACGCGAGGGGCCTCGGACCCGAAGGCGCGCGTCGAGCCCCCTCGCCCAGGCGACAGCCCGAGCGACGGGTGCGTACGCACCCGCACAGCGGGCGACCCGCCGCCGCGGTGACGCCGCGACGCGGACCCCTCAGGTCCGGCCTACAGTGGGTCCGTATCGACACGCAGCGGGTGCGGCCGGCCCGGTGGGTCCGGGCCGTCTTGCGCAAAGCCGTAGGCCGACCGTCAGTGCGGCGCGACCCATCCCACCAACGGACGCGGCACGGCTTCGCTGTGCGGCCCGCGAATGGTGTAAGCAATCGAGCGGCCGGACGCGCGCAGTTCAATCCCCCCCGCGGGATACGCGTACACCTCCAGATATTTCCCCGCCAGCAATTGATGGGCGGGTGTATCGGCGATGAGGTAACAGTTTGTCTCGTAATCGACCGTCAAGTTCTGACTGACCTTGCGCGCGACGCGGGCGGTAAAGATGGCGTCCATATCCTCATCCTGGCGCAGCACCCGATGCGCATCCCGCAGCTCTCTAGGCGACTTCGCATAGCGGCGGTTGTGCGCATCCATATAGGCGGGCATCAACGCATTGGCGCCCGCAATCGTGGAAACGCCGCCGCGCCGCAACGCCGTCATCAAGCGCGTCTGCATGGTCTTGTGCGCGCGGTCTACCCGTTTCTGATCCGCCGGGGTATTGGCGCAGACGCCTTCGATGTTTAATTCGTACAGCGCGCGCCCAAACTGCGTTGCCCCCGCACCGCTGCCGTTCTTGGGCTGGTGCAACTGAAACAGCGCCACCTGCGCACTATGGAACGCCAGCGGCTTGCCGTACTTCTCTACATACGCCCGCGTCGCCGCGAAGTACCCGAAGGTCGAGGCCGCACTCAGAAACAGCACTTCCATCAGGCGTCCCGTCGCATCGTCCACATAGACCAGCACCGTACACAGCGGCCCGCGCTGCGCAAACCACGGATGCACGCCGCCATTGATCTGGATTAACTGCCCCACACAGGCACTGCGCCGACGCGGTGGTGGGGTCTTTGCCGGGCGCGACCGATGCGGAATCCAGAACCCCGCCCCCGTCATCAGCGTGCGCACCGTCTCGACCGACAGGACGATGCTGTGCTCCGCACGCAGGCGCTGCCGCGCCAGCGTCGGCCCCAAATCCGCGTAATGGGCGCGCAGCAGCCCCAACACACGCGCACAGAGCGCCTCGGGGAGTCGATGGTTGCTGGGCCGGTTACAACGCCGGGAGATCAGCCCCGCCGCCCCTTCGATCTGATAGCGGCGGATCACCCGGCGCATCTGCCGATCGCTGATGTCGAGCAGTTCCGCCGCACGATTTTGCTGCAGTTCACCGGCCAAGACGGCGCGCACAAAATGCAATCGCTGGGCGAGGGTCACGGTCACCACGGATGGCTACGCCCGGCGCCGCGGACGCAGCGGCGGGACCCCGCGGCGACCCGCGGACACGGCATAGAGCCTTGGTCATCGCTACACATGCTGCCCCCCGGAGCGCGATCGTACGGGACAAAGAGTCCTAGGACTATGCGCCCGATTGCGACGATTCCCTAGACAAATAAATGGCTGGGCGCCCCTTGGCGCACGCGGGATAGGCGCGTTCTGCTGTTGGGACGCCTCTGGCGCAGCCCTGCGGCGCGCTTACCAATTGAATTGTCCACGCGAGAGCGGGTTGTGTGACCCGGGAGCCGCAACGATCTACCTCCCGAGCGGTCGCCGGCTTTTAGTGCGCCCATGCGAGTAGACCCGCGGCGGTGTCCGCAACAAGCAGCGGTCTTTACGCGCCTTTGCACGGACGAGTGGCGACATGCCGAAGTCTCGCGCAAGCCGCCGCCACGGCGACCTTACGTACCCAAGGCAACCCTAAAGCGCAATTTAACTAGCACCACACTGTGTTTTAACTTAGCACCACACGTCGTTTTAACTTAGCACCACACTGCGTTCGAGAAATTTGCGAGTCTGCTAATGGAGTAATTTCCCACCCAAAGATTGCAACAGCCCCCATGCAACTCAGCGCCATTCTCAAAGTAAAGCTGCCGCCTATAGCGCCGCGCCGACAACCGGCAGAACTCGTATTTGGCGCAGACCAACGGCCACCGCTACCGGCCTTGCTCCTTTTCACGGCCCAGCATCTCGCAACGCTGATCCCGGGATTCGCCTACCTCTTGTTGATCGCTTCTTTATGCGGCCTGAGCCTTACCGCCACACAGGGTCTCATCGCCGGCACTTTGCTCAGCATGAGTCTGGTGAGCGCACTCAACGCCTGGGGTGGGCGACTCGGCGCAGGGGGGTTCTTCACCAATGCGGGGAACTTCGATTTCATGTTTATCGCCCCCGCCGCGGTCGCCGTCGCCGGCCTGCAAGGGCTGGCCGGTATCGCCCTGATCGCGGCATGCACGTGCTTTGTTTTGCGCCCCCTTCTGCCGCTGTTGCGCGCTCTATTGCCACCCACGGTGGTCGGCGCCATCGTCTGCATGTCAGGCCTCACGCTGGCAGCGCCTGCCTTCCATCGCGCGCTCGGCGTGAATGCGGCCATGCAGATTGATGGCTCGACGACCCTCATCGCCGCCGTCTGTCTGGCCGTGATCGTGGGTGTTTCCGTGTGGGGTGGTCGACGTTTTTCGATGCTCGCCGTCGTCATGGGACTCCTCGTGGGCGATGCGCTGTCCTTCCTGCTGGACCGCATGCCGCCGCTGACCACCCTAAGCACCGTCCCGTGGATTGTTGCCCCGCACTTCGTGATGCCCACGCTGCAGCTCCCGCTGACCTTGATCGGTGCCACCGTGCTCGTTTCGCTACTCGGTCAGATCTACAACGTCGGCTGTTCCGTCATGATGGACAAGCAGACTGACGCCGACTGGCGCCGCCCGGATATGAATCGAGCCTCCAGGCTGATCACTGCCAATGGTATTGCGGATGCGGTCGGTAGTTTTATGGGTGGCATTGGCACCTGTGTCAGCTCACCCAATCTCGCCTTGACCTTCGCGAGCAAGGCCGCCTCGCGGTATATCGGGTTGCTCCTCGCGCCGCTGCTGCTGACGCTGGCGTTTCTGCCAAAAGTCGTCACATTCGCTTTGTTTCTCATTCCATCACCTGTGCAAGGCGCGTTTCAGGTGTACACGGCAATGTTTCTGTTCGTTGGTGGAACGGAACTTTTTGCGACCCGCGCAACGAGCCCCCGTACGAGGGCAATTTTTGGTATCTCGATTTGCACCGGGCTGATCCCGTTCATCATGCCGGCGCTTACAGACACTGCCCCGAACGCGCTTAAGATCCTTCTCGACAGTGGCTATTTGATCACTGGCATCGTTGCGTTGACGTTAAATCTGTTATTTCGGCTGGGCACCGAGCGCACAGCGGAAGAGCCTATCCCTGCCGATGCGGGCGCAGGCACTGACTTGATAAAACACTATCTGGAACACCATGCTGGCCTATGGGGGGTGCGACGCGACGTCTTGCAACGAGCGATTTCCGCGGCTACGGAAGCAGCGGAACTGATTGCGTCTACCAAGGGGAAGCGGTTGTTGGCGATACGCGGCACGTTTGACGAATTCAATCTAGACATAGAAATCATCCATAGCGGTTCTGTGATCGATCTCAACACGACTGACGCGTCTACTGCCCGTTTAGAGCAATTCGTCAGCGGCTCAGGCGATGTGGATGCGCTGGATGCCATTATGTGGAGCCATGGCAAGATCGTGCTGACCCATCTGGCCGAAGGGGTTCGCAGTGCCGCGCTGAACACCACCGACCACCGGGCGTGCATTCACTTGCATTTCGATCATTAAAAAATGGCGCTGTCCAGGCACATCCACGTGGACAGACCAGGGGGCCGAGCGCACGGAACAAGCAGCCTCCGTAGGGCTCCGCAAAACGCGCGCTGTGCGCGCTCCATAAACCCTTGCGCAACATCCGCTCGACCGATCGGCATCCTGCGCCCTTGGGGTGCTCGGGTAGCGCAGGCGTGCTTATGCATTGGCCTGTCACTAGCCGCGCTATACAGCAGCTCGGTGTGGGCGGTGGACGAACCGGCTGCCTGTCAGCAGGTGCGCTTTGCGGATACGGGCGAGGCCGATGTGACGGGAAGCACCGCCGTGGCGAGCACACTGCTCACCCAACTCGGCTATCAACCCACAGTCACCCTGCTGTCGACGCCGGTGATTTTTGCGTCAATGAAAAATCGAGACATCGACGTCTTTACCGGCAACTGGATGCCCAGTCAAACCGCGATACGCCAACGGTATGAGGCAGAGGGCGCCATCAGCGTGGTACGACCGCTGCTGGAAGATGCCAGCTACACGCTGGCGACGCTGGACTACGCATGGGCGGCGGGCTTACGTGATTTTGCAGACATTCATACCTTCGCCAAGGCACTCGGCCATCGTCTAGTCGGTATCGAACCGGGGAGCCCGGGTAACGAGCGGCTCTTTAAAATGGTCCAGCGCGCGCAGTTCGGGTTAGGCGACTTCTCGGTCGTGGAATCGAGCGAGCAAGGGATGCTGATGGAGGTGGAACGCGCAGCACGGGACCATCAGCCGATCGTGTTTCTCGCATGGGCCCCACACCCCATGCACCTAAAATACCCGATTCGTTATTTAACCGGCGGCGATGCGATATTCGGCCCCCACTTTGGTGCCGCCACGATTTACACAGTGACACGCACCCAGTATGCCCGCGCGTGTCCGAACGTCGGGCGCTTGCTCTCGCAACTGCACTTCTCGCAGCACTCCTTGAGTGCCGTCATGTCGGCCATACTCGAGCGCCACCTCACGCCGGCGGCGGCGGCGGCGGAATGGTTGCGTGACAACCCCCCATTAGTCGCCGAGTGGCTCGCGGGCGTGACCGACAGCCACGGCCAACGCGTCTTTACACGGCCTGACCACTGGCGCGCCGCCAGCACACCGCATTCCGCCGAGGCATTCTTCACCTGGAAAAAAATACCGGTCGGCGATGCCGCCGCGGCGGCCATGGACTATATGAAGGACCACGGCGCGGGCACCTTCGCTGGCGTTGCGCTGGTGATCCGCACCCTAGTCAACGGATTATCCGCCGCCCTGACGGCCACGCCGCCGTTGCTACTCATTGGCCTGATGATGCTGCTCGCTTACGGGATCCGACGCTCCGTCACCCTCGCCGTCTTCGTGGGTCTTGCCTTGCTGTTTATACGCAATCAAGGCTACTGGACCGAAACGATGGAGACACTGTCGCTGGTCCTTGTTTCGGCAACGGTAGCCTCTGCGATCGGTGTACCCGTGGGCATTGCCGTCGCCCATCGACCGCGCTGGTACGCAATACTGCGGCCAGTACTGGATCTGATGCAGACCCTGCCTGCCTTCGTCTACCTGATCCCCACCCTCGTGCTGTTTGGGCTCGGCGTCGTGCCGGCGGTGATCTCGACCGTCATCTTCGCCATGCCTGCACCCATCCGCCTCACACAACTCGGCATTGCATCCGTACCCCAGGCACTCACCGAATTGGGCCAGGCCTTTGGCGCGACCCGTTGGCAGTTGCTCCTCAAAGTGGAACTCCCCTACGCCGCTCCCGCCATTATTGCCGGGCTCAGCCAATGCATCATGCTGTGCCTGTCGATGGTGGTCATCGCCGCCTTGGTCGGCGCCGGTGGCCTCGGCGTGCCGGTAGTGCGCGCACTGAACAACGTGCAGGTCAATATCGGCTTTGAGGCGGGCCTCGCCATCGTGCTGCTCGCCGTGCTCCTCGACCGGACACTCAGACCTTCCGATCCCAAGGACCGGTCGTGAACACGGCCCTGTCTTTCCAGAACGTCGACATCTTATTCGCCGGTGCTGCACCCAAAGCGGCGCGTCGTCTGGTGCAGGCCTGCCGCCTGCTCGATGCGGGAGACGCTTATAGCGCCATTACACACGACACGGGCGTGACGGTGGGTGTCAACGGGGCCACACTCGACGTTGCACATGGCGAAATCTCGGTGCTGATGGGAGCATCAGGGTCTGGCAAGTCGACCTTGCTGCGCGCCGCGAATGGCCTTGCGCCGGTGCAACGCGGGCAGGTGCTGATCCATGATGACGGCCAAGCCGTCGACGTCGCGACCGCGGATGCGGCAACGCTACGGCGGGTCCGACGCCGCCGGGTGGCCATGGTGTTCCAGCAATCGGCCTTGTTACCGTGGCGCTCGGTCCGCGATAACGTGGCCTTTGGTCTGGAGTTGCAAGGTATTTCCGCGACGAGGCGCGCGCGCCTCGTCGAGGAGAAACTGGCATCGGTCGGTCTGCTGGAGTGGGCCGACCGGGATATCCAGGAACTGTCGGGGGGCATGCAGCAACGGGTCGGCCTGGCGCGCGCCTTTGCCACGGATGCAGACATCCTGCTCATGGATGAACCGTTTTCGGCGCTCGACCCCCTGATTCGCGAAAAACTACAAGACGAACTGTTGGCGCTGCAGGCGCGGGTCCGCAAGACGATCCTGTTTGTCAGTCATGATTTGTCCGAAGCCATCAAGTTAGGCGATCGGATCAGCATTATGGAAGGTGGGCGAATCGTACAATCGGGCACGGCGCAGGACATCATCCTGCGGCCCGTCGATAGCTATGTGGCCGCATTCGCGCGCGGCGTGAATCCCTTGTCAGCGCTCACGGGAGCGATGGTGATGCGTCCTTGCACAGCGCTGACGCGGTCACCGGCAGGCATCGCCCTAGACGCAGGCAATCGCTATCTGGTGCAGGTGGATGACCAGGGACTACCGCTCGCCGTGCGTATTGATGGCCTGCTGCACGCCCTTGTCACGGTGGCGGGACACACGGTGCCACTGCGCTGCGTGCCGACGCACACCGTACTGCGCGACATCATCCGCTTGCGCCAGTCCAGCGGGCATCCGGTTTTGCTGCTGCACGCCGAGCGCTGGGTGGGCGTGTGTAGCGATGCGGAAATCCTGCAGGCGCTGGCGGGATCGCTACCCGACCCTTAAGACCACCGCGGCCCCTGCGGCTGGCTACATTGCCAGAGGGGCCATTAAAAAGCCGATGCCGCGCCGGCGCTGGCCGAGCAACACCGTGGCCTGTCCGGCAGCGTCATTGGAAATCGCCGCCGCGACACCGACAGCCCCAGAGCGGCCACGATTGGGCTGTGCAAAGACGTCGTACGCTTGGGCCTTTCATGCCGCGCGCTGGCGATGCCGGCGGCCGATGCGTAGCTACGCTTGAGCACAGCCAGCGGTGTCCGTGCACTGGCGCGGCCAACGCGGACCGCGTTAAGGTACGCCATGCCAGAGCCACACGCGCACAGGGCCCCATGAGCGACCAACCGACCTACACCGTCCCCAAGATCTGGACGTGGAATAAAGAAAACGGCGGCGAATTCGCCCACATCAATCGGCCCATCGCCGGGGCAACACACGAAAAAGAACTGCCCATCGGCCGGCATGCCCTGCAGTTGTATTCGCTGGCCACTCCGAACGGGGTCAAGGTCACGGTACTGCTGGAAGAGCTGCTGGCGCGTGGGATTAGCGGCGCCGAGTACGATGCTTGGCTGATCAACATCCGGGAGGGTGCGCAATTCGGTTCCGGCTTCGTGCAGCTGAACCCGAATTCCAAGATTCCCGCCCTGTGGGACCGCAGCGGGCCCACACCGATCCGCCTCTTCGAATCCGGCGCGATCCTGCTCTACTTGGCAGAGAAGTTCGGCGCCTTCCTGCCCACCGCACCGGCCGCACGGGCAGAGTGTCTGTCCTGGCTGATGTGGCAAATGGGCTCTGCGCCCTATCTGGGTGGCGGCTTCGGCCACTTTTACGCCTATGCACCCGTAAAAATGGAATACGCGATCGACCGCTTTGCCATGGAAGTGAAGCGGCAGCTGGACGTGCTTGATCAGCGCCTTGCCCAGAGTGAGTACTTGGCCGGACCGGACTACACGATTGCCGACATCGCCGTCTGGCCTTGGTACGGCGTACTGGCCCAAGGACTGGTCTACGGGGCCGGCGAATTTTTACAGGTCGAGGCGTATAAAAACCTACAACGCTGGACCCAACTGATTGCGGCACGACCAGCGGTGCAGCGGGGGCGGATGGTCAACCGCGTGCATGGCGATCCGGCCAGTCAACTGCGCGAGCGCCATGAGGCAAGTGACTTTGACACGCACACACAGGACAAACGCGCCCCGTTAGGCTGATGCCCCGCGCAATGCGCATCACGGTCCCGCGCGGACTGATTCGACCCGTCCGGCATCCTCTGCGCCGCAACGCCGCGTAGCGCCCTACGCCGCCCACAAGGCCCCGCTAGCGGTGGCCTGCG
>CAIVRI010000047.1 GCA_903908265.1 uncultured Pseudomonadota bacterium
CGGGCTGCGGGCCGAGCAGGCCCGGGTCGGCGGATGAGCGTAGGCCATGCGGTCGGCGTGCCGAACCAAACCGAACCGAAAGGTCAGGACCCCGCGGAAACCAAATGGCGCCGCGAGACGGCGGCCTTGCGCATGCTGCATTAGGATGATCCGTTAGATCTCGTCCCTCGGGCGTTTGCAGCGGGGACCACCTACTGGCGCTGGTGTCTAAAACAGCGCGTCCGAGCGCGTCCCTCGACTACGATTCGTCCTTCGGTGCGTAGCGCATCAAGAATCCGCTATAGGGTGGGTAGGCTGAGGCGCAAGGGTAGTTGGCGTAGGAATCGAGGCGCGGACAGGCCGCCTGGTCCAGGCAGCAGGGTACGGATGACGCGGTCTTGCCGGTTAGGCTGCACGCCTCCACAACATAACAACGGGGTAGAGAATGCACAGGCATTAGCACGGGATCAGAGAATCTCCCCTACTGCAATGCAGATCACTGCAATGATAGTCAGCCGCCATCGCAGCGGCAGGTACCAGCTCGGAAGCGCGGCGGCCTTGGCCATTCGCACGTCCAGTCCATAGTGCACGATGAAACATACGACCAAAAGTACGCTGGCGAGAAGAGAGGGAAGCAATAGCGAGATCCATGCCAATAAGGCGGGAACAACGCTCCAAACGTACCCCACCGTTCGCGCTCGCTGATCTAGGTGGACGCTGGCGATAGAGAACCCCCAGTGCAACGCGCCAACGAAACTGAGAATCACTGCTCCATAGGCACTTAAGGCGTGATGCCACCCATGCGCATGCAGCGGCTCGATCCATCCAAGGATGCACAAGATGACAAACGGAACCAGTCCCCCGTAGCCGAGGACAGCGACTGCAACCGGCGCACTCACGGCAGGGGTTGGATTCAAGATCGGCACTCCAAGCAATTACAAAAGAGCCGGGCAGAGTCCCTATTCAACCTGCTCTTACCGACATTCATGGATCGTCGCCGAGGATAGTCTTTGCGCTCGATTTCGTCAGCACCCTGTGAAATTTTCTTACTGGAGCCCCGACTGATTTCCTGCATAGTCGATCACCCGATTTTTAAAATTGGAGCGCACCCAAAACGTTGCCCGCCCCCTGGCCTAAACAGGGGTGCGGCTTTAGGTCGGAGAGTGGGGCGGTGCAAGCGCTACGGTGCGGTCTGCGCCGCAGCGGCGTTGCAGCGGTCAATGCACGCATGCAAGGGCGGGGCGGCAGCCCATCGCACCACCCCTGATGGTCGTCGCTGTGCAAGGCACTTGCCGGTCACGGCCCACCCGTCGCGGCTTGCGCGGTGCGGCTTTGCTCTTTCCTACGGGTCGGCGCGGTGCACGTACTGGACGTGCGCGGAAGTTGTCCGCAAATCGCGACCCTATTGCGTATTCCGCGTCGCTTGTCTTTGCGCAATGATCACGCATCGTTTATGCCTATTTTGGTGGCATACTCTCTGTTGCGGTTAAAGTTCGAAGTCAATTCAATTTTCCAAGATTTCGAGGCTATCAGATGATCCATCTGCTGCGTTTCTGGTTCACGTTGGTTCTGTTCGTTGGCTTTAACGTCGCCGAGGCGGCACCGCATCTGACGATTACGCCAGAAGCAGAACATGGCACGCTGCATAGCCTCGGTGGCACACCGCCCGGCAGCTTAGTGACCGCAGGTCAAGCGAACGCCCCAGAGCCCAAAGCGATTCCGCGTCCGACGCCGAAAAAACAGACGATCGACCCCTTGCTCGTGAAGCCAAAAACGGCGTTGGTGCAGCAGGGGCCGCTTGCGGCCGCAACGTCCGCCTCCGTCGCTACGCCGGTGCGTGCCTTCGCGGGTGTCGGTGCCGGCGACTACGGCTTCGCCGTCGCAAGCACCCCACCCGACACCAACCTCGCGGTGGGCGCAACGCAGGTAGTACAGTGGGTCAACACCTCGTTCGCGGTGTTTGATAAAGCCACCGGGGCCCTCAAGTATGGTCCGGCCGCCGGTAATACGCTGTGGACCACGCTGACCGGTGCTGGCGCCGCTTGCGGTACGCACAACGACGGCGATCCGATGGTCAAGTGGGATAACGCAGCCCAACGCTGGGTCATGATGCAATTCGTCGTCAGCAACGGCAGTAACTATCTGCAGTGCGTGGCGGTGTCGACGTCGCCGGACGCGACCGGCGGCTGGAACCTCTACGCCTTCCCGTATGCCAATTTCCCCGACTATCCGAAAGCCAGCGTTTGGTCGGACGCCTACTACGTCACCTTCAATATGTTTCAGGGTGGCAAGACGTTTATGGGCGCTGATCTGTGCGCTTACGATCGGGCGAACATGTTAGCCGGCAACGCGGCGACACAAGTGTGTGTGCAGCTCTCCACGAGTTACGGTGGCGCCTTGCCGGCCGATCCCGACGGTGCGTCGCCGATCGCGCCCGGGGCACCGAACTACATCATCGCCTACGATAACAACTTTCAACAGCTGGATCTGTGGCGTTTTACGCCTAACTTTGCGACCGGTACTGCCAAGATTGATGCCGTGCCGCTCGCAATCCCGGTCGCGGCGTTCACGCCAATGGGCTTCGTCCCGCAGCAGGGGACGACGCTCAAGCTCGATTCGCTGTCGGACCGGTTGATGTACCGCCTCGCTTACCGTTATCGCGGCGGCGTCGAATCGCTAGTTGTCTCGCACGCCGTCAGCGCCGGCACGAGTGGCCAGGGTGCCGTACGTTGGTACGAAATTCAGAACCCGAACACCGCGGTGCCTACGCTCGCGCAACAGGGTACGTATGCGCCCGATACGACACTGTGGCGCTGGATGAGCACCGGTGCCATTGATGCTGCCGGCAACATGGCGTTTGGCTACAGCACTTCGAGTAGCAGTGCGTATCCCTCGCTGGCTGTTGCCACCCGTGCGGTGGGTGACAGTGCGGGCACGCTCGCCGCCGAAACGCTCGTCAAGGCCGGCGCTGGGTCGGAATCGAAGTCGGGTACGTCCTACACGCGTTGGGGTGACTACGCATCGATGTCGGTGGATCCGAGCGACGACAGCACGATGTGGTTCACGTCGCTCTATCAAAAGTCCAGCGGACAGTTCAAGTGGAGTACATGGATCCACGCCTTCACGATTGGTACGCCGGCGCCGACACCGGGCATCGCCGTGACGCCGACGAGCCTGACTTTCGGGACGACGGCGGCGACCCAGACGATCACCGTGACGAGCAGTGGTACCGCGGATCTATTAAATGTCAGTGCCTCGATTAGCGGTACGGGCTTCCAGATCAATCCGACCTCGACCTGCCCGACCACGGTGGCGACGACGCTGACGCACGGCGCCAGCTGCACCCTCGTCGTCGATTTTGCCGGCAGCAGTACGGTGGTGACGGGCACGGTCACTGTGACCAGTAACGCGGCGGGTACCGCGCCGACGGTGACGCTGACGGGTGGTACTGCGCCGATTGCGACCGTCGCGCCCAGCGCATTGACGTTTGTCAATCAGGCGAGCGGCACGGCGAGCACTGCGCAGACCGTTACGCTGACCAACAGCGGAACCGGTACGCTGTCGATTACGGGCGCGGTGCTCGGCGGCGCCAACGCAGGCGATTTCACGCTCGTGAACGGGTGCGGCTCGACCCTTGCGCAGGGCGCTAATTGCACGCTTAGCGTCAAGTTCGCCCCGACGTCGACGCCTGCGGGCAGTAAGACAGCGACCCTGAGCATCAGTACTAACGGCGGCACACCAGTCGTGAATCTTGCGGGTACCTCGGTGACAGCGGTGGCAGTGATCACGGTAACACCGACGGCACTCACGTTCACCGGTGTGGCGGTCGGCTCCAGCGCATCGAAGACCGTGTCAGTCAGCAACACCGGCAACATCAGTACGACGATCGCCACGGCGATTAGCGGTGCCGGCGCGAACCAGTTCAGTGTCCGCAGCGCGACCGGCTCTTGCGGTACGTCGCTTGCAGCCGGCGCGACCTGCTCGATCAGCGTACGCTTCAAGCCGACGTCGACCGGCACCAAAACCGCCGCACTCGCCGTGACCACGGGCGTCGGCACCTTCCCCGTCGCGCTGTCAGGGAACTGATGGCCGGCGTCGCGTCGGGCTGACGCACTTGCCGCAACGCCCACCCCGCGTCCGGTCCTTGTGGATCATTGCGGGCGTGGGCGTCCTCATCGGTGTGGTGGTAGGGTGGTTTGTTCACACCGCGCCGATCGGGCAGCCCACGAGCGCGCGGCTCGCGCGCAGCCCGGTCGCGCCGGTCGCCGTATCCGATCCGGCCGCAACGGGGCGTGATGCATTGTCAGCGAGCACATCGCTGCGCTGGGTCTACGACCAGTATGCGCGCTCGGCCGATCCCAGTGAGCGCAGCCTTGCTTGGCATGCGTGGTCCGTGTGCGTGCCGAGTTTCGTCGGTGTGGGTGGGCGACCGCGAGCCGAGACGAGTCTGGGGGACGGTCTGCCGTTCGATGCTAGTCGGCTGGCGCGACTTGTGGCGATGCGTACTCTGTGGGCACGGTGCCAGGATTTTTTTGCCGGTAGCCCGGTGCAATGGTTGGAAGAAGCGCGTGCCAATGCAGAACGGCATCGCGCAGGTGACTTGCGGTCCCGTGGCGAGCAGGCGGTGACGGCGGTTGAAGCCGGTAACGGCAATGAGGCGCTAGCCCTCATCGGGGAGATCGCCCAGCGCCACTTACCTTATGAGCTGCGGGACCTCAGCGGCTTGGTTGGTCGCTGGCACCGCGACGCGCCGCGACCGACGGATGCGTTACGCGACGCGGTGCTGCTCGTGGTCGGCTGTGACTTTGGCATGGACTGTAGTGCCGAGTCTGAGCTCGCGCTCGAATTGTGTGCGTACAACGGCGCCTGCACCGGCGATCTGGTCGAACGCAGCCTACTGGCGTTTCCAGAGGTCGATCGTAGCGCGGTCAACGTGGCCCGTGTGGCCTTGGCAGAAGAGTTGCGCAGCGGACGCTTCGATGCGGTGCGGTATTTTGAGCCACCCGCGCTCTGAGTAGCGCGCTGCGCCGGAGCTCTCGGAACTAATATTTTTTCGGACGGTGTCATGCAAGTGACGACAAAATTCGCAAATTTTTCTCGCAGCAGAGGTGAGTCTCAATGCTGAAAATCACCGTCTTGGCTTCCGCTGCTTTAACACTTATTTTCCTGCGATTGTCGTTTGCCGTCATTCGACTACGACGTAGCAATGAAGTGGCGCTTGGGAGCGGCGGAAATGTTCAACTCGAGCGAGCGATTCGGGCCCAAGGTAACTTCGCTGAATACGTCCCGTTGGGGTTGATTCTTTTAGGCTGCTTGGAAATAAATGGAGCCCCAACATCGTTGGTGGTTATCCCGGCAATGACGCTGGCGATCGGTCGGCTGTTTCATGCGAAGGGAATCAATGAACCGCCACCGCATTTTACCAACCGGATCCGCGGAATGCAGTTCACATTCGGAACATTGATGCTGCTGGTGGCGCTGAACCTCGGTTGGCTCGCCTATGCGTCCAGCTTCAGCGATGTACGTTAGTCCTTTCTTTACTGCCACTGAACGGGACTAACGGCCGCCGAGTGAGGGCCTGCTGAAGTCGCGCTCGGTCTGGTTCAGTGGGCATGGCTTGAGCTTTTCGACCTTGGGCTCAGTTTTTCGGTGTGTCTTCGCCCTTGAACAAGCCGTCGCGGATCGTTAAACGGCTCGGCAATCCGTGCATAGATGCCCGTTCGGATTCCGCCCATGCTTCGCCTTCGCCACTGAGCGCGGCATAGTGTGCATCCCAAGGGAACACGGCATAGCGTTGCTGATTGAATAGTCCTCGCCGTACTGTGACGGTGCGCGGCGTGCGCTGCAGCGCGGCGCTGAGCAGTGCGGCCACGCTGCCGTGTCGGTCGTACTCTAGGCGCAGGTGCAGCAACATAAATAGCGTCACGGGCGCACAGTGCGTTGCAATGGACTCGGCGTCGTCAAAGGGCAGCCAGCGGTATTCGATCGACTCGCTCGCATCGACGACCACTGCCTGGGTGTCGGGTGCACAGGCCACATAGAAATCGGTATCGAAACGCTTGGGGGTTTCGCTCGGTGGCAGCCATCGCGTCCAGTAAGCCAGCGTCTCGATAGCCAGATGCGCTTGTTCCGCCCGCAGCAAGGACTGAAAGGCAAAAGCATCGCGCGTCACCCCCACCCGCCAGTCGGCAACGTGGCGCTGGTAGCGTTCGGTGAAGGAGGGGTTACTGGACGTGGCCAATAAAAGGCCTGTTTCTTCGAACGTCTCGCGCAGCGCTGCGAGCCGGGAGGGCAGGGTCTCGGTGCTGTGTTGGGCGGTGTTTTGCGCGAGTTCTAAGGCCTGGCTTTGGGTGCGCAAGTGCTCGGCGTGGACGCGATCGGCGGCTTCGAGTTTGCCACCCGGGAACACCCAGAGGCCGCCGAAGGCGGCCAGGGATTCGCGCCGACGAATCATCAGTACTTCAGGGCCCTCGGATCCCTCGCGTAAGAGGGCGAGCGTCGCCGCAGCAATGGGCGTCGATTTTTGGGTCACAGGGTCAGTTGGAGCATCGGTCATGGGGCGAACCTAACACACCCGTGTGCCCGGGCGAGGCGCGTGCGCGCTAAACTCCACCCCTGTTCCTTTCCGTATCCGAGGTTTTCACGTGTCGTCACGCCCCGCGCCGGTGTATGACTTGCCGCATCCGCACCTGTATCCGAGGACGGTATGCGCTGAGGAGATCGATGAATACCAGCACGTGAACAATACGTTTTACGTGGGCTGGCTCGACGAGGCGGCGTGGAGCCACTCTTCGGTGTTGGGGCTGCCGGTGACAACTTGCGTGGCGCTCGATCGCGGCATGGCGGTGGTGCGTACGGTGATTGTGTACCAGCGCCCGGCAGTGCTCGGGGATACGGTCACGGTGGCGACGTGGCTGCTACCGGGCTCTTCGCGCATGCGCGTGCGGCGTCGGTTTCAGGTGCTACGGGATGCCGATGCGCAGACGCTGGTGCGCGCCGAAGTGGACTACGTCTGTATCGAACTGTCGACCGGTCGGCCCGCGCGTTGGCCACCAGCTTTCCATGCGTGCTATGCGATCTTGCCGGACGTCAGTGCCGCGGCCGCGCAACTCGAGGCGCTCTAAGCCAATCCACAGCAAGCGTTGGCGCGGGCTTGGCGTCGCCATCAGGGATGGAGGCCTTTGTAGATCAACTGCACGGACACTGCAGCCAACGCCACCTGTAAAAAACGGTAGTAGGCTTTTTCCGAGACGACGCGCACCAAGTGTTTGGCTACCTGCGTGCCCAGCAGCGCCGGCACACACAGCGCCAACGACATCTGCAGATTCGAGGACGAGAACTGGCCCAGGGCCCAGTAGGGCAGTAATTTCAGGGCATTCACCACCGCAAAGACGATTGCGCTGGTGCCGGCGTAGACCAGTTTTTGCAAGCGCTGTGGCTGGACGTAGACCTGAAAGGGTGGCGAGCCGGCATGTGCGACGAAGCTGGCGAATCCCAGCACGGTGCCCCACAGCGCTCCACGCCCCAGATCGGCGCCATGGGGTGGTGTCTTGATATGGCGCTGGCGCCAACTATTGAAACAAAACGACAGGCCGATGAGGCCCACGAGGATCTCGATCTCGCGGTCGGAGACACGCGCGGCAAAGTACCAACCGAGCGCGATGCCGAAGGTCGCCGCCGGAATGAGAATGCGCATATTGCGCAGGCTGTATTGGTGTCGATACAGGTAGACGGCAAAGATGTCCGAGAACACGAACACGGGCAACAAAATGGCAGCCCCGCGCACCGGCGGCATGACCTGCGCCATCAGCGGTACGCCGAAGGTGCCCATGGCCGCGAGCCCGCCTTTGCCTAGACCGACGGCGAAGGCGGCTAGTGCGCTGACCAGCCACGTACTGAGATCGACGCTCATGGATGCGGTGGGTGCGTGCCTTCCTGCGACTGGAGATAGACCGCGAAGGTGCCTAACCAATGGCCGCCTTCGTAGTGTTCCCCCGTTACGGCGGGCAGTGCCGCCTGGGCATGGGCGGCCGCCATCGCTTCCAGTGCGGCGCGCCGATTGTTCTGGCGGGGCAGGGCCGAGGCGATGCCTCGGAGCATCCAGGCGCGGCTGAGGTTCAAGCCATCGAGGTGGGCGAGTTTTGGGTCGCTACGATCGGTCACAACGGCCGGCGCGAGTGCCGCACCGCGACCGAGCTCGGGCATAAAGGCAGCAAGCCAGGTCGCAAACGCCGGGGGCGGCAATACGCGGCGCATGAAGTCCGCTTCCCCCAGGCACGGCGATAGGAAGTCCTCACCGGAGGGCTCGTACTGGAGTGGGCAGGCGCGATCGTGGGCGTAGAAGCGGTGCGCGGCGTCCGTCAACAACGCGAGCAGGTCGGCACGGTGCGCGACGGTGGCCCAGTCCCAGATCAAGCCAAAGGAAAACGCGGTTTGATTGTGTTCACCGATGCGGATCGGATAGTGCAGTTTGGGTAACCAAGTCTGGATCCGGTTCGCGGCCACCGTTTCCAGCGGCAGCAGGGCGACGAGCCAGCGCTGGGCGTCGGGGTCGTCCCATTGGCGCAACTCGGCGGTGAGCGTGAGCAGCCAAGCCAGTCCATAGGGCCGTTCGAACGAGGTCCGATTCGGCTGCTCAAAGTAAGCCACTTCGGCGGCGATGTGCGCATTGGAAAAGTCCTCTTCCAATTGCGCGCGCGCTTGCTTTGCCCAAGGGGCGCTCGGGTGCAGGCGCAGCAAGCGCACCAGTAGCCAGTGACCGTGCACTGCAGAGTGCCAGTCTAGGCAGCCGTAGAAGGACGGGTGCAACGTCGTGGGTGGCACCAGATCCGTATCCGAACCGACCCCGAGTGACAGGTGATTGGGGTATTGCTGGTGGATGCACTGCAACGCCAGTTGCGCATAGCCGTCGGTATTGGGCGCAGGTTGCGCCACTTCCGCCGCGCTCAGTACCGGCGCGAGCAGAAGTGCCGCCAAGAGTAGTCGGTGCACCATCGGGCGCGACTCCAGATAAGAGGAGCGGCCATCATAAGACCTCGTTGCCCTCACGGGGCGGGGAAGCGCGGTGGGATGCTGGCCTGTGCAGGGGGTAGCGGGCCATCGAGTCGGGTCGCGACTGCATCCAGATGCTGTTCGGCGCTGGCAAACACCGCACCATACAGGCGTCGGCACAGTGCATAGGCCGCATGGCCCGCCCATTCCGATGGCAGCAGGGCGCGTGGCAACCGGGGGTCGCGCAGATGGATGCGGCGGTAGTCGTGGATCAGCAGCGTGCGGGCGACGAACGCACGCGCGGGGTCTTGTGGTGCGTGGATCGTGAGGTAGTCAGCGACCGGTTGAAAGGAGGCAGCAAAACGCCGGTAACGCGCATCGAGGGCGGACAAGTCCCAACCCCGCGCGATCAGTTCGGCGGCGCTGGCGCCGGCAACGAGGTTCGCGGCAAACACCAACACCGTGGTCATGCCGTGCGTCGCCAGCGTGGCGATCGCATCGTCCGGCGCGACGGCGGGATGCACATAGACCCCCGGGTCCAGTTCGCCGAAGCCTTCCAGGCGCAGCAATTCGCGTAAGCGTTGCCGTTCGCCCAGCGCAGCCGGTGGCAAGACCACCGTGGTCCAGCGGCCATCGCCAACGGGGACAGGGCCGCCATAAATGCGGCGGGTGGCTTTCGCAAAGCGTTGTCGTCCGGTGGCGGACAGCGCGTACTCCGACCGGCGCCCCGCTCGCCGATAGATCAACCAGTCATCGTCCACCAAGCGGCTGACGGAAGTGCGCACCAATCGATCGGTCAAGCCGAAGGGGGCCATTAGACGAATGAGACTACCGAGGGTAATGGTGCCCCCGCGGGGGGCCAACGCGTCGCCGAATACCGTGACGATCAGCGAGCCGCCGCGCAGGGGCCGTTGCGCCTGGAAGGTGTCGAGCAGAGCGAGGACGGGATCGGTCAGGGGCATAGAACTCATCGACTGACGGCGTGTTTTAATTCTGACACGGAAAAACTTGTTAAGTCCAATAATCCGTGTCAGGATTAGCGCAAGGGTGCTCACTTCAGGGTGACGTATGGCCCAAATTTCGCAAGGGGGGTGCGGGGATGTATACGCAAGGATTACTGGAGGCGATCCCGAAGGCGGTCAGTGCGTTGGAGGATAGCGAGCGGATGGCGCGCTTCCAGGCCCGTATTGATGCCGAGGAAAAAATTGAGCCTAAAGATTGGATGCCGGACGCCTATCGACAGACCTTGATCCGGCAGATCTCACAACACGCCCATTCCGAAATCGTCGGCATGCTGCCCGAGGGCAATTGGATCTCGCGCGCGCCTTCGTTGCTGCGTAAATCGATCCTGATAGCCAAAGTGCAAGATGAAGGCGGTCATGGCGCGTATCTGTATAGCGCCGCCGAGACGCTCGGCATTGCGCGCAGTGAGCTGATTGATCAGCTGCTGTCCGGGCGCGCTAAGTATTCGTCTATTTTCAATTACCCGACCCCGAGCTGGGCGGATATTGCGGCGATTGGCTGGTTGGTCGATGGCGCAGCCATCATGAATCAGATTCCGTTGTGTCGCTGCTCTTACGGCCCTTATGCGCGCGCGATGGTGCGGGTCTGCAAGGAAGAGAGTTTTCATCAACGGCAGGGCTATCACGCGATGCTCTCGCTGGCGCGTGGGACGCCAGCGCAACAGCGAATGGCGCAGGATGCGCTGAATCGCTGGTGGTGGCCCGCGCTCATGATGTTCGGGCCGCCGGACACCGCGTCGCAGCATACGGCGGTGTCGGTGCGCTGGAAAATCAAGCGCTTTACCAATGATGAACTGCGCCAGAAGTTCGTCGACTTCACCGTACCGCAAGCGCAGTTTTTGGGATTGACGCTCCCGGATGCGCAACTGCAGCAGGCTGCGGACGGCCACTACCAGATCGGACCACTGGACTGGAGTGAGTTCAATGCGGTGCTCAAGGGCAACGGCCCGTGCAATGCCGAGCGCATCGCGGAACGTCGCGCGGCCCATGCCGACGGGGCTTGGGTCCGCGCGGCGGCTATCGCCCACGCCGCCAAGCGCGCGGCGCGCGCAGTCGCTTAACGTATTCGGAGCCCTTGCTATGACATCGCCACAAGATTGGCCGCTCTATGAAGTCTTTGTTCGTGCCAAGCGCGGGCTCGACCACAAACATGTCGGTAGTCTGCATGCCGCGGACGCGGCCATGGCCATCGAGCATGCACGCGATCTGTATACCCGCCGTCAGGAAGGCGTGAGTCTGTGGGTCGTCAAATCGAGCGACATTGTCGCCTCCGATCCGGACGATGCGCAGGCGCTCTTTGATCCGGCTGAAGACAAGATCTATCGCCATCCTACGTTCTACGACATTCCCAAAGACGTGGAGACGTTGTGAGCGCGGTGACTGCGCCGGTCGCTGACCGGGCGTTAATGACCTACGTGTTGCGCCTCGCCGATACGGCCTTGGTGCTGGCGCAACGACTGTCGGCGTGGATCGGTCACTCGCCGGCGATTGAGGAAGATTTAGGCTGTGCGAATATTGCGCTCGACCTGCTCGGGCAAGCGCGACTGCTCTACGCCTACGCCGGCGAACTCGAAGGCGCGGGGCGCACCGAAGACGACTTTGCGTACTTGCGCGAGGAATGTGACTTTCTCAACGCCACCATGGCGGAACTGCCGAATGGCGATTTTGGCCAGACCATCGTACGGCAGTGCTTGCTGGACCTGTGGCGGCTCGAACTGTTCGAACGCTTGACCCAGTCCACCGATGTGCGTCTGGCGCAGATTGCCGCTAAAGCGGTAAAGGAAATCCGTTACCACGTTCGCTACAGCAGTGGCTGGCTCGTGCGGCTAGGGGACGGCACGGACGAAAGCCACCAGCGCGTGGCCAAGGCACTCACCACGCTCTGGCCCTATGTGACCGAGTGGTTCGCCGAGGATGCGATGGAGCAGGCGCTGACCGAGCGCGGCGTCGCGCCCTCCGTTGCCGCGGTACAGGTCGGGTTCGAAACCCGCTTGGCGCCGATACTCCGTGACGCCACGTTGACCCGACCAGTGGACGTGGACTATCGCTGGTTTGGTAAGCGCTCGCAGCACAGCGAACACCTCGGTCATCTACTGGCGGATTTACAGTCCTTGCATCGGGCACACCCCGGGGCGCAGTGGTGACCGCAGCGGTCAGTCCCGAGGCCTCTGCGGTGTGGGCCGTTCTGCGTGCGGTGCCCGATCCGGAAATTCCGGTGCTCTCCTTGTGGGACCTCGGCGTGATCCGCGAGGTGTCAGTACGGGGGCGCGACGTGGTGGTGGGCATTACGCCGACCTATTCGGGTTGCCCGGCGACGGCGGTCATCAAAAGCGATGTGGCTGAGGCGTTGCAGCAGGCCGGCTACGTGGCGCAGGTGCATGACGTGTTGTCGCCCCCGTGGAGCAGTGCGTGGATCACCCCCGAGGGCTGCGAGAAGTTGCGCGCCTATGGCATTGCACCGCCCGAGTTCCCGGTCGGCCGCGTGGCGGCCTTGCTCGGCGAGGAGGTCACACCCGCCTGCCCGCGCTGCGCGAGTCGCCAGACCGAGTTGCTGTCGGAGTTTGGCTCGACGCCGTGTAAAGCGCTGCATCGCTGTTGCGCGTGCCAGGAACCTTTCGATCGCTTCAAGTGCATTTGAGAACCCCTGTGCTGACCTACCATTCGTTGACGCTGATCCGCCGTGAGCCACTCGCTGAGGCGGCGGTGCTGTTAGAACTGCAGTTGCCTACCGCGCTGGCGACCTTGTTTTCATTTGCAGGTGGTCAACACCTGCCGGTGCGGGCCGTCATTGACGGCAAAGACGCGCGCCGCACGTACTCGATCGTAGGCCGCGGTCACGACTCGTTACTCTTGGGTGTACGAGTGCAAGGGGTGATGTCGCAGCACTTGGCCGCATTGCCGCTGGGTGCAACAATCGAGGTCATGCCCCCGACCGGCCGCTTCCGCGCAGCGCTGGATGCCACGCGGGCGCGCTCGCATGTGGCCTTTGCCTCGGGCTCTGGCATCACGCCGGTGCTGGCGATCCTCGATGCGGTCTTGGCGGCAGAACCGGCCGCGCGGGTGGCGCTCTATTACGGCAATAAAACGCTGTCGCGCACCATGTTTGCCGAGGCGTTGATGGCGTTGAAGAATCGCTATCTGGGTCGCTTCACGCTGCATTTTTTAATGAGCCAGGAGCAGCAGGATCTAGAACGCCAAGGGGGCCGACTGGACGCGGCGACGGTGCGCCGACTTCTTGCCAGTGATCTGGATGGCGTGACGGTCGACGAATGGTATGTGTGTGGTCCCAACAGCATGGTCGCGGATCTGACCGGCGCATTGCAAGAGAGCGGCGTGCCGGGGCGCATCCACGTCGAGCGCTTCGGTAGCAGTGCGCGCGCACGCCCAACCCCTGCGCCTACGCTCGTGACCGATGCACGCGCGGTGTCCGTGACGGTCACCATGGATGGGCGCGATCGACAGTTTCTGATGGACCCGCAGGACTCGGTGCTGGCCGCGGCGGAAGAGGCCGGTCTGCGTCTGCCGTTCTCCTGTCGGGCGGGTATTTGTTCCACCTGTCGGACCCGGGTGGTCGCTGGCGCGGTGGCAATGGAGCGCAATCAGGCGCTGGAGGACTGGGAGGTCGCGGCCGGCTATGTGTTGTGCTGTCAGGCCCGACCCACGACCGATAAGATCCACATTACCTATGATGAAATTTAAGGCCGCCCGATGACCTACACCTCGATCCTGTATAGCTGTGTCGATGGCATCGCACGGCTCACGCTGCACCGGCCCGATAAACTCAATGCGTTTACGGTACAGATGCACGGCGAGGTGCGTGACGCACTCGCGCGCCTCGGCTCGGATGGGGCACGGGTGCTGGTGCTGACCGGCAGTGGGCGGGGCTTTTGTGCAGGGCAGGATCTCGGCGATCGGGCGGTCGCGCCCGGCGGCACACCGGTCGATCTGGGCGAGTCGATTGCACGGGACTACGCACCCTTGGTGCGGACGTTACGCAATCTGCGACTACCGGTGTTGGCCGCGGTCAATGGCGTCGCCGCTGGGGCGGGCGCGAACTTGGCGCTGGCCTGTGATGTGGTGGTTGCAGCGCGCTCGGCGGTCTTCGTGCAAGGGTTCAACAAACTGGGTCTCGTCCCCGATTGTGGGGGAACGTGGTTATTGCCGCGACTGGTCGGTAACGCGCGCGCGTTGGGTGTGACGTTGCTCGGTGACAAGGTCAGTGGCGAACAAGCGGCGGCGTGGGGATTAATTTGGCAATGTGTGGACGACGCGCTGCTGGCCGATACGGTCGATGCCCTCGCGCAACGGTTGGCCCAAGGGCCTACGCGGGGACTGGCGCGTACCAAAGAGGCGATCTATGGCGGCTGGCAACATAGCTTGTCCGAGCAACTCGATGTCGAGCGCGATTTTCAGCAGGAACTCGGTCGCTCGGCCGACTATGCCGAAGGCGTTGCGGCGTTCCGTGACAAGCGCAGCGCACAATTTACGGGCCGTTAAGACGGCGCACGACGAGGGGGGGATATGTCAGACGATCCACAAGATCGCGCCCAACGTGCGGTCGCTGCACTGTATGGCCCCGATCGGGCCAGTCAAAGTCTCGGCATGCAGATCCTCACCGTGGCGCCCGGTGCCGTCTCGGTGGGCATGACGGTGCGCGAGGACATGACCAACGGCCATGGGATTTGCCACGGCGGTTTTCTGTTCACGCTCGCAGATAGCGCCTTTGCTTTCTCCTGCAATTCCGCCGGTGAAGCGACCGTGGCGGCGAGTGGCCAAATCGATTTTCTAGAACCCGTGGCGGTGGGTGAGCGCCTGGTCGCTGCCGGGCGCGTGCTCTGGGAACGCGGACGACAAGGCATCTACGTGGTCGATGTCATGCGCGCGGACGGCACGCTGGTGGCGCTGTTCCGTGGCCGCTCCCACAAAATCGGTAAAACCGCATCCTGAACCCCACATGGCGGAAATTCGCATGATCTCCCTGATGCTTCCTAAACTGCGGCGGTGTGCGCGCACTCCTGTGTGGACGGGCGCGCTGTGCGCCCTGCTTACGCGAGATCGGCGGTGAGCGCGCGCCCACTGGAAAGTTATATTGCGGGCCGCTGGTGGCGCGCGCCCGGCGAAGGGCTGGTGTTGCGCGACGCCAGTACCGGTGAGGGGGTGGCGACGGTCGTGAGTGAGGGCCTCGATACCCAGGCGCTCTTACAGTACGCCCGTCAGGTGGGCGGCCCGGCCTTGCGACGACTGACTTTCACCGAGCGGGCGGCAGCTTTGCGCGGCGTCGGCAAGCGCTTGATGGAACTAAAAGAATCTTTTTACGAGCAGTCCTGGGCGACGGGCGCAACCCGCGCGGATGCGTGGGTCGATATCGAAGGTGGTATCGGGACCTTGCTCACCTACGCCAGTCGCGGTGGGCGCGAGTTGCCGAATGCGCGGGTGTTACTCGACGGGGAGGTCGAGCGCTTGTCCAAGCAGGGCACCTTTGTGGCGCAGCATGTGCACCTGCCCTTCGAAGGTGCCGCGATCCACATCAACGCCTTCAATTTCCCGGTCTGGGGATTCTTGGAAAAATTGGCGCCGGCCATCCTGGCCGGCATGCCGGTGATTGTGAAGCCGGCCACGGCGACGTCCTATCTGACGGAGGCGGTGGTGCGCCAGATCATCGCGATGGACCTCTTGCCGACGGGGGCGCTGCAACTCGTGGTGGGCTCGGTCGGGGATTTATTTACGCACCTGACGTGCCAGGACGTGGTGTCGTTCACGGGCTCTGCCGCTACGGCCGCCCGTTTGCGGACCCACCCGCGCGTGGTGTCCGAATCCGTGCGCTTCTTGGCCGAAACCGATTCATTGAACTGCGCGCTGCTCGGACCCGACGCCGTACCGGGCACGCCAGAATTTGATTTGTTTGTGCGCGAAGTCGTGCGTGAGATGACCGCGAAGGCGGGGCAAAAATGCACCGCTATTCGCAAAGTGATTGTCCCGGATACGGTCGCAGAACCGGTCGCCGCGGCGATTGCGGCGCGGCTGGCGACGATCACGGTCGGTGACCCGAGGGACGCGGACGTGCGGATGGGTCCGCTGGCGACGCTTGCGCAACGGACCGATGTGCTGGCGGCCGTGCAGGTGCTGCGCGCTGAAGCGGAGGTGGTTGCCGGCGACGTAGATATCGAGCTCGGTGCCACCGGTCAGCGCGCGCGGGGCGCGTTCCTGTCGCCCGTGTTGCTGCGCAGCGTCGATGCGGCGCAGGCGCGTCTTGTGCATACCGTGGAGGCCTTCGGTCCGGTCGCGACGATCTTGCCGTATCGCGAGTTGCGCGAAGCGGTGACCTGGGCCCGGCGTGGCGAGGGCAGTTTGGTCAGTTCGGTGTTCACCGCGGATGATGCGGTGGCTGAAGAATTGGTGCTCGGGCTTGCGCCGTATCACGGACGCTTGTTGGTCGTGAATCGCCACTGTGCGGCGGAGTCCACCGGCCATGGTTCGCCTTTGGCCACCCTCGTGCATGGAGGGCCGGGGCGTGCCGGGGGCTCCGAGGAGATGGGCGGGATGCGCGGCCTCTTGCATTATATGCAGCGCACCGCGATCCAAGGATCCCCCGAGACCCTGAGCCGGATCGGTGGCCGCTTCATTCGTGGAGCAATGACCCGTGCGCCGCGTGCGCACCCGTTCCGGATTCCGTTCTTTGCACTCGCCTTGGGCGATTGCTTCGAGTCCGTAGAGCGCGAAATCACGGTGGCCGATATTGAGGCCTTTGCAGCACTCTCGGGGGATCGGTTTTACGCGCATATGTCGGAAGCCGAAGGGGCGCGCAATCCGCTGTTCGGTGGCCGGGTGGCGCATGGTTACTTTCTGATCAGCGCGGCAGCGGGCTTGTTCGTCGATCCCGATTACGGCCCGGTACTTGGTAATTATGGGCTCGATGCCTTGCGCTTCGTGAAACCGGTCAAGCCCGGTGATCGCATCCGGGTGCGCATCGCTTGTAAACAGAAATCGCTGCGACCGGAAAAGGGTTGGGGCGAGGTGCGCTGGGATACTGAGATCAGCAATCAGGACGGCGAGTTGGTCGCCTCCTACGATGTGCTGACGATGGTGAGCATTCATTCAATACCAGACCAAGCGGTCTGATTCGGCAGTAGGGGGGGCAGATGACGCAAGCAGGTCAAGTGGGACTCGACGCGATCGAAACCGCGAGTCGGGATGAAATTGCAGCGCTACAGCTCCAGCGACTGAAATGGTCGCTTGGCCATGCGTATCGCAATGTGGCGCACTACCGACAGATGTTTGACGATGCGGGTGTGCATCCCGATGCGGTCACGTCGCTGGAGGATCTCGCGAAGTTTCCGTTTCTGGTCAAGAGCGATCTGCGCGATCACTACCCGTTTGGCCTATTCGCTGTGCCACGCGAGCAGATTGTGCGTATCCATGCCTCCTCGGGCACGACGGGCAAGCCCACGGTGGTCGGCTATACCAAACAGGACATTGATGTCTGGGCCCAACTCGTCGCGCGATCGATCTATGCCTCGGGTGGGCGTCCGGGGGACATTGTGCACGTGGCCTATGGCTACGGCTTATTCACCGGGGGTCTGGGCGCGCACTACGGCGCGGAACGGCTCGGTTGTGCGGTGGTGCCCATGTCGGGTGGGCAGACCGAAAAGCAAGTGCAGCTGATTGTCGATTTTAAACCGCGCGTCATCATGGTGACGCCGTCCTACATGCTGACGCTGGCTGAAGAATTCGAACGGCGTGGACTGGATGCGCGGCAATCGTCTTTGGAAGTGGGCATCTTCGGCGCCGAGCCCTGGACGGGCGCCATGCGCGAGACGATCGAGGCGCGCATGGGTCTCGATGCGGTCGATATCTATGGGCTGTCGGAGGTCATGGGTCCGGGAGTTGCCAATGAATGCGTGGAGACCAAAGACGGTTTGTGTCTTTGGGAAGATCATTTTTATCCGGAGATCATCAATCCGGAGACGGGGCAATTGGTTGCGGAGGGGGAAGAGGGCGAGTTGGTGCTGACCTCCCTGACGAAGGAAGCCTTCCCGGTGATCCGCTACCGGACGCGGGACCGGACCCGCTTGCTGCCCCCCACTGCGCGCTCGTTCCGCCGACTCGGTCGCATCAATGGGCGTACCGACGACATGTTGATCATTCGGGGCGTCAACGTCTTCCCGTCCCAGATTGAAGAGATTCTATTGAATCAAGGAGTCTTTTCGCCGAACTACTTGTTGGAAGTGGATCGGACAGGACATCTCGATACGATGATCGTCAAGGTGGAGTGGCCCGCATCGGGGCCGGCGTCGGGGATCACACCGGCTGCGGCAACCGGGGCGCTTGTGCACCGCGTAAAATCCGCTGTGGGGATCAGCGTGCACGTCGAAGTCGTCCCCGCAGGGACCTTAGAGCGCTCGATTGGCAAAGCCAAGCGCGTGCTGGATCACCGACCGAAGGGCTAAGGGGACCGCCCGGAGGCGAGGCCTCCGAGCGCACCGTTGCTGCCCGTTCAGGCCTGTACGAGCAGCTTGCCGCGTTGGACCATCGGGCCGACTACGCGCAGCATTTCATCCATGCGATGGGCATAGTCGCGGGCCAGCATGCCCTGGATGGTTCGCTGGTACAACATGTGATGCTAGAAGCGGGGTCCCAGCCCGGGCGTGTCCAGGCCCCCAGAGTACTGGCTGATCGTGCCGCAAATGACGATGCGCGCACGGCGATTGATGATTGGAATGATCGCATCGGTAATCCAGCCGCCGACGTTGTCGAAATAAACGTCCACACCTAGGGTGAGTTTCTGAATTTCCGCCGAGAGGGCGGCGTGTCATCGGCTACGGCTGCTGCGATGACTGCGTCCTTCGGTATTGCGCCACCTGCAATGCCCAGCACGCGGCAGCCGCTGCGCAGCGCAAATTGCGCCACTAGCGAACCGACGGCACCGGCCGCGCCGGACACCACCACGACCTCACCGGCTTTGGGGCGGCCGGATTCCATTAGGCCAAACCACGCAGTGCGCCCGGGCATACCCAGCACCCCAATGGCGGTGCTCGGTGGTGCGAGCGTCAGATCCAGCTTACGCAGGACCGAATGATGGACGCGGGCGTGCGTTTGCCAACCCAACATGCCTTCCACCCAGTCCCAGAAGGGCGTCGTGCGTCCCGGTCGCCGAGTCCGTGGCTCCATCGAGTCGCTATGCCTTCGTGCGCCGCGCTTTTCTTTCGGTCACCGACCCTCTGGTAGCCCCACCCAGAGCAGTCGCCTCACAACACTTGAAACGACAGCATAAACTCGTCCTTTCCACGCCCTGCTCCCCCAAACCCACGCGCAAATCCCATGGAGAACATCATTGGCAACCGGTGCATAACCTGTAATTGAAAATCTAGCTGAACGCCCACATTTTCGGCGCTCGAGCGTAACCGCTGATTCTGCAGATCGGTTTCAAGGAAACTGGCGAAAATCTCCGGACGTAACCAACTTAGATAAAAGCCCGGGCTACCCATCGCATCAAAGCGAATCGGTGGCGCACTCCACTCCAACTGCGCCTTAGCGAGAGTCTTGCCGGTCAACGAATCCAGACCAAAGCCAGGCATTGACAACAAATCACGGTAGCGCTGCGCGCCACCATTGGCTGCATTATCGACGTAGTTGTTACCGAATCCGCCTAAATAGACGTTCGCTAAAGGATTGCGCACGCTGCCCTCCGACACACTGACACCACTGCGCAGCCAGACGGAGGAATGATCCAGCGGCAAGGCAAAGCCAACGTCGTAGCGCGCGGTCAGGCTAGGAATGAGAGCACCAGCCACTCCATAGGTATGCGCCATCAAGGACCAGGTATACCCTGCTTCTGCGTCAACCGCGCCCGGCGAGAGCAGCGTATCGACCGAGACAAAGCCCGCGCTAATCAACGAAAGATTACGGGACGGGGAGAGCACATTTTGGAAGCCCGGCAGCGAATTGAGGCCGCCATAAAAAGCAAACTTAGCGACAAAATCCAGGGTCTGCGGCGGGTCAAACACCAACGGGCGATCGTAATTGGCGTAGACGCTATACCCTTCCAGGGCACGCTTGGTAGGACCAAACAAATCGTAAAAGTCAGCCCCGTTCCACTTGCCGCCAACGACCCAGTCACCGGCATGCAGGTCGACGCTGGCATGCAAGCGCTGCCGTGATGGCAACGTACCGCCAGAGCTATAGCTCAGATCTACTTTCAGCGCATCGAGTCCCACAGGATCGGTGAAGACGGCGCTCAGTCCAAAGGCTTTGGCGCCCTTATAGCCCGCGATGCCAGGAATAATTGAGTTCAGGCGCAACTGACGCAAGGGACTGTAGTCGCCACGTGCCGTAATACGCGCGTCATACGCACTGGCCGCCGACGGGCTCGGAAGCACCCAAGTATTGACGACCGGGTGTCGGGCCGCTACCTGATGACCGAGCAGAGTGATCGCGCTCAAATCATCGGTTGGCGTCGCCGCTATCAGCGTCGGCACAAATCCGAGGCCGGAGAAGCGCTGCACAAGCAAACGGTCATTGCTCAAGGGGAGCGGCTTGAAGAAACCAATCGCCGCATTGCTAACGGCCTCAAGTTCTTCCGTTTTTAACTCATAACGGTAGATATTGGATACTCCGGTGTAATAACTGCTGCCGAACAGATACTGACCGTCAGGGGAAAATACAAAATCCTCGACCGCCGCACCATCTAATTGAAAACGATGCGCTGACGACATATTGCCTACAGCTGCTGCCTCGGTGCTGATAACTCGCACTTCCGTCAGTGGAGCCGAGGTCGGCTTAGACCCTGGCTGCGTCACGGATATTGCCAGCCACTGACCATCCGCCGAGATATCAAGATCGACCACTTGTTCGGCAAATTGGAACACCGAGGTCACCTTAAAATCCGTATACGGATAAGGCATACGTACAAGCATCACCATGCCACGATTGTGCCGCAGACCCCATAAAGAGCGATCTGTGGCGTTAAATGCAAGATCTCCAATACGCGCCGCTTTATACAACATGCGCACCTTGCCAGAGCGCAGATCCAGCGCCTCAATATTGCGATAGGTGTTGTTATTCGTAGTGAAGAAAAGTGTTTCTCGCGCCGCGTCATAAGCGAGCGAAGAGACCCTGAGGCCACCCGGACCTTTGATCTTGTACAGCGACTTCACCAAGCCATCCTTCCGTGCGATCGAAACAAGATGAGAGACTTGGCCTGGATATTGAACGGCGGCGTAAAAATGATCGCCATCAGCAGATAAAAAGATCCGAGAGACGGACCCCAGAAGTTGCTTCGTCACATCCTGATAAGAGGTCAATCGATGTTCTTGCAAGGAGACGAGATTCCTTTGCTGAAAATCCTGCTCAAACCGAACCCAATTCGACCAGGCCTGATTAAGGGGCAGGCCAAACGCTCGCTGAAAATCGTCGGCGTAATAACGTTTGGTACCCTCCGCACGGTGCCACCACGATAGCAATTGCTCGGGGCTATAGGTAAGTGCCATATAATTCATGAAGCGCGTGCCATACAAATAGGCATTGGCGCCCGATCTAAAATCAACTTCCGTTCCCTTGGAGACCAGACTGAGGGGGTCATAAAACGGAATGGCTTCACTGACCATGGAGCGAAACACCATTTCGTCATAGCCGCAATGTGCCCGACCATTGCCACCCATCCGCCAAGTTTCCATAAAGACCGCGCTACCCTCCTGGTACCAACGTGGCGCGGTCGAGCGGGGAGTCGTCAGATAGTAATAAAGAAGGCTTTCTGGATGCTGCGCATCAACATCGACTTTGCCGCGAAACAGACGTCGGAAATAGAGGTCCGCGGCATTAGCGCTGTCATTCACTACTAAGTGGGTGGTCTCATGCGCAGCAACGGATGAAAAATCGTCGGCTGAACTCATCGAGTCATAAGGATCATCCGGCGGCGAGACCTCGAAGAAAATACGATTCCACGGAGTTGCAACTGCAGTCGCATAGGATACATCGCTGAAGTCCTGCAGCAGGAGATTTGCCTTGCCATCAGGTCGGTAGCCGAACAGTTTTGTTTGTGCCTCGAGGGCGCCTAAGAAACTGTGTGTAGCGCTGGGTACCAAAAACGAAACGTCGGGATCGTGATACACGATCCGCAACTCGCTCGTTTCGGTGTACTTCAGTTGGGCCTGCGCCGCAACCACCCAGAGCGTCGCCAAAACCAACAATGTCGCGCAATTTCTGAAGAAGGATCGGCTTTGCCGCGGCTTGGCTTGCAGCGCCGTTGCCACGCAAAGCGCTCTCCTGAGCGTAATGAGTTGGAACTGATTTGCGGCTAGCGGCACGCGGATAGCGCGGCTTTGTTAGGCAAGCAGGAAGCGTTCGTGATTCCGAATAAAAGGACCGGCCGGCAAGCCCTCTGACCGGCGTTGTAGCCCCAATGCTGAAAACCGCGTTCCATCGCCAGCAAAACCGCTTCTACGCAGTCGTTGCCTACGCCAATGATGCGCGCTACTTACCGTTACCCTTAGCGCCGACTGCTTTGGCGGCATTTGCAGCGCCTGCGGCATCACCGCCAGCCCCACCCTTCGCCGCTTCAGCAGCTGCGTCACTAGCGGCCGCATCGGCAGCAGATGCCGGGCTGACTGGCAACTCATCGGTCAGCGTACGCTTGGTCTGTACGATAGTCCCCGCCGCTTCCTTCGTGGCAGAAGACTGACTGCAGGCGGCCAAACCGGCGAACGCTGCGCAGAGCGCCAACGAAATGAAAAACCGCGTGTGTTTGATACGTTACTCCAATGTGGTAAAAACCCGGGATTTAGGAACGAGAGCCCACGTGGCTGACGTCAAACTTTCTCGTATTTAGATATGCGAGTTCCCAAAGTACTCTCCTGAGCGCAATTAGTTGGAACATATTTGCGACTAGCTGCACGCGCCGGGCGCCCCACCCGCTTTTCCGGGTTGTAGCCCCGACGCCTTGCGCGCTGCGGTTTAGAGGACTACCGTAGCCCGATTAGAAGAATAAAGCGTCACGGGCTGTGCGGCGCGGTGGGGGCGATATGGGTAACCTGAGGGGACTGCGGTCATTCATCGGGTGTGCGGCTGTGCTCGTGCTCGCGGGTATGGCGGGCTGTGGCAAACCGGAAGCCAATCCCACCGGCACAGTGCTGGTGTCGATGGCGGACAACAGCTATTCACCGTCCATCGTGCATGTACCGATTGGTGGCTCGATCGTCTTTATCAATGCCGGCCGTAATGATCACAACGCAGTGGCGGTAGATCATTCTTTCTCGACCGAGCGGACCTTCGGTCAGATCAAGATGCCGCCGGAGTCCATGAGCGAGGTCGTCTTCGGTAATGAAGGGGTCTATCCCTTTTACTGCACCTTTCACGCCACGCCGGATGGTAAGGCAGGTATGGCGGGTGTCGTCGTGGTCGGTGATTTCCGCTACATCCCACCCACAGGGGACCGGGGCGTATTACAACCGGTGGAGACGGCCAGTGGGTTGACGCGCCGCGTGCCACAGGATTATCCGACAATTCAGAACGCGGTCGATGCGGCCAATCCAGGTGATTTGATCCTCATCGATCGGGGTGTCTACAACGAGACCGTCTTCGTCACGACACCGAGCCTGACGCTGCGCGGTGTTGATCGTAATGACACCATTCTGGACGGGCACTTTGAAGTGGGCACCGGCATCATGGTCGGTGCCAACGGCGTGGCCATTGAAAATCTCACGGCGCGCAACTACACGCTGAACGGGTTCTACTGGACCGGCGTGTCTGGGTTCCGTGGCTCGTATCTGACGGCCTATAACAATGGCGACTACGGCATCTATGCGTTTGCCGCCAGCAATGGGGTGCTCGAGCATTCGTATGGCAGTGGCTCGCCGGACTCGGCGTTTTACGTCGGCCAGTGCGCGCCGTGCCGCGTGGTGCTCGACCAGGATGTCGGCGCGTACAGTGGACTGGGTTATTCGGGCACGAACTCCAGCGGTGAGATGTACGTTCTGCGCTCCCGCTTCGAACACAACCGCAGCGGCATCAGCACAACCACCTTCGACATTGAATTGCATCCGCCGGGCCGCGAGACGGTGATCATGGGCAACGTGGTCACCGATAACGGCATGGATAATGAAGCGGCTGGGTTTTATGCAACCGAGACGTTGGCTGGTAATGGGATCGCCTTGGTGGGCACGCACACTAACCGTGTGGAGCGCAATTACATCCTCCGCAGCCGCAATCATGGGATCGTGATCCTGCCGATTCGCGACCGCCATTTTTGGACCGCCAGTGGCCATGTGATTCGTGACAACACCATCGTAGCCTCAGGCCGTGCTGATTTGGCCGCGGGGGGCTTTGGTACCCGTGGCAACTGCTTTGCGGACAACCGCTACCGGACCTCCTTGCCCTGGGGTCTTGAAGTGCTGAATGGTTGTAATCGGATGCGATTGCCGATCGCGTCGGATCTGTCAACCTATATGGTGTTCTTTGGCGCGATTGGTCAGGTGTTCGCAGGGCAGTTTGTGCTCAATGACTACAAGACCCGACCCGCACCACCGCCGCAACCCAACCTGCCCGGCGGTGCCGGGGCACCCGTGCGGCCGGCCCTGCACGCGTTTGATGAGCACCCGCTCGCGTTGGATGCGATCCAAGTGCCGTCCGACGCGCAAGCGGCCCGTGCCGCCACACCGGGAGTGAAGTGATGCCTACGCTACTGTCGCTCGGTGAGCCGGCGACCTTTTTCCAGTTCACCTATATGGTCTATCTGTATGGTCTGCCCCTCCTTTTGTGGGCCGCGTTTGCGTGGCTGGTGATCGAGGAGCAGGAGCGCCGCGCCGTTGCAGCTGAGAAAGTCCAGCCGTTGCAGTTGCTCGTGGCGCTGCTGTTGCCACTGGTCGGTGCGGTCTGCGTGTTGCTGGCGATACCCAGAACACGACGTGCTCACGGTCTCGTTATTCTCATCGGTCTATTGGCCTTTCTCTTGCCGCTTGCGGCCGGCGTATGGCTGGCTGGCGGGCCTTTGGGCCCCAAAGCACTCGGCTGACACTACGGTATTGGAGCAATCATTGTGATCAACCCACCGATTCCGACCACGCCTGGATTTTTCCTGCAGCTCCTGGCGCTGTACGCGTATCTGTTGCCCATCCTGCTCTACGTGCTGTGGAGTGCGTTGGCGCTAGCCGATATGGGCCGACGCACGCCGTGGCCGACTGTGCAACGCGTGCTGTGGGCGGCTGCGGTGTTCTTCGTGCCGTACCTTGGCGCGGCGGCCTATCTGCTACTGGGGGGTGCGCAGATGGCCCGCAGCGTGAAGCTCACGGTACTGGGCGGTGGGTTGGCCGCCTACGCCTTCGTACTCCTGATTGGCGTTGGGGTCGGCGGTCTGGCCTGACTATGCGTTTGCGGCGTCGTGACTTGTTTGGGTTCGGTGGGGGCCTGGGCGTTGCCGCCGGCCTCGCGTCGGCATCGCACTGGTGGCACCGAACGCGGGTCGAGCCGTCTGCGGTCAATGCGAATGCCAGTGCCGACTGCGCGCAAGAGGCGCAGGCAGGCGCATACGGCGAACGCTACATGCCACCAGACGAGATCCGCGCCGGTCACCTCGAGGCCTGTCATACACCCCCGCCACGACGACAGACTGCGGACTTGCTGAGTGTCACGTGGCCGGTGATCGAGACGTCGTTGGAAGTGGCGCGGGGCCAGCGCCTCAATACCTGGGCCTACAATGGTACGGTGCCTGGCCCGGTGTTGCGCGCAACGGTAGGGGAGCGTGTGCAGGTGCGGATCGACAACCGCACCGCACGGCCACACAACTTGCACTTCCACGGCAGCCACGATGTGAATGCCGACGGATTGGAGCGCATCGCCCCGGGTACATCGCGCGAGTATGCCTTTGAGGCCGGACCGTTCGGGTTGCACCCGTACCATTGTCATGTGCCACCGTACGCTTGGCACATAGGCCGCGGTCTCTACGGCGCTTTTATTGTCGATCCACCCGGCGGGCGACCCCCGGCCCATGAGTACGTGCTGGTGCTCGGTGGGTTTGATACGGATGGGGACGGCGTCAATGATGTGTACGCGTGGAATGGAATTGCCGGTTATTACGCCCGCTATCCGCTCAAGGTGCCGGTCGGTGAGCGGGTGCGTCTGTACATTGTGAACATGGTGGAACTTGATCCGCTGGCCGGATTCCATCTGCACGCGCAGACCTTCGATCTGTTTCGTTCGGGTACGTCCCTGACCCCGCACGAGCACACCGATGTCGTGACACTCGGACCGGCCGAACGGGCCATTGTGGAATTTACCCTGCCGCGGCGCGGGCGCTACATGTTCCATCCGCACCAGAGTCGCATGACCGAGCGCGGTGCGATGGGCTTTATCGTCGCGGTATGAGGCGCAGTCTAGGACGGCTGGCGGGCGCACTCCTCCTGCTGATGCTGGGACTCGCGGCTGCGCGTGCCGATACCCACAGCCTGCTGCGCGATGACCGGGATCAACCGGTAGCACCGAGTCAACTCAGTGGTCGCTGGCTGCTGATAAGCTTTGGCTATACGCACTGCCCGGACGTCTGTCCGACGACGCTACATCGGATCAGTGCTACGCTGGAGCGCTTGCTACAGCGTGGCCAGCGGGTGCAGGCTTATTTCGTCAGTGTGGATCCGGATCACGACTCCCCCGCGCAGTTGCACCGATTCCTGGCTGGCGTCTCACCGCAGGTGCACGGATTGACCGGCAGTCCCGCAGCGCTCGATGATGCACGGCGCTCCTTCGGTGTCCCCACGCGCCGTACGGGTGGGGGTTTTGATCATGGGGTGTTCATCTATCTGGTGGCGCCGGATGGCAGTGTTGTCGAAACTTTTCATCCGAGTACCTCGGTCGCAGTGCTAACGCGGCGGATTGCCGCCCGCTTGGAGCAACGTTAATCGGCTTGCGGTTTTGTTCGAAGATGCCGTTGGGACTTGGCAATCCACGCTACGTTTCGCTCGAGTGGTCGCAGGCCGGGATAACACGATGCCGTCGCGACTGCAGTCCTGCTGGCAATGTCGTCTTGGCGTGACTTAATCTGTGACGGCCGTCGCACGATCACGCTGCTGCACGCCCGTACAATCATTGTCGCCCTCTGCTTGTTGAGAACATTGTAATGCCGCCGAAGATTTGTCTGAGCATGATCGTCAAGAACGAAGCCCACGTGATCGAGCGCTGTCTGCGTTCGGTGTATCCGTTTATCGATGCCTGGGTGATTTGCGACACCGGTTCCACCGACGGCACACAGGACATAATTCGTCGGGTCATGGCGGGCAAGCCAGGGCTCGTGGTCGAGCAGCCGTGGCAGAACTTTGCACATAACCGTAATGCGTCGCTCAAACTGGCGCAAGAGCGTGGCGAGTATGTGTTCTTCATCGATGCCGACGAGACCTTGATGCTCGAGGGGCCGATCGACACGCGCGGCCTGGATGGCGACGCCTACTATATGACGTGCGAATACGCGGGTATGCGCTATGGCCGTGTGGCGCTGGTGAAGGGCGCGCTGCCGTGGCGTTGGAACGGGGTCGTGCACGAGTTTTTAGAATGCGATCAGCCCTACGTGCACAGCACGTTGCACGGCCCGATCATCTGGGTCTCGCACGAAGGCGCGCGCAGCAAAGACCCAGCGACCTATTTGAAAGACGCCGCGCTACTTGAAGAAGCGCTCAAGACCGAACCGCAAAATACGCGCTATTGGTTCTATCTCGCGCAGTCGTATCGCGACGCTGGTAAGTGGCATGAGAGTCGCCACACATACAAGAAGCGTGCCCAGATGGCCGGCTATGACGAAGAAATTTGGTACTCGAAGTATCAAATTGGCATTTTAAATATGCGTCTGGAAGAGTCGCCTGCGGTTATCTCCCAGTCGTTTCTGGAAGCCTTTCAGACGCGCCCGACGCGTGCCGAACCACTGGTGGCGCTGGCGCGGTTTCATCGGGAACGGGCGGAGTATGGACTCGCCGCAATGTATGCGCGTCATGCGATGAGTATCGCCAAGCCTGCTGACCTTCTCTTTATTGATGCGGCCACGTACGAATGGTCTGCGCTGGACGAATTTTCGGTGGCGGCCTACTACGTCGGTCCCCGCGAAGAGGGTATTGCAGCCACGCGGCGACTGCTCGAGAACCCGCACCTACCCACGGAGATGCGCCCGCGGGTGGAGCAAAATCTGCGTTGGTACTTGGGCACCGAAGGCTAAACATCGCGCGTCGGTGTGCCACGATTCTGATTAAGCGGACCCTGACCGGTCTGCGTTGAGAATCTCATCGAGTGCGCTAACCAAGAGGTCCGCATGGGACTGTTCGAATACCAGGGGCGGTCGGATCTTCAAGACGTTGCCGCCGGGACCGGAGGCACTGAGTAAGATCCGACGCTCCCGTAACGCATTGACAACGGTACTGGTGAGGGCACGGTGTGGGGTTTTGCTGTCCCGGTCGGTCACGAGGTCGACTCCGATAAAGAGACCGGCCCCGCGTACGTCGCCGATGGTCTCGTGGCGCTGGGCTAATTCCCACAGCGCTGATCGCAGTGCGCGTCCCACGCGGTGGGCGTTTTGCATCAGGGCGTCGCGCTCGATCACGTCGAGTACCGCGTTGGCGGCCGCAGCCGCGACCGGATTGCCGCCGAAGGTATTGAAGTAGCGCGCTTCGCGGCCAAAACGCTCCAGATGGCGCGGTTGTGCCACCAGGGCTGCGACCGGATACCCATTGCCCATGGGTTTGCCCAGGGTGACGAGGTCTGGTACGACTTGATGGCGCTGAAAGCCCCAGAAGGTCTCCCCAGTGCGTCCAAATCCAGGCTGTACTTCATCGGCCACATACAAGCCGCCGGCCGCACGGGCAGCTGCCACGGCGGGCGCCAGACAGCCGGGCGGATCGGCGTAGACGCCATCACTCGAGAAGATCGAGTCGACGATCAACAGTGCAAGGCCGTGACCGCAGCGTGCGAGATCCGCAGCGGCCGCGGTGACGGCCCTTGCGAAAGCCCCGGCAACATCTCTTTCCCCACGGTAGGCATCCGGTGGCGGCACGGTGCGCACGTGCGCGCCCAAGGGGACTCCATTGCCGAGGGAGGGTGAAAATTCGGCGACCGAGTCCGTGACCCCGTGATAGGCGAGGTTCGTCACAATGACGCCGGTGTGGCCGGTGACCGAACGGGCCAAGCGGTAGGCCAAATCATTGGCCTCGGAGCCGGTGCAGGTAAACATGACCTGTCCGAGTGCGGACGGCATCGTCGCGAGCAGTCGCTCTGCGAGTCGCAACACACCTGCATGCAAATAGCGGGTATGCGTGACCAGTGTGGCGGATTGCTCGGCGATGGCGCGGACGACGTCCGGTTGGGCATGGCCGAGGCTCGCCACATTATTGTAGGCATCCAGATAGGCCTGCCCATCGGCGTCGTATAGCCATACGCCGCTGCCGCGCACGAGGTGCAACGGCTGTTCATAGAAGAGGCGGTACGCAGGTCCCAGTACCTGTAGACGACGGTCCACCAAAGCGCGAGAGACCGGGTCTAGCTGGTCTAGCGTGGTGGGGTCGAAGGCATTGATCATCGTGTTGTTCATCGCAGGCCACTCTCCAGGCGTTCGACGAGACGGTGGCGACCGACGCGATCGAGCGCCTGCAAGCCGTGCCGTGCTGCCGGATTGTTGCGCAGAATATAAGCGCGGTTCTCGGGCTGTAAGCGTGATCGCCACTCGGTGATCAGGACGGTCATCGCAAAGCGGGTCGCGATGAGGTCGGGCAGTAACGCAAGCGCCGCCGCGGGCAGGGGCTGGATCCTTTGATAGGCCGCGACGCACTGCAAGATCGCCTCCGTGAGATCTGGCGCATCGGTCAGATACGCGCAGGCGACGGCCAACTCCAGGACGAGCGGGGCCACGATCATGTCGCCGAAATCCAATATACCGATCAGGTGGCAGCCCTCTGCATCGACGAGCAGATTGCTGGGATTGAGATCGTTATGGATCGCCTGTGTCGGCAGTTGCAGCAGGGTATGCAAGCCGTGGGCATGCTGTTCGAGCGCGTGCGCGAGCAGGGGCGCTATCGGATCGTGCTGCAGTGGCGCGAGTAGCGGTTGCAGTTCCCCGGCGCGGCGCAGATCCCACAGTAGATGCTGGGCGGCGCCGGCGTGCGCAAAGGTGCTGAGCACCCGATCGAGACGGGCGGCGGAGGCGCCGATGGCTGCAGCGAGCGGGTCTTGCCAGGGCGTGTCCCGGCGCAGGGCGCCGTCCAGATAGCGCAGGACCCGCAGCTGTCGACGGGGATCGGGCGGGTAGGATTGTAGGGCGTCACCATCGACCGTCCGGATCGGTGCCGGCACCGGCAGGGTCGGGTCTCGCGCGCGGAGATGCTCGAGGGCGCTCAGCTGTGCATCGATGGCCAGCGACGGTTCGGCCGGATGGGTCACTTTGACTAGATAGCGGCCCGATGCCGCGTCTAAGCGAAAATTAGTATCCCGCTCGCCGGGCATCCGGGTGAGCGTACCGGTGAGGCCCCACGCCTGGGCCAATACAGGACCAACAGCCTCGGGTGTCGCCGGTGTCGTGGCGATCGCCAGCGCGCCGGCATCGGCCACAGGCATCGCGGCTTGGTGCATTACGGACGCGACGCGGTGTAGACCCGTCGACCACCGACCCAAGTACCCAGTACTCTGATATCTCTCAGGGTATTGGGATCTACTTGCAAAGGATCTTTGTCGAACATGACAAAGTCGGCCAGCTTACCGGCCTCGAGGGTGCCCTTGTCCTGTTCTTGGAATTCCGCATAGGCGGAACCGGCGGTATACGTCGAGAGGGTTTCAGCGACCGTCAGTTTTTGCTCGGGGAACCATCCGTTGGGATTGCGGCCGTCGAGCGTGCGGCGCGTCACCGCCGCGTAAGTGGACAGCAACGGATCGAGTGGTGCCACCGGCCAGTCCGTTCCAAAGGCGAGGTGCACTCCGTGATTGAGTAGCGTGCGGAAGGCGTAGGTGCGGCTAGCACGATCATGCCCAATCAGCGGCTCAGCCCAGCGGCCATCGTCGATGGCGTGGGTCGGTTGCATAGAGGCGATCACGCCTAACTCATGGAATCGATCGAAGTCTTTCGCAGCGATGTGCTGGGCGTGCTCAATGCGAAAGCGTCGATCGCTTGCGCCGTGCTTTTGTACCACTTCCGCATAGAGATCTAGAATGGTTGAAATGCCACGATCGCCGATCGCATGTGTACAAATCTGCAAAGCGGTGGCATCGGCGCGGTCGAAATAGGCGCGGGTGCGCTCGATCGGATGCATGGTGTCCGCCAATAAGCCATGGTTGCCCGGTTCATCCGAAAAATCATCAAATAAGTAGGCTGTGCGCGAGCCCAGTGAGCCGTCTGCGAACGCTTTTAATGCGCCAATCCGTAGCGATGCGTCGCCGAACGCGTGGCCTATTCCCAGTTTTGCCTGATCCTCAACCGTATCGATCGGGGACGCCACGTAGATGCGGACGGTCAGTTTCCGTTCACGGCGCAAATCCGCGTAGACCGCCAAGTCGTCATGGACGGGTCCCATATCTTGTACGCTGGTGACACCGAGCGAGGCGGCGTGCGCAAGAGCGCGCTCGATGTTCGCCCGCCGCTCGGTGCGGCTAGGCGCCGGAATCACGGCATGAACCAGATTCTCTGCCGCATCTTTCAGCACGCCGGTGGGTTCACCGGCGCCATCACGCACGATTAACCCGCCGTTCGGATCCGCGGTGTTGCGATCAATGTGGGCCAGTGAGAGCGCCAGCGTGTTGGCCAGCAGCGCATGACCATCATAGCGATCGATGGCAACGGGATTGTTCGGCGTGACGGCGTCAATCAATTGCCGCGTGGGCAAGGCGGCGCCCGGCCACTTCGATTCGTCCCACTCACCCGCCAGAATCCATTGCCCTGGTTTCATTTTTTTGACCTGCGCGGCCAGTCGGCGGACGATTTCTTGGGTCGACGTCGCATCATTCAGTTGCACCGCGGCCAGCGATGACCCGCCATCGGAAAAGTGCACGTGGGCATCGTTGAAGCCGGGGATGATGCGGTGACCACCGGCATCGATCACGGTGGTGGCCTGGCCGATCCATGCGGCGACGGCGCGGTCGTCGCCCACCGCCACGATCCGCTCGCCAAGGATGGCCATTGCCGTGACGTCTGGCAGTTCTGCGCCGCGCCAAATCTGTCCATGCCGAATCACAAGATCGGCTGCGGGGTTTGCGAGTGCGTTGGTCGCAAGGGCCACGCTGCAGGTCAACAGGATCTTCAGGCTACGGACCACGGTGTACACCTTTTGGATTAGACGGGCACTGGCCCGTGAGGCAGAGGAAAGTAGCCTGTCAGGCTCCGCCCGGTGGGTCAATCGAACCTTTCACCGGGCGCCTACAAGGACGTCGGGAGGGGGGGCATGGGCGTGCCGGCACGCGGTGTGGATGGAGAACGTCAGCGGATCCCCGGTACACTGCGTCCAGTCCCTCACCGAGTGTTTCCGATGACTTTGCCGAAGATCGATCTGCGTAGCGATACCGTAACCAAGCCCGCGCCGGCTATGTTGGAGGCGATGCTGCGCGCTGAGGTGGGGGATGACGTTTTAGGAGAGGACCCAACGGTGGCGCGCCTACAGAGTGAGGCGGCCAGCATGTTCGGCATGCCGGCGGCCTTGTTCTGCCCGTCCGGCACCATGACCAATCAGATCGCCATTCGGGTGCATACGCGTCCGGGTGACGAAGTGATCTGCTCAGACTTGGCGCACATCTATTTGTACGAGGGCGGTGGCATCGCCGCCAATTCCGGTGCCTCGGTGCGGTTGCTCGGTGGTGACCGCGGACGCTTTACCGCGGAGGCGGTGCAGAGTGCGATCAATAAGCGTACTGACGCGCATTTGCCCTGGACGCGCCTCGTGGCGATTGAGAACACCGTCAACAAGGGCGGTGGTGCTTGTTGGGAGTTCGCGGAACTCGAGCGCATCCGCAGCGTGTGCGATGCGCACGATCTGGCTTTTCATCTGGATGGGGCGCGCCTTTTCAATGCCTTGGCGGCGACGGGCGAAAGCCCGCGGCGCTTCGGTGCACTCTTCGACACGATTTCGATCTGTCTGTCTAAAGGCCTTGGTGCACCGGTCGGATCGCTGCTGCTCGGCTCCACCGAGCAGATCGCCCGAGCCCATCGGCTGCGCAAGTTGTTCGGAGGTGGCATGCGCCAAGCGGGCTATCTGGCCGCGGCGGGACTGTATGCGTTGGAGCATCACCTCACGCGTCTTGTGGACGATCACGCGGCAGCGTGTGCCGCGGCCGCTCTGTTGCCGTCGCTACCATGGGTCGAGTCTGTGCTACCCGTGGAAAGTAACCTCGTGATCTTCCGCTTACAGGCAGGGACCCGTGCGGAGGCAGTGCTGGCGCACTTGGCTCACCATGGGGTCCAGGCCTCCACCATGGGGTCGGATCTCGTTCGGTTCGTGTTTCATCTGGACGTCCCGGCCGGCGCAGTCGAGCGTATTCATGCGGCGGTCCGTTCGTTTGCGGGGTGACTTGCGCGGCGGTGTTTCCACCCTACTATCGATCGTCCGACTGCGGTGGATCGGCGGTAGGGCCGTCTGACGGCAGCCCGCGCCATCACGTCTAGGTGGCTCCTGCGGCGGACGCCTGCGAGCGCTGGACTATCGGCCGGCCAATGGCGCCCGTTACACTGCAAACATGCGCAACCCGATTTCCATCGATATCTATTCCGACATGGTCTGCCCTTGGTGCTACCTCGGTAAGCGGCGACTGGAGGACGCCTTGCGGGAATCTCCTGAACTGGCCGTGACCGTGCAGTGGAGACCTTTCGAACTGAACCCTGAGTTGCCCGCTGAGGGTGTTGATCGGGCCAGTTATATGGCGAAAAAATTCCCCGATGCGCAGCGCCTGGCGGCGATTCAGCAACAACTGGTGGGTTTTGGGCAGGCGGTGGGTATTCCCTTTCTGTTCCAGTCGATTCGGCGGATACCCAATACCCGTCTTGCGCACACTCTCGTGGCGTTGGCCGGTACGCGTTCTGATGCGGTGGTGGAGGCGTTATTTGCGGCGTACTTCGAGCGCGGCGAGGACATCGGTGATCTGGCGGTGTTGGCGGGCATTGCTGATCGAGTCGGTCTTGCGGTTGGCAGTTGGCCTGAATGCTTGATGGCGGGTGCGGCATCGGACGGCGTGCTAGCGGATTTGGTGGAAGGGCGTCGCCTCGGCATTCAGGGGGTGCCCTTCTTTGTGCTCGGCGGTCGCTGGGCGGTGTCGGGGGCGCAGGAAACCGACCAATGGGTCGCGGCGTTGCGGCAAGTGCGCGATGCACTGCACGCTGCAGGCCCACGCCTGCAGTGACCACAGTTTGGTGATTACGTGCGACGATTTTAGACGTCCCGGTAGCGTTTAGTCCGTGGGCGTTATCAAGCGTCGTTGCCGCCCGTCGCGGCCGGCGCGGGCCGTGTCAGGTAGCGTTCGATTGCCAGTGGGATCAAACCGAGCAACAGGAAGGCGACTCCGACTAGTGCACCGATGCCGGTATAGGCGATGCTAGACCAGAGCAGACCGGCGGAACTGAGCACGAACACTGCGGGTAGTACGGGGTAGAGCGGCACGGGGAATGCGCCCGCAGCGATGCCGAAGCGGGCGCGCAAAACAAATAACGACAAGGCCGTGGCGAGGATAAAGAGCCAGAAGACCGGCGCTTCAAACTCGACGATGGACTCAAAGCCGTTGGGCGTGTAGGCGGCGAGCAGCACCAGCAGCAGCGACAGTACGCTCAGGGCCAGAATGGCGCGTCGTGGTGCCCCGCACGGATGCCAGTGTCCTAACCAGCGAAAGAGATGCCAGTCTTGGCCGACTGCATAATTGCTGCGCGCACCGAAGAACACGGTCGCACTGATGGCTTTCATGCAACTGAATGCCACGATGGCGCTGAGCAACGTGCCGGAACGGGTGCCAAAGGCCAGACGAAACAAATCCGCCGCGGGGGCTGTGGAATGGGCAACGCCCGCATGACCGAGGCCCCATAAGTACGCGGCGTTAATGAGTAGATACAAGAGCGTCACGGTGCCTAGCCCATAGAGCACGCCACGCAGGATGCCATGGCGATTGTCGGCCACTTCGGCCGACACGTAGGCCGCTTCGTTCCAGCCGCCGTAGGTCAACAGCACGAAGATCAGTGCAAAGCCGAGTCCACCCCCACCGACGGGGCTCGAAACCAGCGTCGGTGCGGTATGCCCGTGGCCGACGAGTCCGGCAATCACAATCGCGATGACGGTGCCGACCTCGATCAGTGCAAATACGTTCTGGGCGTTACGCGCTGGCCGCACGCCCAGTGCATTCAGCCCACTGAGCAGCACGATCATCAGCATCGCCCAGACAGTGGGCGAGTGTGGTCCTAGCGGCAGGACTGGGGTCAGATAGTCGCCCAGCGTCACCGCAAAGAGCGCGATCGCCGCCGGTAAAATCACGATCGAGCGCGCCCAGGCGTACACGAAGGCCACGTTGTTGCCAAACGCACGACCAATGAAGTGGAATTCGCCGCCGAAGCTCGGGTACGAGGTGGCCAGTTCCACATAACACAAGGCGCCGATGATGGAAGCGACGCCACCGGCAATCCAAACAGCCATGATCAGACCTGGGCTGGACAGGGCACCGGCGACCAGGGCGGGAGATTTGTAGATACCGGCACCGACAACCGTACCGACGATCAGCGATATGATGTCGATCACGCGTAGGATGGGTTGTGGCTTGGCGTCCGTCATCGGGGAGTGTCGCTCTTGCAGTGGCGTTGGAAACAACTTCGATGGGTTCTCGTGCGGGCGGCGGTCGTCTGCGGCCTCGGCTGTGCAGGCAGTACCTCCGCCCATGCGTCGACGATCCAGAACCGCGAGTTTCGCACGTCGGATGGGATCCGGCTGCATTACCTCGAAGCCGGTCAGGGTGAACCGACGCTCGTGTTTGTGCCGGGCTGGTTGATGCCAGCACGTATTTTTGAAGCCCAACTGGTGGCCTTGTCGGCCCGTCATCGTGTGGTGGTGCTCGATCCCCGTTCGCAGGGCGAGTCTGAGTTGTACGCAGGCCCGCACACCGCGGTACGGCGTGCTGCTGATATCAGTGAGTTTGTTGCCGAGGTAAAACCGGTGTCTTTTGTGTTGGTGGGCTGGTCGCTCGGTGTGATGGAAGGGCTCGATTACGTGGAGCGTTTTCGGCCCACCGCACTGCGCGGATTGGTGTTGGTCGACAACTCCATTGGGGAAGCCTCTCCACCCAAGCCGGCCACCTCGGCATCTACGGTCCAGAAGGTCCCGCAATCCCGGACTGAGCGACTGCGCGCCTTCGCGCGGGGCCTGTTTGCGCATCCCCCACCGGATGCGCTGCTGCGGCTGGTAGAGGCGTCTGTGCTGCGCGTGCCGGCGGCCGTGGCGGCCGAGTTGCTGGCCAAGCCTTATTCCCGTGAATACTACAAAAACGCTATCTACCGCGCGCAAGTGCCTGTGCTCTATGCCATTCGGCCGCGCCTTGCCGATCAGGGGGCGGCGTTGAAGGCACACCTCCCAGAATCGCAGGTGACGCTCTATCCGAACGCGGGGCACGCGCTGTTTGTGGATGAGGCGCTAGATTTTAATGCCGACCTAGAACGGTTCCTCGACAAACTACCGACCTCCTAAGGTCTGCGGCTGAGGAGTGGAGCAGCCGTTCGGCAGGCGCGCATGGTTCCGCGCCGGTGCGTGCCGCACCGGGTGGCGCGGTCGGTGCGCCTACTTGCGCGCCGTTCCAAAATGCGGGCAAACCCGTCGGCCACGTCGGCATAGAGGCGGCTACCGGAGTCGGTCAGGGCGATGGCGCGATGATTGCGGTTGAAAAGACGGGTGTCGATAGCGAACTCCAGACGGCGCGCCGCCTGGCTCACGGCAGGTTGTGTGAGTCCGAGTTCTGCGGCGGCCTAGGAGAAGGGGGCAAGGCGCACTGCGGATGAACCCCGTTGGTTGCTGGTCGGAAAGATCGACGAGCAGCATCGGTCCGCAATCATGACCCGGCGCGGCGACAATATTCGGCTAATTTCCGTGAGACGATCACGGGATGAAGAGGCAGCGATATATGAAAGCGAAGACGTTTGATCGCAAATTTTATGCTGGCGAGAAAATCATGGAACACCTTGATCTCAGCAACGCTCGGCGCGCGGGCACAGAGGCGAAGCGGGTCAACGTGGATTGTCCGGCCTGGATGGTGGATTCCCCCGACCGTGCGGCGCGACGACTCGGCATGACGCGGCAATCGCTGATCAAGCTATGGTTGGCCGACAAGCTGGATCAGTCGGCTGCCGTCACCAACCGGTAGCTCTGGCGGCGTTCGAA